>JBJELU010000033.1:0-18280 GCA_051879355.1 Oliverpabstia sp.
TCCCCCAGCCACCTGAACCCGTCCCCCAGCCACCCCTGCTGTCCCCCGGTCACTTTTTTACTCTTCTGATAATCCAAATGCGTCATGTACCGCATTCATTGCTTTAACCGCATCTTTTGTGCTCACCAGCACGGTGATTCTGATTTCAGAAGTTGCTATCATATTGATATTGACATTCTGGTTATACAGACATTCAAACATCTTTGCTGCAACTCCAGGATTGGACATCATTCCTGCGCCAACAATTGAAAGTTTTGCCACGTCACAGTTATATTCCACCCGTTCGAATCCCAGAACTTCCTGATACTCTTCCAGAACATCGATTGCCTCTTTCAGATTCTCATGGGATACTGTAAAGGAAATATCTTTTGTTCCTTCTCTTCCCACAGACTGAATAATAATGTCTACATTAATATTTTTCTTTGCCAGAGTATTAAATAACTTAAATGCACTTCCCGGTACATCCTGGATTCCGATTACGGAAATCCTGTCTGCATTCCGGTCAAGAGCTACACCGCTGATAATCATTCTTTCCACTTTTTTTACGACCTCCTTCACCACAGTACCTTCTGATTCATTCAGACTGGAGCGTACAACAAGACGCACCCCATATTTTTTTGCCATCTCAACGGAACGGTTATGCAGAACACCTGCCCCCAGGGTTGCCAGATCAAGCATTTCATCATAGGTAATTGCCTTAAGCTTTCTGGCCGTCGGTACAAGCCTCGGGTCTGCCGTATATACACCATCTACATCTGTATAAATCTCACATGCATCCGCATGAAGTGCCGCAGCAAGAGCCACAGCAGTGGTATCAGAGCCGCCTCTTCCCAGCGTGGTATAATCATTATACTTATTCACTCCCTGGAATCCTGTTACGATAACAATCTTTCTGTCTTCCAGTTCTCTTCGGATTCTTTCCGTATCAATCTTTTTCAGGCGGGCATTACTATAGGCACTGGTTGTCTTCATCGCTACCTGAAAAGCATTCAGAGAAATGGCACGAACTCCCAGTTGAGCCATCGCCATCGCCATCAAAGCTACTGACATCTGCTCACCAATCGTGAACAACATATCCATCTCTCTTTTAGGTGGGTTGGGATTAATATCTTTCGCCTTATCAATCAGCTCATCTGTATATTTACCCATCGCGGATAACACAACCACCACATCATGACCTTTTTCATAATCTCTGATACACCGCTTCGCCACATTGAAAATCCGCTCTTTGTTTGCTACCGAGGTGCCGCCGAATTTTTTGACGATTAACATTTGTTTCCTCCTACTGCAGAGTATTCTGTGAAAAATACAGCCGCAAGCAGAAAATCTATCTCAGCAGATATGCCATCAATTCATATCCCTTTTCCCACATGCGGCCTGACTTCTCAGCCTCTGCCTCACAATACTTCCATGTATGCTGCTCATCTTTTGTACTGTCATATAACAGATAGGGAATCGGGTCTGAAGTATGTGTTCTCACACAAATCGGTGTGGGATGGTCCGGAAGAACCAGCAGGCGATAATCCTCACCAGACTGATCCAGCTGTTCCTTTACCGGTCGGATTACTCTCGCATCCAGAAACTGAATTGCCTGAACTTTCCGTTCCACACTTCCCTGATGTCCCATTTCATCGGGAGCTTCTACATGAATATAAGCAAAATCATACCCTTTTTTTGTCAATGCGTCAACTGCTGCCTGTGCTTTTCCTTCATAATTTGTATGCAATCCGCCATTTGCTCCTTCTACAATGACATTTGTCAGCCCTGCACCTACAGCAATGCCTTTCAATAGATCTACTGCTGAAATCATAACACCCTTTTTACCGTATTTTCCCTCAAAAGAGTCAAGAGCAGGACGGGTACCGGCTCCCCAGAACCATATACTGTTGGCAGGATGCAGGCCCTTCGCCTTTCTCTCCAGATTCAGTGGATGGCGGGAAAGAATTTCGTAACTTCTCTCCTGCATCTGGCGCAGCATCACATCTTCCGGAAGATATTCTCCTACTTTTCTCTCCAGTATATCATGGGGCGGTGTCAATTCCACTACACTTCCGCCATTCCAGATGAGGCAGTGACGGTAGCTGGTTCCCACATAAAACTGATAGATTTCATTCTGCATCTCGTCCATGACCGCTTTCAGCAGAACTGCCGCATCCTCTGTGCTGATCTCATCAGAACTATGATCGATCATGGTTCTGTCCTCATACTTTTCTTCATCCTCAGAAAGTGTAACGATATTACATCGAATCGCCACATCCGTATCCTTCATATCCACACCAATGCTCAGGGCTTCCAGTGGAGATCTTCCTGTATAATATTGTCTGGGATCATAACCCATAACAGCCAGATTGGCTGTGTCACTTCCCGGCTTCATACCTTCTGGAATTGTCTTCGCCATACCAATCTCTGAAATTCCTGCCAATTCATCCATCATAGGCGTATCCGCATATTCCAGCGGTGTTTTATTTCCCAGTTCTGCAATAGGCTGATCAGCCATTCCATCTCCTAACACTACAACATACTTCATTTTTTCATCCTCCTCAATCACTGTATGTCCAAAAATAAGGGACAGCTCTCACTGTCCCCCTTCATTTTAAAAACGAACTCTGATCATTCCACGGATATCATCCAGTTTCGCTGCTTTTTCCTGATATTCTGCCTCTGTCATTTTACCCGTAATAAATGCAAATTCACCATTAACTTCCGCCAGTACTTTTGAATCCACCGGTCCGAAAACTTCTTCTACTTTCGGCAGATTTTCCGTATAGCTTCCGCCCATACGAACAAAGAAACGGTTTTCTACATTCTTCACATCCATCAGTTCCAGCTTTTTGCTGCTCCATCCTACCATCACATTGGTATCCAGATGTTTGGCTGCATCCACAACATCACCTACAACCGCGCTGGCTGTCGGCAGTTTTCCGGCTCCGCTTCCATAGAACATAGCATCACCCAGCACATTGCCGTGTACAAAGATTGCATTAAATACATCGTTGACGCTGTACAGAGGGTTGTTGCTGTTGATCATTACCGGGGAAACCATGGCATAGAAACCATCTCCCACTTTGCGGCTGGTAGCCAGCAATTTGATGCTTGCGCCCCATGCTTTTGCATATTTGATATCTGCTGCCGTAATTTTAGTAATACCTTCTGTATAGATTTCCTCAAAATCCACATGATTGCCAAAGGCCAGAGAAGACAGAATAGCTATTTTTCTGCAGGCATCCCAACCCTCCACATCAGCAGCAGGATTTCTCTCCGCATAACCTTTTTCCTGTGCATCTTTCAGAACGTCCTCAAATTCAGAACCGTCCGATGCCATCTTACTTAAAATATAATTGGTAGTACCGTTCAGGATACCTGTAATCTCATCAATCTCATCTGCTGTCAGAGAAGAATTCAACGGACGAATAATCGGAATACCGCCGCCGCAGCTTGCTTCAAAAAGGAAGTTGATATTCTTTTCTCTGGCAATTGCCAACAATTCCACACCATGTTTGGCAACCAGTTCCTTGTTAGATGTGCAGACAGACTTTCCGCTCTCCAACGCACGTTTTACAAAGGAATATGCCGGATTAGTTCCACCCATTACTTCAACAATAATCTTAATCTCCGGATCGTTGATGATTACCTCATAATCATGAACGATCTTTTCCTGAATCGGATCTCCCGGAAAATCTCTCAGATCAAGCACATACTTGATATTGATCTCGTCCCCCGCTTTTTTATTAATACTTGCATGGTTTGTGTTTATAACTTCCACAACACCTGATCCTACTGTACCATAACCTAAAACTGCAATCTGTATCATCTTGTCACTCCCTGCCTAATATTTTTAAATAATGAACACCTTTTTGCTGTTCCATCTGTGCGACCATATCTTCAGCATCTCCCGCTTCCGGCAGAATCTCCACGCTCAAAGTTAAGGTTGCGATTCCGTTAATCGGGATACTCTGATGGATAGTCAATATATTACCACGAAAATCGGCTACTGTCTTTAAAATATCTGATAAAATTCCAGGAGTATCATCCATCTGCAAAATGAATGTCACCGTTCTTCCCTTCGCCTGCTCATGAAAAGGCTGAATATCATCTTTATATTTGTAGAAAGAACTTCTGCTGATCCCAACCCGTTCCGTTGCCTCCTGTACTGTCGTCATCTTCTCTGCATCAAGTATCCTCTTTGCTTCCACCACTTTCAACAGCACTTCCGGAACGGCTTTTTCTTTAACCAGATAAAACTTTGTTTTTTTCGTCATAGTTCCTCCTGATGCCGCAATCCGTGCCCGGGAATGTTCGTCCCAGAAACACATTTGTATTCACTCAACAGATATTATCACAAAATCTGACAGGATGCAAGCATAATCTCCTTTCTGCCTTGTTTTTCTTTTCTGTCCACACTATAATGAAAGAATCACCCCCAAGGAGGAGATTATCATGTATTCCACACAAAAACATTCTGCGCCCACCGTAGAATCTTTATTTATCCGTTATGTTTCTCAGAATATTCTCGGTATGCTGGGCATATCTGCTTATGTTCTGGCTGATACTTTCTTTATTGCCAAAGCCGCAGGTGCCAATGGTATTACTGCATTGAACCTTGTTCTTCCTGTGTACAGCCTTATTTTTGCAATTGGAAATATGATAGGAACCGGCTCCGCAACCAGATTCGCTATCCTGAGAGCCCAGAAGGAAACTTCTGCAGACAGCTATTTTTCCCATGCCGTCATTTGCTCCAGTCTCTCCGGACTAATTTTTACCTTCATGGGAATCCTGATTCCCGGACAGATTATGAAAATGCTGGGAGCCAATGCGGAAATACTTTCCATAGGTACACCTTATACAAGAATATTTCTTTTATTTGGTCCTTTTTTTATGCTGAATTATGTATACAATGCCTTTGTAAGAAATGATGGTAATCCATCTCTGGCCATGATTGCCACGCTTACCAGCAGCCTTTTTAACATTTTAATGGATTATCTGCTGATGTTTCCTCTGGGTATGGGGATGGCAGGAGCAGCACTGGCTACAGCTATTTCCCCGGTTGTGGGAATCTGTATCTGCAGTTTTCATTTTGTATCCGGAAAAGCCAGCATTCATTTCCGTCCGGTACACCTCTCACTACACAAACTGATCCGTTCCTGTCAGCTGGGCGTATCTGCTTTCGTGGGAGAAATTGCTTCAGGAATCACTACCATTGTATTTAACTTTCTGATTCTGGATCTCTCCGGCAACACCGGTGTCGCAGCCTACGGAATTGTCGCAAACACTGCACTGGTAGCCACTGCCATCTTCAACGGTGTATCCCAGGGTGGTCAGCCACTGTTCAGCAATTATTACGGAAAAGGCGAAAAAAAGGCTGTAAGAAAGACGTTGATACTCTCTCTTATAACAGCCTTTTCTCTGGCAGCTATACTGATTACTGCCGTTTATCTGATGACCGCCCCGATCATTCATGTTTTTAACAGTGAAAATAATCCTCAGATGGCTTCTTATGCTTTCTCCGGACTGCGGCTTTATTTTCTCGGTTTCCTCTTTGCCTCACTGAATATTGTAGGAACAGGATACCTGAGTGCTACAGAGAAGGCACGTTCCGCCTTTATCACCTCCACAATGAGAGGATTTGCAGCAATTATTTTCTGTGCTTTCACCATGTCCCGCATCTGGGGAATGAATGGTATATGGCTGGCCTTTCCTGCAGCTGAAATCATTACACTATTGGTAATGTTGGGAATGCTTACAGCTTCTTCACAAACAAAGACCGGACAGCATTCAGCACAGCAATAACCATAACACCCACATCGGCAAAAATGGCAAGCCACATATTGGCGATTCCTGCTGCCCCCAGTACCAGGCAGATCAACTTTATACCAATAGCGAAATAAATATTTTCATATACAATGCGCATACACTTCTTCGCTATTTTAATCGCTTTTACAATTTTCATGGGATCATCATCCATCAGCACAACGTCTGCCGCCTCTATGGCGGCATCGGATCCCAAGGCTCCCATGGCAATTCCGATATCAGCCCGGGAAAGCACCGGTGCATCGTTGATGCCGTCTCCCACAAATGCCAGCTTTTCTTTCGTATTTTTATGTTCCAGCATTTCTTCCACTTTCTGTACTTTATCTGCGGGAAGAAGTTCGCTGTACACCTGATCCACACGCAGCTCTTCTGCAACCTTCCGTGCCACCTGGTCTGCATCACCGGTCAGCATCACTGTCCGCCGTACTCCGGCTCTCTTCAATTCTGCAACGGCCTGTGCCGAAGTTGGTTTCACCACATCCGCAATCACGATATGTCCTGCATATTCTCCATCAACAGCAATATGAACAATAGTTCCCACATGATGACATTCTTTCCAGGAAATTCCCAGCTGATTCATCAGTTTTCCGTTACCCACTGCCACTGGAATACCGTCCACTTTTGCAGTAACTCCATTACCGCTGATTTCTTTTACTTCTGAAACACGCTCCTGATGCAGCTCTTTTCCATAAGCTTTCCGAATACTTTTACTGATCGGATGACTTGAAAAACTTTCCGTCAGTGCAGCGTATTCCAGCAGTTTTTCCTGTTCCATGCTGCTGTGATGAATTCCGGTCACCTCAAAAACTCCCTGCGTCAGAGTTCCTGTCTTATCAAACACCACATACTTCGTCTGTGAAAGAGTCTCCAGATAATTAGAACCCTTTACCAGAACTCCTGCATTACTTGCGCCGCCGATACCCGCAAAGAAACTCAGAGGTATACTGATTACCAGCGCACAGGGACAACTGATTACCAGAAATGTCAACGCACGATATACCCATACTCCCCACTGTGGCTCGGAGGCCAGAGCCAACATGGAAAACAGCGGCGGAACAATGGCCAGAGCCAGAGCACTATAACAGACAGCCGGCGTATAATACCGGGCAAATTTGGAAATAAAATTCTCCGATTTAGACTTTCTGGAACTGGAATTTTCCACCAGATCCAGGATTTTGGATACTGTGGATTCTCCAAATTCTTTCGTAGTGCGTATTTTCAGCACACCTGTCATATTAATACAGCCACTGATTACCTGATCGCCTTCTCCGGCTTCTCTCGGAAGGCTCTCTCCCGTCAGAGCGCTGGTATTTAAGGAGGCCTTTCCTTCCAGAATCACGCCATCGATGGGAATCTTTTCTCCAGGCTGTACCACAATCACGGTTCCTGGTTCCACCTCATCCGGATCCACTTGTTCCAGCACACCATCTCGTTCCACATTGGCATAGTCCGGTCGGATATCCATCAGGCTGCTGATGCTTCTGCGGCTCTTTCCGACAGCACAACTCTGGAAAAGTTCTCCAATCTGATAGAACAGCATAACGGCTACACCTTCTTTATAATCCCCCAGAAGAATGGCACCCACGGTTGCAATCGCCATCAGGAAATTCTCGTCAAATACCTGCCGATTCCTGATTCCTTTCACTGCCTTTTTCAGAATATCATAACCAATAATGGCGTAGGGAATCATAAACAGCACAAAACGAAGATATCCTTCTACAGGCAGAAAAGAAAACCCCACCAGCAAAATCGCTGCTGCTATAATCCTCACGAACATTTTTTTCTGTTTTTTTGTCATATCTCTTCACCCACCACGAATACCTGTTTGTGATTGTTTTACAGATAAATCTCACAGTCATCCTCTACTACTTTGCAATTCTTCAGAACCTCTTTCATAACACTTTTTGGATCCTGTCCGTCTTCAAATTCCACAATCATCTTCAATGCCATGAAATTTACAGTGGCATCTTTCACTCCTGCCGTCTTCTTCGCAGCCTGCTCCATCTTATTCGCACAATTTGCACAGTCAACCTCAATTTTGTAAGTTTTTTTCATGGTAAAATCTCCTTTTCACATTTTAATATATGAACAATCATTCATATGTTTGATTGTATTATACCACTTTCATACGATATGTCAACATATTATTTTTTCTATTTTACAAACCTTTTCGGATATACTATAATCGATACTGTCACTCTTTTTCATTAGGAAAGAGAAAAAACTATATTTACACGAGAGGGGATTTTACGTGAAGAAAAGAAGTAATTTTTCAGGAAAACTGGGATTTGTTCTGGCTGCCGCAGGTTCTGCTGTAGGTCTTGGCAATCTCTGGCGTTTTCCGTACCTGGCAGCACGATACGGCGGCGGTATTTTTCTGCTTGTCTATCTGATTCTTGCCGTAACATTTGGGTTTTCACTGATGATTGCAGAAATCAGTCTGGGAAGAAAAACCGGACTCAGCGCTATCGGTGCTTTTAAGAAGCTGAACCAAAAGTATACCTTTATCGGTTATCTTGCTTCCCTGGTTCCTATCATTATTCTTCCATATTATAGTGTCATCGGAGGATGGGTCATTAAATATTTTACAGCATTCATCTCCGGACAGGCTTCTGCCGCTGCCGATGATCTGTATTTTGGAACCTTCATCAGCAAACCTGTTGAGCCGGTAATCTGGCTTGCTGTATTTATTCTGGCAACCGCAGTTGTGGTATACAACGGTGTTGAAAAAGGAATCGAAAAAGTCAGCAAGACACTGATGCCGCTTCTGGTTATCCTTACTATTGGAATCGCTATTTACTCAGTCACCCTCCCAGGTGCAGGAGCCGGTCTCATCTATTATCTGAAACCGGACTTTCAACATTTTTCCATGAAAACTGTTGTCGCAGCTATGGGGCAGTTATTTTATTCCATGTCTCTGGCTATGGGAATTATGATTACCTACGGTTCCTATATGAAAAAAGATGTAAATCTAGAAAAGTCTGTTTCTCAGATTGAATTCTTTGATACCGGAATTGCCTTTTTTGCCGGGATGATGATTGTGCCTTCCGTTTTTGTATTCAACGGCGGTGACGGTGCAGCAATCAATGCCGGGCCCGGACTGATGTTTGTCACACTGCCCAAAGTATTTCAGTCTATGCCCATGGGAACTTTGATCGGTGCTTTGTTCTTTGTTCTCGTTCTCTTTGCCGCACTGACCTCTTCCATCTCCCTGATGGAGACCATCGTATCGATCGTCTGCGACAAAACACATTGGAGCAGAAAAATGGCAACTGTGATCATCACCATATATACACTGGCGATCGCACTGCCGTCTTCTCTCGGATTTGGAATATGGTCACATATCACGCCGATGGGAATGAGTTTCCTTGACTTCTTTGATTTTATAAGCAACAGTATTTTGATGCCGATCGTAGCATTCCTGACCTGCTTCTTTATCGGCTATGTGATCAAACCAACTGCCATTTCCGAAGAAGTAAAACTGAATGCACCATTCCAAAGAGAAAAACTTTTCGTTGTCATGATCAAATATGTGGCACCCATCTGCATCATCATCATTCTGGTTTCTTCTATATTAAGTGCATTGGGACTTCTGGTTATCTGATATTCTGAGAGGAAGCATAGGCAAGGGTCTGCTTTAATGCTTCCTCTTTTTCTATACCGGCCAGCCGCAGTTTATGTGCATAGGCCAGTATTTCCGAGAATTCCGGTCCCGGCTGTAACCCTGCGGCCACCAGGTCAGCTCCCATCACATATGGCCGTGCCATGATTTCTCTGAAATATTCCAGCCGTTCTTCCAGAAACTGTTCTGCCTCCTGATCTCTCACAGCACCTGTCCTTCCCAATCGGTCTGCTCTCGCCAGATAAATCAGCCCCTGCGGATCCATAGAGCGGTCAAACATCCGGTTGGTGGACTTCTTCCCTGCATTCTGTGATGCCAGCCGATACGGCAGCATATGCAGTTCATCCATATTCAGTACGTATTTCAGCAGCTTATTTTCACTGGTCACCCGTCTGATAAAGGTGCGAATCATGGGAAGACCTTCTGTTTCATGTCCAATGGAACGAATCCTTCCGTTTTCTATCGTCGTGGTCAGAACCTTTCCGAAGTCGTGGGTCAGAGCTGCCAGCATAAAGCCCAGCGGATTTTCTGCATACTTTTTCAGTTTTGCCGCTTCATCCAGCACAAGCATCGTATGATTCCACACATCACCTTCCGGATGGTAACGCTCATTCTGCATCACACCAATTAATTGTTTTACTTCCGGGAACCAGGTATCCAGCTGCTCCATTTTTTTCATTTCCACAAAAAATACGGAGGGATGATTCGCTTTCAACAGAGCTTTTTCCAGCTCGCCCATTATCCTTTCTCTTGCCAGGGCAGTCAGATCCATCGTTTTACACAATTCTATGGTTTCCTGTGCTACTACAAAGTTGAAACGGGCTGCAAATTGCCCCGCACGCAGCACCCGCAGGGGATCCTCAACAAACGTTGCTGCATTCACATGCCTGAGAATTCCCTTTTTCAGATCTTCCACTCCGCCAAAATGATCAATGACTTCCCCGGTCAGAACATCCTGCATCAGTGCATTCATAGTAAAATCCCGCCTGCGTGCCGCCTTTTCTGTTCCCAGAAACGGATCTACAAATACCGTAAAATCTTTATGTCCACGTCCGATTGCCTCTTCTTTTCTCGGCATGGCAATATCCACATCATACCCTTTCAGCCCGTAAATACCGAAATCCTTTCCCATCTCGGTTCTTTTTCCAAGACTGTTCAGTATACTCTCCAATACAGCCGGCGTAACTCCGTGAATTTCAATATCAATATCTTTATTATCCTTCCCCAACAGTCTGTCACGGACAAATCCTCCCACATAGTAGGCTCTCCCGCCTTCCTGTTCCACACGGGAGGCAATCCGCTCTGCCATTTTTATATTTTTATCTTCCATTACTCTATCCGCCTCCTGTTTCATACGGAATTTATTATAACAATGTCACATTTATTTTTCAACGCAGATATGTTTACAATCTATCATTTCCATAATCTGCCATTTATTGACACTTATGACAAATATTGGTAAATATTTGTTTAAAATTTGTTTTTTTATATAAATACCTCTATCATTTTTTTTAAAGTTGTAGTAAAATTAATACAAATAATGTTTCTGTTCACTTCGTGAATAGTAACACAAAATAACTACATAGAATAGGGGATTCAATATGGCAAAAGAAATGATAGCAATGCTTCTTGCCGGCGGACAGGGATCCAGACTTTATGCACTGACCCAGAACCTGGCAAAACCCGCAGTTCCCTTCGGAGGAAAATATCGAATCATCGATTTTCCGCTTTCGAACTGTGTCAATTCCGGCATCGATACTGTAGGTATTCTGACCCAGTATCAGCCACTGGTACTCAATGAATATATCGGCAACGGACAGCCATGGGATCTGGACCGTCTGCATGGTGGCGTTCATGTACTTCCTCCTTATCAGCAGGCTTCCGGTTCTGACTGGTATAAAGGTACTGCCAACGCAATTTATCAGAATATCTCATTTATCGAGCGTTACAACCCGCAGTATGTTATTATTCTGTCCGGTGACCAGATTTGTAAACAGGACTACAGTGATTTCCTTCGTTTCCACAAAGAAAAAGGAGCAGAATTCAGCGTAGCCGTTATGGAAGTTCCGTGGGAAGAGGCTCCCCGCTTCGGTCTGATGGTAACAGATGAGAACGATAAGATTACAGAATTCCAGGAAAAACCAAAGCAGCCAAAATCCAATCTGGCTTCTATGGGTATCTATATTTTCAACTGGGATATACTGAAAAAATACCTGATTGAGGATGAGGCGGATCCAGAATCCGAAAATGATTTTGGTAATAATATTATCCCGAACCTTCTCCGTGACGAACGCAATATGTATGCTTACCGCTTTGAAGGCTACTGGAAAGATGTAGGAACTATTTCCTCTCTTTGGGAAGCCAACATGGAAGTGCTGGATCCGGAACACAGCGGTATCAACCTGTTTGATGATGACTGGAAAATCTACAGCCGCAACAGTGGTATGACCGGTCACAAAATCGCTGCAGGTGCTGTTGTAGAGAATTCCATGATTACTGACGGATGCCGTATCAATGGTAATGTAAAACATTCCATTCTTTTCGCAGGTGTTCAGGTTGAGCCCGGTGCTGAGGTAGAAGACGCTGTTGTCATGGGTGGTACTATTATTAAGGCAGGTGCATCTGTGCAACACTGCATCATAGCGGAAAATGTTATCATCGGTGAAAATGCAGTTGTAGGTTCTATGCCTACAGAATCAGAAAAAGGCGTTGCCACTGTAGGTTCCGGCGTTTACATCGGAGCCAATGCAAAAATCGGTCCAAACGCCATGGTAAATGCTAATGTAAAGGATGGTGAAGAACAATGGTAAATTCAAACGCAAATGCACTGGGTATTATTTTCCCAAACAGTTATGACGCCCTGGTACCGGAGCTGGTAAGCGAGCGTCTGATGGCTTCCATTCCTTTTGCAGGCCGTTATCGTATGATCGACTTTATTCTTTCCAGCATGGTTAACTGCGGAATTGACAATATTTCCGTACTGGTACGCAACAATTACTATTCCCTGATGGATCATCTGGGATCCGGACGGGAGTGGGATCTTGCCCGCAAAAACGGCGGTCTGAATATTATTCCTCCGTTTGCTGAAAAATCTGTTGGTATGTACAACGGACGTATCGATGCTCTGGCAAGTATTCTGGCATTCCTGAAATCCCAGAAAGAGAAATATGTTGTTCTGACCGATGCCCACATCGCCGTAAACTTTGATTTTAATGCACTGCTGGATGCTCATATCGAGTCCGGTGCTGATGTAACTGTTGCCTATGCAGAAGAAGAACTGCCTGTCATCTCCGACCATGTACAGCCGGGTTCCAAGGGATTCTTCTACTCGCTGCAGATTGAAGACGGACGCGTGACCAAGATTAAAATCAACCCACAGGATGAAGGAAAACAGAACTTCTCCATGAATATTTACGTGATGGAACGTGAATTCCTGATCGACAAAGTGAACACCGCTTTCGTTCGCGGAAATGTTTATTTTGAACGCGATATTCTGGCTCCGAATCTGGACAAACTGAATGTTCATGCATTCAAATTCGAGGGCTACTATGCAAGAATCAATGATATGAAGAGCTACTTCAACGAAAACATGAAGCTTCTGGACGATGCTAATCTGGACGGACTTTTCTCCCCGAATCCGGTATACACCAAGATTCGTGATGACAACCCGACCCGCTATATCCCGGGATCCAAAGTATCCAATATCATGGCTGCTGACGGATGTGTTATCGAAGGCGAAGTAGAGAACAGTATCCTCTTCCGTGGTGTTAAAATCGGCAAAGGTGCCAAAGTTAAAAACTGTGTTCTGATGCAGGATACCGTTGTTGAAGAAGGCGCTGATCTGGAATATGTTATCTCTGATAAGAACGTACATATCACCGCAGGTAAAGAACTGAAAGGTACAGATACCCTGCAGGTATTCGTTGAAAAACGTAAAATTGTATAATTCCTATAAAAGAAACGGTGTGGCTTCTGTCACACCGTTTCTTCTTGTCTTCCAATTCTCTCTCAAAAATTTTTCTCAGAAAAATGTTACAACCTGATCCAGTTCTTTTCTTTTCGGGGCTGTCACGTCACTTTCACGATATCCCAGTGCAATCACTGATGCCACTTCCTGGCTCTCTGGAATATCCAGTGCTTTTCTCAGCGCTTCTTCGTCACGGAGTCCCATAATCAGGGTGTCCAGTCCCAATTCTTTTGCTTTCAGAATCAGATATGCATTCTGCAGTCCCAGATCATATGCACCCCATTCATTCCCCAGTTCATTTTCAGGATTACCCTCCTGATCAAATCCTGAAAGATTCTTCTCAAAAGCCGTCACGATCAGGACAGGGGCGTTGGCACATCTCTTCTGGTTAAACTCCGGCAGGCAGTTTTTCTTCACTTCTTTTAATTTCTCTTCTGAAGTAACCACATAATATCTTCCTGTCTCGGAATTCTTCCAGGAAGGTGCCTGAAGAACCGTCCGGAAAAGTTCTTCCAATACTGACTGCTCTACCTGTGTTCCCTCCTGATATGCCCGAATACTTCTGCGTTCTTCCACTAACTTTGCAAATTCCATAATTTTCATCCTCCTCGTATCAAATACGGTTTTTCCTTCTTTCTGATATAGTAGCACAAATCAACATACGCAATCAACTTTGTTATGAAAATTCTTTCTGTTTTCTGCATATCATAAGAATTCCCGGCAATCTGTTTGTATTTTTCCCGTTCACAAGGTATAATATCTAATAAGTTTCATAAACCGTTTAGCAATTACTCAGAAAGGAAAATCATACGATGAATTTGTTGGATATTGTTGGTCCTGTCATGGTGGGACCGTCCAGCTCCCATACAGCTGGAGCCGTTAAAATCGGAAATGTATGCAGAAAACTTCTTGGCGAAGAAGTAATAGAAGCCAAAATCTTTTTCCACGGTTCGTTTCTTGCCACAGGCAAAGGCCACGGCACCGACAGAGCGATTGTCGCAGGTCTTCTTGGATGGAATGTTGACGACATCCGAATACCCAACAGTTTTCAGTTAGCCAGAGAAGCCGGACTTGAATTTACGATCACGGGTATTGATCTGGGCGATGTCCATCCCAATTCCGTCAAGATGTATCTTACCGGAAAAAACGGGAAAACTCTGGAAGTAGTAGCTTGCTCCATCGGCGGAGGCCGGATTCAGATCTGCGAACTTGATGGCATGACAGCCAAATTCAGCGGCGAATGTCCTACGCTGATCGTCAACAACATTGACCAGCCTGGTCATGTCACAGAAGTCACATCCATGCTGGGACACAAATCTGTGAACATCGCCACTATGCAGCTCTTCCGGGACAGCCGTGGAGGCAATGCTGTCATGGTCATCGAATGTGACCAGGAAGTTCCTCAGGAATCGATTCGATGGCTGGAGCGCCTGGAGGGAATTGTCAAAGTAACGTATTTCAGTCTGACAGGAGGAGAATAAATGTATAAATCACTTGCGGAAATCTGCCGTCTTTCCAGAGAATTCGAAATACCGTTCTGGAAGGTAGTGCTGGAAGAAGACTGCCGGGAACAGGGAAAAACAGCGGAACAGTCCATGGACGAAATGCGAGCCATGTACCGTGCCATGAAAGAATCCAATGATAATTACGATGAAACACTCAAGTCTGCCAGCGGACTGGTTGGTACGGAAGGTGCAAAACTCCGGAAACGCCGTCTGGAAGGCAAACTTGTCTGCGGAGATTTTATCGGTTCTGTGATGGAAAAAGCTCTTCGCGTCAGTGAATCCAATGCCTGTATGAAAAGAATCGTAGCGGCACCTACCGCCGGTTCCTGCGGAGTAGTGCCTGCCGCATTTCTCAGTATTCAGGAAAAAATGGGATATGATGATGATCAGATGACAGAGGCTCTTCTTGTAGCAGCCGGGATTGGCGGAGTTATCGCATCCCGGGCCTTTCTTGCTGGTGCTGCCGGAGGATGCCAGGCGGAAATTGGTTCTGCTTCAGCCATGGCCGCAGGTGGGCTGGCGTATCTTCTGGGAGGCGATGCCGATACCATAGCTCATGCTGCCGCACTGGCACTGAAAAACCTGCTGGGACTGGCCTGTGATCCGGTTGCCGGACTGGTAGAAGTGCCCTGTGTCAAACGAAATGTCATGGGAGCCGTCAATGCTCTTACATCCGCAGACCTGGCTATGGCAGGTATCTTCAGCAAAATACCGCCGGATGAAGTCATCGATGCCATGAGAAATATCGGAAGAAACATGAACGAAGATATCCGGGAAACCGGAAAAGGCGGACTGGCCGGAACACCTTCGGGAGTACGGATCCGGGAGAAAATATCTATGTAGAAAAGTGACTGGGGGACAGATCCCTCAGTCACTTTTATTATATCATCGGCTACACTTATTAATCATTAAGGTAATTGTATGATTTATTTATATCCTCTTCATTTACATTTAACGCTCCACAATAACAACTATTACCATAGCATACCACTGTTTCATTATCTATTTCACATAAAATCCTTGGACGTATTAATACTACTGGTGCCCTATTATCGAGACTTATTTTTCCGCTTATTTCATCTCTGCCTTTTACATTTATATGAGCCATTTGATCATTTGTATATTGAATTTTCATAATGCGTATTTGGGAAGATGGTATATAGCAATATGGAAATTCCGAATGATTGGCAGATGCGACTGGACTTTCCCATATATTTAATATTTGCATATTACTTTCTTTCTCTCCAATATCGAATTCCCAATCTCCAACTTTGTATAACTTTGTTTTCCCATCCTCAAACATTACTTTTATTGTGTTACATTTTAAAAATGACATTTTACCAAAATGTAATTTTAAATCAATTCCAATAGATTTATACTTCATTGTATTTTCCATATTGTAAAATTCGAAGGATTCTACATATACATTTGATGCATTTACAAACTCTATAGAACATACCTTTGCAAAATCAATAGGCTGATTAATATATACATAAGTTAATGAAATGGTATAATCACTTTCTTCCTCAGCCGCAATGTACGCATCACACCAAAGAAATGAATCATTATTCTCATTCTGTCTTGTTAATATTCCCAAAAATATAAATGCAATTAGGATAATCGAAATATATATCAATTTCTTTTTCATCATAAAAACATCGTACACATCATATACATAACTATTTTTTTCAAGAATTCGTATCCGACTGACTTTCACCAAAAATGACTATGAATCTGTCCCATATTCACTCTCAAAATCAATTTTCACATGAAACGATATTGCTTAAAAAGAATGTATTTACTTTTTTATCATCTACTGTGATCTGGCCTGTTGCCTTTTGTACTACCTCACTCTTATTCTTTTTATCTACTAATAAAACTTCAAACGTACCCGTTCCATTTTCATCAAATTTGAGGTCAATGTCCGAGACCGTGTAAAATAATTTCTCTTCCCTCGCCTCTTTATCGTATTTCACCGGAATCCGATTCTGCTTCAACCCATCTATACATTCGTGTGATGCATATTCATAAAATGTCTTATAATATTTTTCAATATCCCCATCTTCCAAAAATTCCGTATATCGTTCTTCATAGTCAGAAGTAAATACTTGTTCCAAGAATCGTTCCCCCACTTCTTGCGGAGTATCCTTTGTTTCTTTTTTTTCACCACAACCAGCAGCATATACTCCTATACATGACAATATTGTCAAAAAAATCAAACACTTTATTCCTTTAATTTGTTTTTTCATAACTTTTACCTCATATTAAATATATTAACTTCTTCTATATTTCTATATTCTCTACTTTGTTCATATGCTGCCACTGCCTCTTCAGGTGCCCAAGAGACGGGTTCGTAGTCACTGTCATAATTACATAACCGTCCCTTATCCTTTCCCTCCTTTTGAAGCAAAAATATGGCCGAACTATTTATGTATTTATAATACATTTATAATTAAGCAATGTCAATACTTTTATAAAAAGCACACAGTTTTTGTTTTGATTTTATTGACATTTTGTTTATTATAAATTATTCTTTATAAAAGCACAATACAAAACATACAAATTATATTTCAAATACTTTGTGGAGGTAACAGTTGTGAATGCACTTTTTCCAAAAGAAGAGGAAATTATGTATGCTATCTGGGAAATCGGACATCCCTGTGTGATATCCGAGATTCTCGAAAAGCATCCAGAATTGAAAAGAAATACGGTGGCCAAGGTACTCAACATTCTGGTACAGAAAGGCTATATCCAGGTGGATTCTATCGTAAAAACAGTCACACGGACAGGACGGGCTTATGCTCCTGTAGTAAAAAAAGAGGATTATGAAAATCAGCAGGCTTTGATCAAAAATGTGGTAGAAAGTGACGATGTACAAAAAGGAATTCTTTCGTACTGTTCTGCACTTATCCATTCCGATGAGGTCACAGAAGAGTTCATTTGTGAACTGGAAAATATGATAGAAAGTTATAAAAACAAAGAGGACTGATATGGACATAACAATTTCCTCTTATCTATCATCAGCTGTCTCAATTACGGTACTGGTAGGTGTCTTACTCCTGATCCTGAAGAAACAGAGTATTATGTACCGGTTTGGCCTGGGCTGTATCTACTTCCTGGTTCTTTTGCTTTTGCTGAGAGGATTTTTACCGATAGAGTTCTATGAGATACATCTCACACACTCGATCTATTCTTATAAAATCATTCCATGGTTCAAAGATTTTTTCAGGCAGGAAATTATAACCTGGTCATCTGGTTCCATTACAGGATTTCATGTATTGTTTTTGGTTTATGGGATTGGTGTGCTCGTTCAATTGCATCGTATCTTTCGGGGATATTACTTTTCGGGAAAATATATATCATCTCTTCCCGATATAA
>JBJELU010000034.1:0-3972 GCA_051879355.1 Oliverpabstia sp.
TAAGATTGGCTGTTTCCGTCTGGCTCTAGGTGGCTAATTTCGCTCGACCCGAACAATAGACCGGCTTGTGTTCTATATGAGCCTGCTTCCGCAGGAGTATCGGGAGGTTCTTCGGCTCTGCTACATGGAAAACCTGACCTGGCATGAGATGGAACGGGAAACCGGCTATGCTGCAGAAAAGCCTGCAATGGCGTGCCATTGCAGGCTTTTTCATATCGGACATGGTCCGTTCCTTCGGGGAACGGCGTCATTCCGGCCGGGATGCGCTTATTCAAAAGCCCCTTCCAGCAGACGGCCCCAAAAGGCCGTGTTGGCTTCCAGCTCATCTGCGTCCTGTTCCACCCAGAACCCCCGGCGGGCCATGTACAGGCCGGACAGCAGATCCTGATTGCTGATTTCCATGGTTTCTTCCGGAAGCTCTACGGAATACACCCCCAGGGACAGACCGGTGAGCACGGGGCAGTCGTTCCAGGAGACATAGAACGGTACGTCGGAATTCGCGTCTTCCTCCGGCAGGGAGCCGTCGATCCGGCTCAAAATCTGATACTCCTCCTGGAAGCGCTGGGGGTCCTCCATCAAGAACAGGAAGCTGTCGCCGCTTACCAGATCGGCCTCCAGCTGCACCATTCCCGCATAGACATAGGAGGCGTCGGTTCCCGTGACCTGGGCATTTTCATCCTCATCGGCGTAAATCAGGTATTGATGAATCTCCACCGTGACCTTGCCGTTTTCATTCCGATCCTCGCCAAACCGGGCCAGGGCCGTTTCCAGCTGCTCCACGGTGCTGTCAGGCAGGGCGTAGCTGCCCACATAGGCAACGCTGTAGTCCGGCTGGTCATTCTTGGACTGTACAAATCCAATGACGGCGTGGATCAGTCCGGCAGCCGCCAGAATGCCCAGCAGAACATACCATTTGTTGTAATGCCACCAGTTTTTTCGTTTCTCTTTTGGGGTCAGCTCCCGCTTTTCTTCGGGCTTTTCATTTCTGGCTAACCAACGGTAGTACTCTCCGGCCATCGGCCTTCCTCCTTTGTGGTTTCTCCCGGCATGCAGGTCCGGGCAGCATGGTTCCCGTCCCGTAAAGTCGAATGACTTCCAGCACGACGGTTTTATACTTCGCAAGTAGCACGCCGTTTGTCATATGCACCCCTCATTTCAATCGTCCCGAAGGGACACCTCAACTTCTTCCCTATTCACTATTGTCTATCAATTTCCAAAAATTCTGAATGCGTTCTAATACTATTTCCTGATTAATTCTTTCATCAGGAAATCCGCATGCTCGCATCGCACATTCGCGCGCTGCGCAGTATCATAAGAACCTAATAAAAAGCTTTTCAAGCTTTTTATTAGGTTCTGGTATAAAAGAGGCTGTCTTACCCAGGAATTGCTTCGTCAAATGGAACAAAGAAACTGTCATTCCGAGCCAGTGCGCACGCTGGCGTGGGAATTTGTTCTCCTAACATTTCAAGGGGAATACGGCTTCGATGCTTTGTATTTCCCCTACTCTTGGAAGGTTGGCCCCATATTTGCTTTAAAGGTACGAATCCCTTTCATATACTTTGCCGGTGTGGTTCCGGTATTTTCCTTGAAAATTCTGATGAAATAGGAGACACTGCTGTATCCAATTGCCTCGGAGATATCTGCAACAGACAACTTCTGCTCTGCCATCAGCTTCTTTGCATACTCCATTCTCAGGGATGTGACATAATCCGTATATTTCATACCAGTAACATTGTATACCGCGGTTCTAATGTCACTGCTTTGCACATTGAGCTTGCCTGCGATACTGTCAAGGGATAAATCGTAGTCCATGAAATGAGTCTGGATGTATTCGCAGATCCGGTATGCTTTGTTATCCGTTTTTTCTTTTGCAAGACTTTTCAATTTGTCGCAATACTCAATAATCGCAGCGCTGGCTGCCTCATAAAAAGAATCTATGGTTCTGGAGGATAAAACAAGGCTGATGGTGTGGCTGGACAGCTCAATGCCGCTTTCTCTGCTCAGTTGAGTCAGTAGTCCCATGAATTCAGAGTATAAGTACAGCTGAATCAGCAGGGATTTGTTGTTGTCCCGGATCCACTGGACAAACTGATCCAACTCCTTTAGCACAACTGTCTTGTTACCAATAGAAAGTGATTCCTGAAGCCGCTGCAGATCCTTATACTGGTATTCAAAATCCCTCAGACCAACTACTTCATCTTTTCGGTACAGGTTATCCATACTTGCAAGCCAAGAGGCGGGAACCTTTTCCATATCCTCAAATACCTGTCCGACACCGACCAGGACAGCGTATCCGAAGGAGGAGATCATCTCCAGAATGCTCTCGGTCAGATCTTCCTCGTTTTCTCTATCGTCGATGCTGCATATGATCCAAAGCTGCTTTGATTCATATTCGCCGACAATACTGATGTATTCGGATTCTCTGACGGCGACTGTCTTTTTCAGCTCATTTTGGAGTTGATTCCAGAATCCTTCATCAATTTCCTGCTGAAAGACGATAGAAATCACATAATAAAAGGGTCCAGGCAGGATAATATTCAGCTTTTTCAAGTTTTCGTCCACATTTTGAATATGGATGCCATTCAGAAGTGATTTTAAGATATTCTGCTTCAGCAGCTCCTGCTTCTGCTCGATTTCAACAGCTGCTGTTAGCTTATCCTGCATAGCTGCGTTAAGAATTCCATCGATCTCTTCATAGATGTTATTATATTCTGTCTTTTCCAAAGTTGACAAATCGGGAGAATACTTTCGAGAGATATCTTGAAGGGGACGGTAGACACGGCCGGCGAATAACATGGCCAATCCGACAATCGTGGAGATGACGAGCAGCAGGAGGAAAATTTTCAAAAGATGCAGCAGCGAGCGCAGGGTACCGTTTTCCGGACAGTAGCGCAGAAGAAAGGTCTGATCAGCGCTGTTGACCGAGACGGCGTTCTTTGCGTTTTCACTGGATGTCAGGGCATCATTGCTGAACAGTAGTTGATCGCCCTTGTACAGCGCAATCGTACCCTCCAACCTGCCGGAAACCAGTTCAAAACGGTTTTCAAGAGTGTCGTGGGTCAGTACACATCCCAGTACCGCCTTCGGTGCCTTCAGACCCGGATCTGCCTTGAATGGAATCAGGATATAGAGCTGATCGGAAAAATGATAGATTTCGGTGCTATCTCCGGGAGCATTCAGAACGGTATAAAGAGCATCGGATTCTTCTTGGGAGAGGCGTCTGAAAAAAACTTCTGTAAGGACCGTATCCCCTTCGGTTCGGAACACGTGGTTGCATCCTGCGTAATAGAGGAACATATTCTCAGTCAAATGGGAGAAATCACGATAGGCCTTGAAGTCCTCCAGCAAAATGTTTTCATTATACTTTTCCTTGAAGACCGTGGAATACATATACTTGTCATTGATCGTGAGCTTTTGTGCAAAGTCTTCCAGATCTTCCAGCTGAGTCGTAAAATCGTTCAGTATGGTTTTTGCTTTGTTCTGATAGTACAGTTTTGTGGATTCCCGATCCTGCTCATAAAGCATGAACAGAAACAGGGCGCTCAAGATCAGGCAGCTGATCAATGCAAAGCAAATAAACGAAATCAAAAACGGATTATATAGATATTTCTTTTTCCTTTCTATCATCACTGTTTCACCTGCTTGTTTGAAGTCGATCTATACACATTGGTTGAGTGGTGAGAGGATTAGTCTTACTTGGACTGTATGGGGATCCAAATTGGTGCTCACCCAAGGGTAGGGAAGGATACAGGCATCGTTCAAATGAACATATCCCACTGATGCTCATTCCATACAGCTGCCTATAGTATACAATACGGCAGAAGAGATGGAAAGGAGAATCCTGATTATCCTTGAAATCAGGTAAAAATATATGTGGCGATAGAATGAGCTTCCGCCATCGATTCAACCAGCTCACCGTTCAAACGGAAATGAAATGGGATGTCGGTATCTGACTGGTTCAACACAATAGAT
>JBJELU010000035.1:0-3935 GCA_051879355.1 Oliverpabstia sp.
AGATGAGTGACAAAAAATTCAGACCGGAAATAGCGGATACGGATGCACAAATTGATAGGTACGACGAGATCATCTTAGGTTTTCCAATCTGGTGGTATGTGGCGCCTACAATCATCAATACATTTTTAGAAAGCTATGATTTTACGGGTAAAAAGATTGTATTGTTTGCAACCTCCGGTGGAAGTGGATTCGGAAACACGGTAAGTGAGCTTAAGCCATCTGCGCCTGATGCAGTGATTGTGGAAGGGAAAGTATTTAATAAGACCACGAAAGAGGAAATTGCAGAGTGGGTGAAACGTATTTCGTAAACAAATTAGTATTATGAAGAAGGTGGATGAAATGAAAAGAATTGTACAGACAGCAGGAAGAAATGCACTTGAAGAGTTTTCTCCGGAATTTGCTCATTTTAATGATGACATTCTTTTCGGTGAGAACTGGAATAATCAGGATATTGATCTTAAGACAAGAAGTATCATAACAGTGGTTGCATTAATGGCTTCCGGGATAACAGATTCTTCTTTAAAATATCATTTACAAAATGCAAAAGAACATGGTGTGACACAAAAGGAAATTGCAGCAATTATTACTCATGTGGCATTCTATGCAGGCTGGCCAAAAGGCTGGGCAGTTTTTAATCTGGCAAAGGAAGTATGGCAGCCCAAGGAAGGGGATTTACAGTATGAAGATGAGGGTATGAGAGCACATGCAAAATCGATGGTGTTTCCGATTGGACAGCCTAATGATGCATTTGCAAAATATTTTGTCGGACAAAGCTACCTAGCACCGGTATCCACAGAGCAGGTTGGCATTTTCAACGTGACATTTGAACCCGGATGCAGGAATAACTGGCATATTCATCATGCGAAAAGTGGTGGCGGACAAATCTTAGTATGTGTAGCCGGACGAGGCTACTATCAGGAAGAAGGCAGGGAAGCGGTAGAAATGAAACCGGGTGACTGCATTAACATTCCAGCGGAAGTAAAACACTGGCATGGGGCAGCTCCGGATGAATGGTTTTCCCACCTGGCAATTGAGGTGCCGGGAGTGGATTGTTCCAATGAGTGGTGTGAAGCAGTATCAGAGAAAGAGTATGCCGGGTTAAGATAAGGAGAGGGCTATGGAATACAGTAAACTTGGGAATACAGATATAGAAGTGTCAAAATTATGTGTGGGCTGTATGAGTTTTGGAAAAGCCGGAACCATGCATGACTGGACGCTGGATGAAGCTGAGAGTGAGAAGATTATCAAGCATGCACTTGATTTGGGATATAACTTTTTTGATACTGCAAATGGATATTCAGCCGGAACAAGTGAGGAATACTTGGGAAGAGCGCTGAAGAAAAACATAGCAAGGAATCAGGTTGTGATTGCATCCAAGGTATATTTTAATGAAGGTCGTTTATCAAGACAGGCAATCATGAGGGAAATAGACGGCAGCTTGTCACGTCTTGGAACCGATTATCTTGATTTATATATCATCCATAGATTTGACTATGATACGCCGATAGAAGAAACCATGGAAGCATTGCATGAACTTGTAAAATCAGGAAAGGTTCGGGCACTTGGCGCATCTGCGATGTATGGGTATCAGTTTCACAATATGCAGGTAGTTGCAAAGAATAATGGATGGACACCGTTTTCGGCAATGGAGAATCATTATAATTTGCTTTATAGAGAAGACGAGAGGGAATTGATACCAATTTGTAAGCAAATGAATGTTTCGCTAATGCCATATAGTCCTCTTGCAGCCGGACATCTGGCAAGAGCGCAGTGGAAGTCAGATTCTCTTCGTGGAACTACGGATAAGGTTGCCATGGGAAAATATGACAAGACTGAAGCAGAAGACATGCAGATAGTTAATCGTGTAGCGGAGCTTGCCGAAAAGTATAACTGTAAAATGTCACAGATTGCCATTGCATGGCAGTGGGAAAAGGGGATTGTATCGCCGATTATTGGAGCTACAAAAACAAGTTATTTAGATGACGCAGCGGGAGCTTTTGCAGTAAAATTAACTGCCCAGGATATAGCATATCTGGAAGAACCATATGTTCCCCATAAGATTGTTGGAGCAATTGATAAAAATCCGGAGCAAGGCGTGATTTTGCTGGACGAAAAGAAATAATGGGAAAAGGAGACAATTCGATGTTTAATAATATATTAACATTAAATAACGGAATAAAGATACCACAGTTAGGACTTGGTACATGGTTCATTCATGATGATATAGTGGCGGATGCGATAAAGGAAGCAGTTAATGTCGGTTATAGACATTTTGATACTGCACAGGCATATGGAAACGAGCGTGGAGTCGGTGAAGGAATCAGGAACTGTGGTATTCCAAGAGAGGAGATTTTTGTTACTTCAAAAGTAGCTGCGGAACACAAAACATATGATGAAGCCATGGCTGGTATTGATGAAACTATCAAAAAGATGGGACTGGATTATCTTGATATGATGATTATTCACAGTCCGCAACCATGGATAAAAGTAAATCAGAGTGAAGACCGTTATGTGAATGGAAACAGGGAGGCATGGAAGGCTCTTGAAGATGCATATAAGGCTGGAAAACTTAAAGCAATCGGTCTCTCAAATTTCCAAATTGGTGATATTGAAAATATTCTTGAGGTATGTGAGATTAAGCCAATGGTAAATCAGATCCTTCTTCATATCAGCAATACACCGCTCGAACTTGTAGAGTATTGCCAGAGTAATGGTATCGTTGTTGAAGCATATTCTCCAATTGCACATGGGGAGATTCTTAACCAAAGCGAAATAGTAGCTATGGCAGAAAAATATTATGTTTCAGTTCCTCAGCTTTGTATTCGATATACATTGCAGTTAGGTGCAGTTAGTCTTCCTAAAACAGGCAATCCGGAGCATATGATGACAAATGCAGAGGTTGATTTTGAAATATCACCAGAAGATATGAAAATGCTTAAGAAATTTAAACATATTGAGGATTATGGACAGAGCAGTCATTTTCCAGTATATGGTGGAAAAATGTAGAGGTGAAAGCTATGAAGAAATACTTATCAATTGTTTTAGGAATTATACTCACAGCCTGTATGGTTGCATGTGGTAGTTCTAGCAAGGATTTAGTAGTCGGACAGGATGAAGAAGTAATTAGTAATCAGGAAGTATCTGATACAGAGGAACAGGAGACATCAGCAGAAAATCAACAGACAGATTCGGGTGCTGATTCCGAGCAGGAAAATGAAGAAAAGATTGCTGTTGTGTATTTTTCCGGAACAGGAAACACAAGAGAAGTTGCAAATTTACTTGCAGAAGAAGCGGCTGCCGATATTTTTGAAATTATTCCGGAGAATATGTATACATCGGATGATTTAAACTATAATGATGATAATTGCAGAGCAAATCAGGAGATGAATGATGATTCCGCAAGACCCGCTATTAGCAACGACCTAAGTGTCGTATCGGAATATGATGTTATTTATCTGGGATATCCAATTTGGTGGGGGACAGCTCCTCGAATTATACAGACATTTATAGAAAGCTATGACATTAGCGGAGCAACGGTCTATACGTTTTGTACTTCTGGAGGCAGCGGAATTGAAAATAGTATTTCGGATTTGCAGAAGCTGTATCCTGATGTGAATATTGTTGATGGAAAAAGATTAAATGATGCAACTGAGTCGGATATAAGAGAATGGATAGAAAGTTTTAATTAAGAAAAGTGCGATAATTTTTAAAATCGGAGGAAATCGAGGTTATCCTTGATAACTCCGATTTTGTCTATCTGATGGATGGGAATGATATGGATCGTATTGTTGACATATACAAAAGCAGAAAGAGGTAATAATTATCATGAATAAACAAATGGAAAATGTTATGGGGACACAGACAATGAGCAGGTTAGTTTTATCAACAGGTGTCCCACTTATGATGAGTTTGCTGATTAGTTCGCTGTATAATTT
>JBJELU010000036.1:0-62050 GCA_051879355.1 Oliverpabstia sp.
CTTGAAAGAAGATAAGACTCCCACCTCTATAGGTGGCGAGTTACGACAATTTAGTTTTGATGGGAGTCCCGGAAGGGAGGAAACATGGCAGAAGTACAACACAAGCATACGCATACACATGTCCTTGAGGATGGAACAATAGTAGAACATACTCATACGCATACCCATGCAAATACAAAAGCTGTTTTGAATCGATTATCCAGAGCAATCGGTCATCTGGAATCCATTCGCCGTATGGTAGAAGACGGAAGAGATTGTTCTGAAGTACTGATTCAGCTGGCGGCAGTCAAATCGGCCATCAATAATACAGGAAAAGTGATTCTTCAGGATCATATTGAACACTGTATCGTTGATGCTGTGCGTGAGGGTGATGAAAAAGCCCTGGAGGAACTGAACCGGGCCATTGACCGGTTTATGAAGTAGGAAGCCAATATGGTGACTGTTTTCATTTTCAGTTGCCGGAAATAATAGAAAAGAGGTAGAGTTATGGCAAAAGAATGCAGCAGTACATCCTGCAGCAAAGAAAGCTGCGAGGGATGTCCAAGTAAAGAAAAAAAGAGCATGCTGGAGGAATTGAATATTTACTCTGAGATTAAGCATGTGATCGGCGTAGTAAGCGGTAAAGGTGGTGTGGGCAAATCATTTGTTACCGCATCTCTGGCAAATCAGATGGCACAGAAGGGATTCCGTGTGGGTATTCTGGACGCAGATATTACAGGTCCGTCTATTCCGAAAATGTATGGTCTTCACGGACCGGCACAGGCAGATGACCAGGGAATTTATCCGATGGAGGCAAAGAATGGCATTAAAGTGATGTCTGTGAACCTTCTCCTTCCTCAGGAAGATGAACCGGTAATCTGGAGAGGACCGATTCTGGCCAATATGGTAAAACAGTTCTGGACAGATGTTATCTGGGGAGACCTGGATTATCTGTTCGTAGATATGCCGCCGGGAACCGGTGATGTGCCGTTGACAGTCTTCCAGTCACTTCCGGTGGAGGGAATTGTGATCGTATCTTCACCACAGGATCTGGTTAAGATGATTGTGAAGAAAGCTTATAAGATGGCACAGATGATGAATATCAAAGTGCTTGGCCTGGTGGAAAACTACAGTTACATTGTATGTCCTGACTGCGGTAAAAAACTGCAGGTATTTGGTGAGAGCCATATTGATGAGATTGCAGCTGAACTGCAGATAGATGTACTCGGCAAGATGCCGATCAATCCATTGTATGCGGAAGCAGCCGACAAGGGTGTGTTCCATGCGGTGGACAATGAATATGTGGAAAAAGCAGTAGAAAAACTGTATATGATGGGAAAATAGCAGGGAAACCTGTAAACAGGGTGTGCTTTGGTGTGCCTGATGAAAGATGCACGTTGTGTTTGACATGACGTGCATTTTTATGTTGACAGGAACGTATGTTTGGTATACAATATAATAAGAACGTACGTTCTTTAAAACATAAAGAGAGGATAACTGTTATGGTGATTCAGGAAGCAATGAGTCTGCAGGAAAAATTGAATATTTTATCAGATGCGGCTAAGTATGATGTTGCCTGTACATCCAGCGGTGTGGACAGAAAGAATAATGGAAAAGGTGTCGGGAACAGTGTGGCTTCCGGTATTTGCCATACCTTTTCCTCTGATGGCAGATGCATCAGCCTTCTGAAGATACTTTTTACGAATGAGTGTGTCTTTGACTGCCGGTATTGTGTCAATCGCTCATCCAATGATGTGGTTCGGGCTTCTTTTACTCCGCAGGAGGTATGTGAACTTACCATGGGATTTTATCGGAGAAATTATATTGAGGGACTTTTCCTGAGTTCTGGAATTCTCAAGAGTCCTGCCTATACGATGGAATTATTGTATCAGACCGTGTTTAAGCTGCGAACAGAATACCATTTTCAGGGTTATATTCATCTGAAAGCGATTCCTGGTGCACCTCAGGAACTGATACAGAGAGCTGGTTATTATGCAGACCGTATGAGCATCAATCTGGAGTTTCCGACGGCAGAAGGTCTGCGTACACTTGCACCTCACAAGTCCAGGAAGACAATTCTTGCACCCATGAAACAGATTCAGATACAGGCGAAAGAAAACCGGGAGGAGCTGATGCTTTATAGGAATACTCCACGTTTTGTTCCGGCAGGACAGAGTACGCAGATGATCATCGGAGCTACAGGAGAAAATGATTTTCAGATTGTGAACACTGCAGAATCTCTTTACCGGAATTTTGAACTGAAAAGAGTCTTTTACTCTGCGTTTGTGAATGTAAATCAGGATACTACCCTGCCTGATCTGCCGCAGGGGCCGCCGCTTTTAAGGGAACATCGTCTGTATCAGGCAGACTGGTTAATGAGATTTTATGGTTTTCGTGCCGGAGAACTGTTGTCAGAAGAAAAACCGAATTTCAATGTATTCCTGGATCCAAAGTGTGACTGGGCACTGCGGCATCTGGAATGTTTTCCGGTGGAAATAAATACGGCTGACTACCATACTCTGCTTCGAGTACCGGGAATT
Source organism: Oliverpabstia sp. (assembly GCA_051879355.1). GTDB lineage: Bacteria > Bacillota > Clostridia > Lachnospirales > Lachnospiraceae > Oliverpabstia. The sequence continues at coordinate 2,520 of JBJELU010000036.1, forward strand.
GGTGTCAGGTCGGCACAGAAAATTGTGGGAGCAAGAAAGTACGGAAAGCTGGATTTTGATGATTTGCGGAAGATGCGTGTGGTACTAAAGCGTGCACTGTATTTTATTACCTGCAGTGGGCGTATGATGTACCGAACCAAACTGGATGAAGATTATATCCTTCGCAATCTGCTGGATTCAAGAGAAAAACTACCGGTAGATCCGGACATCACGTATCAACAGCTTTCTTTATTCCCGCAAGAAACGAGCCAAGCAGACATTATTGCAGCGGGGGCTTTGACTTGATACGGAAAGGATACAAGTATATGAGTAACAGGTACATTTTTATATGCGATGATTCACTGGAAGGAATTCTCTCGGGAGTTTATACGGCATGGGAAGCCCGGGTCGGTCATGGAAATGTGGAACTGCGTACATGGGAATCGGAGAATATGGAACTTTTTTGTGAATATATACATGTCGATACGGAAATGGAAAAAGCGGAAAAAGTGTTGCGGACAATGAAGAGCCATCTGGGTGAAGAAATTACAGAATGCATCTGTTTTGCTGCCTGTTCCCGTGACAAAGATAAAGGAACCGCTATCTATCGGACCCTGGTGGATTGTCTTTCCAGATCCGGTGCATCTTATGGGAAGAAACGTCTGGAAAATCGGAAGAATCCATGGGTTCGAAAAGTTTTGGAACTGCATCGGAATGTGTGGAACGAATATCATCATTATCTGGGATTCTTAAGATTCCGTCAGATTCGGGATAGAATACTTTTTTCGGTGATTTCTCCTGTGAATGATGTACTCTTATTGTTTCAGGAACATTTCGGCAATCGGTTTTCCGGAGAATATTGGATTATTTATGATGAAAAACGGAAGAAAGCTCTTCTCCATGAACCTCATCATCCCTGTGTCGTTTATGCGGGGAATATGGATGTTCTGGAACGATTGCAGGCAGAACGTGATACGGAAGAGGATTTCGAAGAATTGTTTCGGGGGTTCTGTACTCATATATCGATAGCCGAGAGGGAAAACAGGCATCTGCAGCAGCAGAATCTGCCTCTTCGGTTTCGAGCACATATGGTTGAATTCGACAAAAATTGATTTTCTGATTCGTAAAAAAAACGGTAAAATAGCATATAGTGATTTGAAATCGATTTCAATCAAATAAATCATATAAGGAATTACTAATCTGTACTGGTAAATATTGGTAAAACATTACAAAAAATCAATAAATTGGGATGGATAATACGAGATAAAAAAAGGTTTGACAAAATGTCATTTCAGTGTGATAATGTACAAAAATCAGAGTGGTACTACCACATGGATATCTGATGAAGACAGATGTCCGACTGAACAGGATTCAAACATTGTCGGTTTAAAAAATCTATGACGAAAAGAGGTTTATGATTATGAAAGCGATAATTGAAAGTAAGATTAAACTGAACCAGGCAAGTGAAGCAGTGGAATTTTGTAACGCAGCTGAAAAGTGTGATTTTGATATAAATGTTTTCTATAATCGAGTAATTATTGATGCTAAGTCCATCATCGGCATTATGAGTATGGATTTGAATAAAGTATTGACTGTGCAGTGTTATGGAGAAAGTTCTGAGTTTAATAAAATGCTGCAGAAATTTGCAATAGCCTAATACAGTCTGCGAACCACCCCCATATCGCAGCTGTTTCCTTATATTTGATGAACCCTCCCTTGCTAAGTAACAGGAAAAACCTCCGGCATTTTATGTCCGGAGGTTTTTTCCGTTTAAAATGAATCTGTTGAGATATGTTTTTTAGAGAAAAATGTGATAAAATATCTATTAGATGCAAAATAAACAATATATAAGTGTTCCGGGGAGGTGAGATCTATGGATAAAGAGAAAGTCAGTATATCGGTAAGGAGTCTGGTAGAATTTATTCTGCGTTCAGGCGATCTTGATAACAGGAGAACTGGTTTTACGGATAAGGAGGCTATGCTCAAAGGCAGCAGGATTCACCGGAAAATTCAAAGACAGATGGGCGGGCTTTACCAGGCAGAAATATCACTCACCTATGAAACAGAATTTGAGGATCTGGTGATTGTTGTGGAGGGGCGTGCAGACGGAATTATTGATGATGGGACTGATGCAACAATTGATGAGATTAAAGGAATTTATAAGGATCTTCGTTTTCTGGAGGAACCGATTGAAGTTCATCTGTCACAGGCAAAGTGCTATGCCTTTATCTATGGTGAGCAAAAACAGAAGGAAAACATGCGTGTACAGATGACGTATTGTCATCTGGAGACGGAAGAAATCAAAAGGTTTGAGAAGGAATACTCTCTGGATGAACTGAGAACGTGGTTTGAGGAGCTGGTGGCTGCGTATTATCGGTGGGCCAGGTGGCAGCTGGAGTGGAAAAATAAAAGAAATAAGTCGATGGAACATCTGGAATTTCCTTTCCCCTATCGGGAAGGACAGAGAGAGGTGGTAACATCGGTATACAGAACGATTTTACGTAACAAGCAGCTGTTTATACAGGCACCTACCGGTGTGGGGAAAACCATGTCTACTATTTTTCCGGCTGTGCGTTCGATGGGAGAAAATATCTCGGAGAAACTTTTTTATCTGACGGCGAAAACAATCACAAGAACAGTTGCCTGGGAAGCATTTCAGATTTTGCAGCGGCAGGGGCTTTGCTGTAAAGTGTTGATTCTTACCGCAAAAGAGAAAATGTGTGTCTGCGAGGAGGTAGAATGCAGGCCTGACCGGTGTCTACGTGCGAAAGGTCATTTTGACAGGGTAAATGAAGCTGTATTTGCACTTCTCACAGAGGAAGACAGTTTTGAAAGAGACATGTTGATGAAATACAGTGAAAAGTATCAGGTTTGTCCCTATGAGATGAGTCTGGATGTGGCCACATGGGTGGATGCAGTTATTTGTGATTATAATTATGTGTTTGATCCGGTGGTGTATCTTCGGAGATTTTTCAGTGAGGGAAACAAAGGGAAATATATCTTTTTGATCGATGAGGCGCATAATCTTGTGGAGCGCGGACGCGAAATGTATAGTGCAGTGTTGTACAAGGATGATTTTCTGAAAATAAAACGGCTGGTGAAACCATATCATAAAAAACTGGAGCGGGCACTTGAAAAATGTAACCGGCAGCTTCTGGAGCTGAAGCGGGAGTGTGAGACTTACGTGGAGCTGGATACTCTGGGGGGATTTTCTCTTGCTCTTCTGAATGTTATGGGTGAAATGGAAAACTTTCTGGAAGAATTGGAAGATGGGGACATGCGGAAAGAAGTGCTGGAATTTTACTTTCAGGTGCGCAGTTTTCTGTATATTCATGATCTTCTTGATGAAAACTACGTGATTTATTCTCAACATGAAGAAGATGGAAGGTTTCGGGTAAAACTCTATTGTGTCAATCCGGCGGTGAATCTGCAAAACTGCCTGAATAAGGGAATCAGTACGATTTATTTTTCGGCGACATTTCTGCCTGTGCAGTACTATCGGAAATTATTGAGCGGAAGAGAAAATGATTATGCTATCTATGCTCATACTCCATTTTCACCTGAACAGAAAAGGGTACTGCTGGGGCGAGATGTAAGCAGCCGTTATTCCAGAAGAGGCCCGGAGGAATATGGTCGAATTGCAGAGTACATTGCACAGACAATTTCTGCCCATAAGGGTAATTATATGGTGTTTTTTCCGTCCTATCGCATGCTGGAGGATATATATGATATCTATCTGGAAAAATTTTCGGGTCGGAATGAGAAAATCCTTTGCCAGAGTCCGTCCATGCAGGAAGCCGCCAGAGAAGAATTTCTTGCTGCATTTGATTGTGAACAGGAGACAACACTGCTGGGTTTCTGCGTGATGGGAGGTATATTTGCAGAAGGTATTGACCTGACAGGAGAGAAACTGATCGGTGCAATCATTGTGGGAACCGGGCTGCCGCAGATCAGCTATGAGAGAGAAATACTGAAAAAATACTATGACCGAAAAGGGGAAAATGGCTTTGATTACGCTTATCGCTTTCCCGGAATGAATAAAGTACTCCAGTCGGCAGGACGCGTCATAAGGACAAAAGAAGACAAAGGTGTCATCCTGTTACTGGATGAAAGATTCTGCTCCCCCGACTACCGCAACCTATTTCCCAGAGAATGGGAAGACTATAAAATATGCAATCGGAAGAACATCAAAGAAATGCTGGAGAACTTTTGGAAGGGTGAAGTGTAGTTGTTTGAAAAGGTACGGAAACTTCATCGCATTTTTTCAGAAGCAGGCCGTTCCTCCTCAGCTAGCCGCTAACTGCGACTAAATCCTTGCTCAGGAGAGCCTGAGCAAGGAAGTCTCCGTAAGCGTCGGATCTTCGGACTCACTTTCCCCAATGCTTCTGAAAAAATGCGATGAAGTTTCCTGTTTCTTTCCTAAACAATCACAGTGGTGAGAGAAAGAGGTGTGTTGAACTTTTATTGCAATGATTTTGTATGGCTGACTGAGCATGATTAGATAAATGTATAATGCACATCCTCATGTGCGAATTATGTTTTTGGCTAAACGAATTTGATTTATTTGTAGTATGATTTTATGAATCGTAGTGATATAATTTTGACAAAGAGTAATTTTCGCGAAAAATACAAACTATTTTGTGAACAAACTGTTTTAAAATACCATGAGGAGGAACAAGAAAATGGCTTTAAAGAAGTTGGGTAATTCAATTGCAAATATAGCAGGAGAAATTGGAAAAACAGCGGTAAATACGTCTCAAAAAGTGGCAAATAATATATCCCAAATAGATCAAGAAAAAATAAATGAGGTCAGGATTAATGTAACAGATAATGCTTATAAACTGGTTGAAAAAGCGTCTTCAAAAGTTAAGGAAGGGGCAAATAAATCAACAGAAATTGTAAATAAGGTTATGGATGTTAATGGGGATGGTCAAGTTGATATCGAAGATGTAATAATCATGGGATTAAGAGTACCGGGTATTTGCATTAAGAGAGATGAGTTTTTACGTAGCGAGTTCATGAAAGATTTTCCTCAGGAGACGATTGATGATGCGATAGCATTTAATCCAGCACATGCGGGAATTACAACAAAACAAATTGAAAAGTATGCGGATGAAGTTATCAAGTATGAAAGAAATTGTGTTTCAGGTATTTCTGCGGCATTATCGACACCTGGTGGTTTTGCTATGGCAGCAACAATTCCAGCAGATATTGCACAATATTACGGTTATATGTTGAGAGTAACACAAAAATTGTTGTATTTGTATGGATTTCCAGAAATTGATGTCACAGAAAAGGGAAAGAAGTTTGATACGGAGACACTGAATATACTTACTCTTTGTTTGGGAGTAATGTATGGTGTTGCGGGTGCCAATAATGCATTGAAAGCGGTTGCAAAAGCTCTCGGTTCAGGTGTACAGAAGCAGTTAATGAAAAAAGCATTAACAAAAGGTACGATTTATCCCATAGTTAAGAGTGTAGCGAAATGGTTTGGTGTTAAAATGACAAAAGAAGTGTTTACGGGATTTTTTAAGCATGCAATACCAGTGGTTGGCGGGGTTATTGGAGGTGGATTAACCTACATGTCATTCAAACCATGTTGTGATAAATTGAAAGTATCTTTGAGGGATACTTTTTTGAGTAATCCGGATTATAAGGATACAGATGAGGAAGTTATTATTGCAATTGATGTTGAAGAAGATTAATGGATGATATATTGTGCTAACGTGCAACAAACAATCTACCGGAGCGCCCTTTGTTTCGTATGGAACAGAACAGGAAACTTCATATCATTTTTTCAGAAGCATTGGGGAAAGTGAGTCCGAAGATCCGACGCTTACGGAGACTTCCTTGCTCAGGCTCTCCTGAGCAAGGATTTAGTCGCAGTTAGCGGCTAGCTGAGGAGGAACGGCCTGCTTCTGAAAAAATGATATGAAGTTTTCGTCCCTATTCTAAATGAAACAAAAAAGCAAAATTCACAGAATCTCCAGGAATTCTTTTGCTGCTATGGTGAGGGGCAGCTGTGGGTTATGGGCGATTACCAGGTTTCTGGCAGGCAGTTCTTCTGCGATATCCAGTGTGAAGAGGTCTCCGCTTCCCGGAACGCAGTAGTCGGGAACGAAGGCAATTCCCAGTCCGATTTTGGCAAGGTCGATCAGAAGATCATTGCTGCCCAGTTCGATTTCCGGCACCAGATCCAGCTGGTGCTGCTGAAACAGGTTGTGCAGAAATTCGCTGGTGGTACTTTTTCTGTCGAGCATCATGATGGGATAGGTGAGCAGATCTTTTAAATGGATTTTTTTGTCTTTTAATTCCGGATAGTAGGAAGCACCGGCGATAAAGCAGTCCTTAAATGTGTGAATCTGGCGCATGTGCTCTCCGTGATTCAGCCGGGAATTTGGATAGTTAGTGACAATCAGGTCTACCTGCCCCATTTCCAGAAGATCCACACATTTGGTGGAAGTCTGATTGGTGACTTTGATATGGACACTGGGATGGGTTTTGTGAAACTGATTCAGGAAAGGCACCAGAAAATATCGGCAGATGGTGTCGCTGGCTCCGATGCGCAGCTGGCCGCCGCCCAGTTTTCCCGCTTCCATCAGCTGATTTTCGCCGCGTTTGATCAGGTTCATGGCGGGTTCAATGTGGCGAAGCAGGGTTTCTCCTTCCGGTGTCAGCTGTACCCGTTTGGTGCTTCGGATAAAAAGATTGATACCCAGCTTTTTCTCCAGTGTTTTGATGGACTGGCTGACGGCAGACTGTGAGATAAACAGCTGCTTGGAAGCCTCAGAGAAACTCAGAGAAACAGCAACATAATAAAATACTTTATACAATTCATAGTTAATATCCATAAAAATCCTCCCGGCTGTATTTCCTATTTGCTATAGTATAACAGATTTCAAATAAAAAATCTATAAATTAGTAACACTAATTAAAAACATTAGACATATTAATTTTACTTATAAACAATCCTGTGTTATTTTATAGGTATAAGTTGAACCAGAGTGTTCCATTCTTATGAAAAAACGAATCAGAAAGGACAGTATGAATATGAGTAGTGTAAAACGAGTTTACGTGGAAAAGAAACCTGATTTTGCAGTACAGGCAAAGGAGCTGAAACACGAGATCAGCAGTTACCTGGGCATTAAGACCGTGACAGGGGTACATGTTTTCATTCGTTATGATGTGGAAAATATTTCTGATGAAGTATTTGAAAAAGCCTGCGGCTGTGTATTTTCCGAGCCGCCTGTAGATATTTTATATAAAGAAGAGATTCCGATGGCAGAAGGTGCACGGGTATTTTCCGTGGAGTACCTTCCTGGACAGTTTGACCAGAGAGCAGACTCTGCTGTACAGTGTGTGCAGTTCTTAAATGAGGACGAACAGCCCATCATCAAATCCGCAACCACTTATGTGATTGAGGGGGAGATTACAGACGAAGAATTTGATGCCATCAAGAATCACTGCATTAACCCGGTAGATTCCCGTGAGACCGATCTGGTAAAACCGGAAACACTGGTTACCGTATTTGACGATCCGGAAGATGTGAAGATTTTTGACGGATTTATAGAAATGGAAGAGGCTCCGCTGAAAGAGCTGTATGATTCTTTGAATCTGGCCATGACATTTAAGGATTTCCTTCATATCCAGAATTATTTCAAAAATGAAGAAAAACGCGATCCGTCCATGACTGAAATTCGTGTGCTGGATACTTACTGGTCCGATCACTGCCGTCATACAACATTTTCCACAGAACTGAAAAATGTAACATTCAAAGACGGTGACTATAAAGAACCTATCGTAAAAACGTACGAACAGTATCTGTCCGACCGTGAGGTTCTCTATAAAGGAAGAGATGACAAATTCATCTGTCTGATGGATCTGGCATTACTTGCCATGAAAAAGCTGAAATCCGAGGGAAAACTTCAGGATCAGGAAGAATCTGATGAAATCAATGCCTGCTCTATCGTAGTTCCGGTAGATGTGGACGGAAAAGAAGAAGAGTGGCTGATTAACTTTAAAAATGAAACACACAACCATCCGACTGAGATCGAGCCTTTCGGTGGTGCTGCCACCTGTCTGGGCGGTGCAATCCGTGATCCGCTGTCAGGACGTACGTATGTCTATCAGGCTATGCGTGTGACCGGTGCGGCTGACCCGACCGTATCTGTGAAAGAAACACTGAAAGGTAAACTGCCTCAGAAGAAACTGGTCAGAGGCGCAGCTCACGGTTACAGTTCCTATGGTAATCAGATCGGTCTTGCTACCGGTTACGTAAAAGAAATTTACCATCCGAACTATGTGGCAAAACGTATGGAAATCGGTGCTGTTCTTGGTGCTGCTCCAAGACGTGCGGTTAAGAGAGAAAATTCCGATCCGGGCGATATCATTATCCTGCTTGGCGGACGAACCGGACGTGACGGTATCGGTGGTGCAACCGGTTCCTCCAAGGTACACACAGAGGCTTCTATTGAAGTCTGCGGCGCAGAAGTTCAGAAAGGAAATGCACCGACAGAACGTAAGATTCAGCGTATGTTCCGCAGAGAAGAAGTCAGCAAACTGATTAAGAAATGTAATGACTTTGGTGCCGGCGGGGTGTCCGTAGCAATCGGTGAGCTGGCAGCAGGTCTGCAGGTAAATCTGGATAAGGTTCCGAAAAAATACGCAGGTCTTGATGGAACAGAAATTGCCATTTCCGAATCTCAGGAGCGTATGGCGGTTGTTGTTGATCCGAAAGATGTGGATGAATTTATGAAATACGCCAACGAGGAAAATCTGGAAGCCGTTGTAGTAGCGGTTGTTACAGAGGAACCACGTCTGGTGCTGAAATGGAGAGATAAGGAAATCGTTAACATTTCCCGTGCTTTCCTGGATACCAACGGTGCACATCAGGAGACTGAGGTTGTGGTTGATATTCCGAATAAAGAGGGTAATGTGCTGGAACGTCCGGCACAGGCACCGGCAGATACGAAAAAACAGTGGCTCGATATGCTGGCTGATCTGAATACCTGTTCTCAGAAGGGACTGGTTGAGATGTTCGACGGTTCCATCGGTGCGGGCAGTGTATTTATGCCTCACGGCGGAAAATACCAGACCACTGAGACTCAGGCTATGGTAGCCAAAGTGCCGGTTCTGAATGGAAAGACTAATACCGTAACCATGATGAGCTATGGATTTGACCCATATGTATCCAGCTGGAGCCCATACCACGGTGCTGTTTACGCAGTTGTAGAATCTGTGGCACGTATCGTTGCCAATGGCGGTGATTATTCTAAGATTCGTTTTACTTTCCAGGAATATTTCCGCCGTATGACAGAAGATCCGGAACGCTGGAGTCAGCCGTTCGCAGCACTTCTGGGTGCTTATGCGGCACAGCTGGGCTTCGGGCTGCCTTCCATCGGTGGAAAAGACAGTATGTCCGGTACCTTCAATGAAATTGATGTACCGCCTACACTGGTGTCATTTGCAGTAGATGTTGCCAAGAAACAGGATATTATTACTCCGGAACTGAAAAAGGCAGGAAGCAAACTGGTTTGGATCCGTATTCCAAAGGATGAATATGACCTGCCCAAATATGATGGAGTAATGGATCTGTACGGAAAACTGCATGCAGATATCCTGGCAGGCAAAGTACTTTCAGCCTATGCTTTGGATCGCCATGGTATCGCAGCAGCTGTCAGCAAGATGGCCTTCGGTAACCGCATGGGTGTGAAAATCGAGCATAATCTGGATGAGAGAGATCTGTTTGCACCTGGATTTGGTGATATCGTTTGCGAAATTCCGGACGGAAAAGTGGGAGAGCTGTCCGTAACGTATACAGTCATCGGTGAAGTGACAGACAGAGAAACATTTGAATATAAAGATGGTATGGTTATTTCCATGGATGAAGCCATGAATGCATGGACCGGAACTTTGGAAAAAGTATTTAAGACCAAAGGTACCGATAATATGGCAGCTGTGGAAAGCCCGCTGTACAAAGCAGACAGCATTCATATCTGCAAGAATAAAGTAGCACGACCGACTGTATTTATTCCGGTATTCCCGGGTACTAACTGCGAGTATGACAGTGCGAAAGCATTCAAACGTGCGGGCGCAGATGTCATTACCAGAGTATTTAAGAACCTGACAGCAGAAGATATACGCGATTCTGTTACTATTTTCGAAGAAGCTATCAATCAGGCACAGATTATCATGTTCCCTGGTGGATTCTCTGCAGGTGATGAACCGGACGGATCTGCCAAGTTCTTTGCTACTGCATTCCAGAATGCAAAGATCAAAGAAGCGGTTATGAAGCTTCTGAACGAGCGTGACGGTCTGGCGCTGGGTATCTGTAACGGATTCCAGGCACTGATCAAACTGGGTCTGGTACCTTACGGCGAAATCGTAGGACAGACAGCAGATTCACCGACACTGACCTACAATACCATCGGACGTCACATTTCCAAGATGGTATACACAAAAGTTGTAACCAACAAGTCCCCGTGGCTGCAGCAGGCAGAGCTGGGTAAGGTATATGTAAATCCGGCTTCTCACGGTGAGGGACGTTTTGTTGCCAATAAAGAATGGCTGGATAAACTCTTTGCCAACGGTCAGGTGGCAACACAGTACTGCGATCTGAACGGAAATGTGTCCATGGATGAAGAGTGGAATGTCAACGGTTCCTATGCGGCAATCGAAGGTATCACCAGCCCGGATGGCCGTGTACTGGGCAAAATGGCTCACAGCGAGCGCCGCGATGACGCTGTAGCCATGAACATCTACGGAGAACAGGATATCAAGATCTTCGAATCCGGAGTAGCATACTTTAAATAAACAAAAAAGAATTTTTTCCCCGGGGAGTTTTACATTTTCCCCGGGGAAATTTATACTTGAAACTAAGAAAGGTGATGACAAGATGGTAGGAAAATATCCTGTAATTACATTGTGTGGAAGTACACGTTTTAGGGACCAGTTTATGGAGGCACAGAAGAGACTGACATTGGAGGGGAGTATTGTTATTTCTGTTGGGCTGTTTGGCCACAGTGGGGACGAAGAGGTCTGGGAAGGAATGGATGAAGGTACGCTGACCCGGACGAAGGAAATGCTGGATGATATGCATAAGAGAAAGATTGATATGGCAGACAGCATCTATGTGATTAATGTGGGTGGATATATCGGAGACAGTACCAGGTCAGAGATAGCCTATGCGAAGGCTGAGGGAAAGAAAGTTTATTATCTGGAGCCGATTGTTTCTGGTCAGGCGTGAACAGTAACCAGTAAAAATCCCCGGGGCATTTTTGCTTTCTATTGAAACTTTGTAGATTTTGGAATAGAATAGAAAAAAGGAGGTGCTGTATTATGAGATATCAGATACAGGGGGATACTCTTCCGGTGGTGATTTGTGAGCTGCAGCAGGGAGAGCGGATGATTACAGAAAGTGGAAGTATGTCGTGGATGTCGCCGAATATGAAGATGGAGACATCAACCAATGGAGGAATCGGGAAGGCTTTTGGAAGACTGTTTTCGGGTGAAAATATCTTCCAGAATATTTATACTGCCATGGGCGGTTCGGGCATGATTGCCTTTGCGTCCAGTTTTCCGGGTTCTATCCGTGCCTTTGAGATTTCTCCGGGAAATGAGATGATTTTTCAGAAGAGTGCATTTCTTGCAGGGGAATCTTCCATCAATTTATCGGTGTTTTTTAATAAAAAGCTGGGTTCAGGTATATTCGGCGGTGAAGGTTTTATCATGCAGAAAGTAAGTGGCAGTGGTATTGTTTTTGCTGAATTTGACGGACATGTGGTGGAATATGACCTGGCAGCCGGTCAGCAGATTGTGGTAGATACCGGATATTTGGCAGCAATGTCGTCAAGCTGCAAGATGGATATCCAGAGCGTACCGGGTGTGAAAAATATGCTGTTTGGCGGTGAAGGAATTTTCAATACGGTAATTACAGGGCCAGGAAGAGTATGGCTTCAGACCATGCCGATCAGTCATGTGGCCGGTGTTCTTCGTCCGTATATGCCAACGGGTAATTAATTGAGGACTATAAGATGAGAATTGTTACATTGATTGAGGATGCCAATGGGCATCCTCAATGTTGTTCGGAACATGGTTTCTCTGTTTATGTGGAGACAGAGAAACATAAATTGCTGATGGATGCAGGAGCAACGTCAGCGTTTCTGAAAAATGCTGAGAGATTGAATGTTCCGTTGAATCAGGTTGATACTGTGATACTGAGTCATGGCCATTATGATCATTCCGGTGGTTTGCTGGATTTTTGCCGGCTAAATTCGAAAGCACAGATTTATATGCAGCGGTCTGCGCTGGGGGACTACTATCACGGTGAGAGGTATATTGGAATTGATAAAGCGATCCGGGAATTGCCAAATGTACATTTTCTGCGGGGAGATTACAGAATTGATGAGGAAATTTCTCTCTTTACTGATATTAAAGGCAGAAGGTTTTATCCGCAGAGCAATCTGCAGTTGTCCCAAAAAGTCAATGGAATTCACGTACAGGATTTGTTTGAACACGAGCAGTGCCTGGTAATCCATGAACAGGGGCATGAGGTGCTGTTGTCCGGCTGCGCACATAACGGTATTTTGAATATTCTGGATCGTTATCAGCAGGTATATCACAGTCTGCCGGATCATGTAATCAGCGGTTTTCATATGATGAAAAAAACAGAATATACACAGGAAGAAATTCAGACAATCTGTGACACTGCGAGAGAACTGAAAAAGTATCCTTCACGATTCTACACAGGTCATTGTACCGGACAGAAGGCAATAGATTTGATGAAACCCATTATGGGAGATCAGCTGACTGCTATCTATAGTGGATATGAATGGGAAATATCGTAGAGGGAACATAGGATTCCCTCTGCACTGGAGGGCTTTTATATCATAGAAAAGTCGGAGTGCTTTCCTATGATATAAAAAAAGGAACGCTGTGATAACGTTCCTTTAATAGTAGCGAGAGGGGGATTCGAACCCTCGACACCACGGGTATGAACCGTGTGCTCTAGCCAACTGAGCTATCTCGCCATATAAAATTCATCTGAGTAAATACTCAGGAAAATGGGACCTACAGGGCTCGAACCTGTGACCCTCTGCTTGTAAGGCAGATGCTCTCCCAGCTGAGCTAAGATCCCGGGTCAAAATAGCGAGAGGGGGATTCGAACCCTCGACACCACGGGTATGAACCGTGTGCTCTAGCCAACTGAGCTATCTCGCCATATCTTAAAGTCGCTAACCGCAACCTGCTTGACTAGTATATAAAAAAATGGAAGAAATGTCAAGCACTTTTTGAAAAAATATGTCAAAATTTTCAGGTGGATGTTACAGTTCAGCCAGCCATTATTCCGTGTCGTACCGTTCTTGATAGGCTATAAAATGTATTTCAGCGTTTTTTAGGCTTACAATATTCTCTGAGAAGTAGGCTATAACGTTTGATTTTTCGGTTTCCATCCTACCTTTTTCGCCTTTGAGTAGGCTTTATTTCTTGGCTTTTACGTTTTCATCCTACCAAATATGGAGAAACGTAGGCTGAGAATCCCAGAAATACCTTACCGAGCTTACTAAAATTGGTAAAAGCGTAGGCTACAAATCTTAGAAACCAATAATATAGCCTATAAAAATCAACAAAAGATAGGATGGAAATCATAACAGCAACCATTAGAGCCTATCAAAAACGAAAAAAGGCAGGAGGAAAATCCGAAAACTAATCACGGAAGCCTACCAAAAGATAAAAGGCGGGATAGCACCTGCTTTCCTTTATTTATGATTACTATTTAGGTGTTTGCTGAGAAAAGGAGATTTTTACAACAATTATTTTCTATAGACCCCGCACAGACTTTAAGTCGCTGGCATATAATCCACGATTCATTCGTCCAGCGGACAGATAGCGCAGATAGCCTGACTGGATATTCCCTGCAGTGTTCCGGTAAATCCCAGCCCTTCTTCCGTGGTCGCTTTGATATTTACCTGATCTTCTCTGATTTCCAGTGCCTCAGCGACATTTCTGATCATAGTATCAATATAGGGAAGCAGTTTAGGCTTCTGTGCAATAATGGTAGCATCCAGATTCACAATGCGGTAGCCTTTCTCTTTTAGAAGTTCTCCTACTTTTTTCAACAAAAGAATACTGGAAATTCCTTTGTACTGTGGGTCGGTATCCGGAAAATGTCTTCCGATATCCCGAAGTGCAGCAGCTCCAAGGATAGCATCCATAATGGCATGTACTACCACGTCCGCGTCCGAATGTCCCAGAAGCCTCAGCTCCCAGGGAATCGTAACCCCGCCTAACACTAAATCTCTCCCCTCCATCAGTTTGTGAACATCATAACCCATTCCTACTCTAATCATCATTCATTCTCCATTCCATTCATAAAAGTATACTTTTTTGTAATTCCTTATGGAAGGGGACGGAGAATCTCTGGTATTTTTCAGAAGCAGGCCGCTCCTCCTCAACTCTGCACTAAGCGCGACTAATTGACGCTCAGGAGAGCCTTCGCGCCAAAGTCTTGCTAAGTGCATATTTTCGGACTCGCTTTCCCCAATGCTTCTGAAAAATACCAGAGATTCTCCTGTTCAATTCCAAACGAAACAAAATGCGCCCGGAAAGAACGTATGTCGAACTTTATTCACAATAATTACTACTTTAGAAACTGATATTACTTGGTCAAAAGTACAACATCGATATTTCCTCACACGCATTTTGTTTCATTTGGAATTTAACAGGAAACTTCATATCATTTTTTCAGAAGCATTGGGGAAAGTGAGTCCGAAGATCCGACGCTTACGGAGACTTTGGCGCGAAGGCTTTCCTGAGCGTCAATTTAGTCGTAGTTAGCGGCTAGCTGAGGAGGAACGGCCTGCTTCTGGCAGAAAATGATAAAAATTTTCCGTCACTTCCCGAAGTTTACAAAAAAGTATACTTAATGATACCGCACCCCGGACAGATTTTCAATATTACCTTGAAAGAGGTTGACAAAAGCCTTTTTTTTGCATAAACTAAGTAACAGTTAAAGATGTTGAAATGCAGTGAACGGAAAGAGTATCTGTCATATGGAACACAGAGAGGGATGGTCATCGGCTGGAAGCCATTCCGGGAAGTAGGCAGTGAAGTGCATCCGGGAGCAGATTCGGTGAACGGACGATGTCCTTTAGCCGGATACGTGGGCACGCGTTATGTGCATGAGTGAAAGGCGTCCGTTGTGAAGTGCGGAGTCTTTAATGAGAGTGGAACCGCGGATTACTTCGTCTCTTGGATGAAGTAATCCGTTTTTATCTTGAAAGAAGATAAGACACGCACCTCGCAGTAAGTACGCCGAGGCGTATTTGAACTTATAGAAAAGTTATTAGAAAAGAGGATTCTCTATGAGCTTTTTCAAACATTTAAAAGAAGAATTTCAGGTAATACAGGAGCGGGATCCTGCGATCAAGACACCATGGGAGGTATTGCTGTATCCCAGTTTTCGGGTTATGATTCAGTACAGAAAAGCACACAAGCTTTATCTGAAGGGGCACTATTTTCTGGCACGCTGGATTTCACAGAGAGCGGCAAGAAAGACCGGAATTGAGATTCACCCGGGAGCTACGATCGGGAAGGGTCTCTTTATTGACCATGGAAGTGGTGTGATCATTGGTGAGACGACGATTATCGGAGACAATGTTACTCTGTATCAGGGTGTTACCCTGGGAGGTAACGGAAAGGAAACCGGAAAGAGGCACCCTACACTGGAGGATAATGTGATGGTAAGTGCCGGTGCGAAGATTATCGGATCATTTACCATAGGAGCTAACTCAAAAATAGGAGCCGGTTCTGTGGTTATAGAGGAAGTACCTCCTAACTGTACAGTGGTAGGTATTCCGGGCAGGGTTGTTCGACAGAAAAATGTCAAAATACCTCGGACCAGCATGGATCACGGACATTTGCCGGATCCGGTGCGGGATGACATTCGAATCCTTCAGAAAGAGAACACAGAACTTACCAACCGTGTTCTTGAGTTGGAAAAGAAATTGCGTTTCCTTACAAATGAAACAAAGGAAAATAATGAAAAATTAAAATCAGATAAATGACACAGAAAGGAGAATGTTATGAAACTGTATAATACACTGACCAAAAGAAAAGAAGAATTTGTTCCTCTGGAGGAGGGAAAGGTAAAAATGTATGTGTGCGGTCCTACCGTATACAATTTTATTCACATTGGAAATGCCCGTCCCATGATTGTTTTTGATACAGCACGCCGCTATATGGAATACAAGGGATATGAAGTAAATTTTGTCTCCAATTTCACCGATGTGGACGATAAAATCATCAAGAAGTCTCTGGAAGAGGGTGTTCCGGCAGAAGAAATTTCGGAGCGTTATATTAAAGAATGTAAAAAAGATATGGCAGATATGAATGTGAAGCCTGCCACCACTCATCCGAAGGCTACTGAGGAAATTGATGGTATGATCGAGATGATTGAGACATTGATTGAGAAGGGCTATGCCTATCCGGTAGACGGCACTGTATATTTCCGTACCAGAAAGTTCAATGAGTACGGGAAATTATCTCACAAAAACCTGGATGATCTGCGTTCCGGCAATCGTTCCCTGCTGGTGTCCGGCGAAGACCAGAAAGAGGATCCGCTGGATTTTGTACTGTGGAAACCGAAAAAAGAAGGAGAACCTTTCTGGGTATCACCGTGGGGTGAGGGACGTCCGGGCTGGCACATTGAATGCTCTGTCATGTCTAAAAAATATCTGGGTGAGGAAATTGATATCCATGCCGGCGGAGAGGATTTGATTTTCCCGCATCATGAGAATGAGATTGCGCAGAGTGAATGCTGCAATGGCAAGATTTTTGCCCGCTATTGGCTGCATAATGGATTCTTGAATATTGACAATCGTAAGATGTCCAAATCACTGGGTAACTTCTTTACTGTAAGAGAAATCGGAGAGCAGTATGATCTGCAGGTACTTCGCTTCTTTATGCTGAGCGCACATTATAGAAGTCCGATCAATTTCAGCCGGGAAATTATGGAATCCTCTAAGAATGCACTGGAGCGAATCGTGACAGCTGTTTCTAATCTGAAGCATCTGGAAGAGATCGCTAAAACGGCAAACGTGACAGAGGAAGAGAAAGAACTGCTGAAAGAAATGGCAGCGTACAGACAGAAGTTTGAGGAGGCCATGGATGATGACCTGAATACTGCAGATGCCGTATCCGCTATTTTCGAACTGGTGAAATTTGCCAATACCCATGCAGGGGAAGCTTCATCAGCAGAATTTATTAAAACAGTAAAGAGTGAGATTATTTCTCTCAGTGATATCCTTGGTCTGCTTGTTGATAAAAAAGAAGAAAATCTGGATGCTGAGATCGAAAATCTGATTGCAGAACGTCAGGCGGCAAGAAAAGAGAGAAATTTTAAGCGTGCGGATGAAATCCGTGACCAGCTTCTGGCACAGGGTATTATTCTGGAAGACACCAGAGAGGGCGTAAAATGGAAGAGAGCATAAAGTATCTGATGGAACAGTTTCATCTGGAGAAGCAGGATATTCGTTCCTATTCCCCACTGACGCTGGCTTATATCGGGGATGGAATCTATGAGCTGTATATCCGGACGATTCTTGTGGAACAGGGAAACCGCCAGGCCAATAAGCTGCATAAGCATGCCAGCCGCCTGGTGAAGGCCCAGGCTCAGTCTAAAATGATCGAGACACTGGAACCTTTATTTACACCGGAAGAGGAAGCTGTATACAAAAGAGGAAGAAATGCGAAATCTTACACAACGGCGAAAAATGCAACCACCGGCGAATATCGCCGTGCCACCGGATTTGAGGCGGTGATGGGATACCTGTATCTGACGGGTCAGCATTTTCGCATGATAGATTTGATTAAAATCGGAATGGAGGCACTGGATGACGGAAAATAAAATCGAAGGAAGAAATGCGGTTCTGGAAGCATTTCGTTCTGGAAAAACTATTGATAAATTATATATTCTGGATGGCTGTCAGGATGGTCCCGTGCGTACCATTGCCCGGGAAGCAAAAAAACATGATACAATTATCAATTATGTGAAAAAAGAACGGCTGGATCAGCTTTCTGAGACCGGAAAACACCAGGGTGTGATTGCAGTGGCTGCTTCTTATGAGTATGTGGAAGTGGAAGATATTCTGGAAAATGCCAGAAAGAAAGGTGAGCCTCCATTTATTTTACTGTTGGATAATATCGAAGATCCGCATAATCTCGGCGCGATTATTCGTACTGCTAATCTCGCCGGGGCACACGGTGTGATCATCCCCAAAAGAAGAGCGGCAGGGCTGACAGCTACTGTCGCAAGAACTTCGGCAGGAGCTCTGAATTATACACCGGTTGCAAAGGTAACAAATCTGAAAACAGCGATTGAGGAGCTGAAAAAAGAAGGTATGTGGTTTGTGTGTGCCGATATGGGAGGAACCGCATACTATGATCTGGATCTGAAAGGTCCTATTGGGCTGGTCATCGGTAATGAAGGTGAGGGTGTCAGCCGTCTGGTTAAGGAAAACTGTGATTTTGTGGCATCGATACCGATGAAAGGGGATATTGATTCTTTAAATGCTTCTGTGGCAGCTGGAATCCTTGCTTTTGAGATTTCCCGTCAGCGCGGGTAGGAGGAGTATGATAAAAGACTTTTCGCAATATACAGATGAAGAATTGATTGCAAAGCTTCGTCAGGGAGAGCCGGAGGTTATGGATTATCTGATTGATAAGTACAAGTCCATGGTCCGCCAGAAAGCCCGTGTGCTGTATCTTGTAGGCGGGGAGCAGGATGATCTGATTCAGGAAGGAATGATTGGATTATTTAAGGCTGTGAGAGATTATCACGCAGAAAAAGATGCATCCTTTCGGACCTTTGCACAGCTCTGTGTGGACCGGCAGATGTATCGTGCCATCCAGTCCTCTAATCGTCAGAAACATCAGCCGCTGAATTCGTATGTTTCTATGAGCAGTGAGGAGTGGGAAAATGAGGTTCGTACCATGCTGCAGCAAAGTCCGGAGAATATTGTGATAGCACAGGAAAATGCTGTTCATCTGGAAAATGAGATCCGGAATCAGTTGAGTAAATTTGAAAATCAGGTGCTGGATATGTATCTGGATGGGGATAACTATCTGACAATCGCTGATAAGATGGGGAAAACTCCCAAATCCATTGACAATGCCCTGCAGAGAATACGGATGAAAGTAAAAGAACGTGTGGGGATGAAAAGACAGGATGGTTAACATGAGGATTAACAGAGAAGATATGCTGGAACTGACCCGTCGTATGACGGCCGCCAGAACATCAATGACAAGAATTGCCGGAAGCTATATGGATGCAGATGGAGAAATAGAGGGAACCTTTAATACGAATTTCCTGAATCTTTCCACAGGAGAGAAAGAAAAGAATCTGGCAATTGCCAAGACGATTCCATTTTCCCGGACAAACGAAAACCTGCGAAGATATCGTATCCCGGAGGCAGCTATGAAAGCGGGCAGTGTGTGGCAGCTTCTGATGGGAATCAAGACCTGCGGGCTGAAAAATGATGCACTGTTGGACACCTTCTATGAATTGGCGGCAGAAAAGTATCATGCCTGTCATGACTATGCGGTCTATGTTTTCCATGACCGGTATGATGTACCGGTAAAAGCTGCGGATCATGAGCGTCTGGGAGAGTCAGAAGAAGTGTATGAATATCTGATCTGTGCCGTCTGCCCTGTGACCGGGGACTATGAGCCGGGAAAACCCGAGTGGGGCTTTCTGTTTCCTGCCTTTCAGGACAGAAGCGGTGATCAGAACTATATTGATATTTATGAGTCCAGGCCGGAACGTCCGCATAAAGAAATGATGGAGTTGCTGGGAATATAAGAATGAGCAGGGGGCGGGTTAATATAAAACCGTTCCCTGCTCATTTCCTATTATTTAAGCATCTGTGCCATGTCTTCTTCCGGTGTGCTGATGGGATGCAGATTATATTTTTCCACCAGCAATGCCAATACATTCGGTGAGAGGAATGCAGGCAGTGTTGGTCCGATATAAATGTTGCGGATACCCAGATGCAGCAGAGTCAGCAGGATACAGACTGCTTTTTGTTCGTACCAGGACAGTACCATGGACAGGGGCAGTTCGTTGACATTGCAGGAAAATGCTTCTGCCAGAGCAACGGCTACCCGGATGGCGCTGTAGGCATCGTTACACTGTCCCATATCCATCAGACGGGGAAGTCCTCCGATAGTTCCCAGATCCATATCGTTGAAGCGGTATTTGCCGCAGGCGAGAGTGAGGACTACGGTATCGTCAGGGGTCTGTCTGACAAATTCTGTGTAGTAATTTCTTCCGGGTCTGGCTCCATCACAACCGCCTACCAGGAAGAAGTGACGGATGGCACCGGCTTTGACAGCGTCAATGACGGTATCGGCAACAGAAAGTACGGTGCCGTGAGAAAATCCGGTCATGACCGTATGTCCGCCGTTGATTCCGGTAAATTCCATATCCTTTTCATATCCGCCCAGTGCCAGGGCTTTTTCAATTACCGGAGTGAAATCTTTGTCTTCCCCGATGTGAGGAATTTCCGGATAAGATACCACTGCTGTAGTAAATACACGGTCTGCGTAGCTGGCTTTCGGAGGCATCAGGCAGTTGGTGGTAAATACTACGGGTGCCGGAATATCTGCAAATTCTTTCTGCTGATTCTGCCATGCAGTTCCGAAATTTCCTTTCAGATGAGGATATTTTTTCAGTTCCGGGTAAGCATGGGCAGGGAGCATTTCTCCATGAGTATAGATGTTGATGCCTTTGTCTTTTGTCTGTTCCAGAAGCTGTTTTAAATCGCAAAGGTCATGCCCGGTAATAACGATAAATGGGCCTTTTTCTACAGTCAGAGAAACCGTTGTTGGTTCCGGTGTGCCGTAGGACTTTGTATTGGCCTGATCTAACAGTTCCAGACATTTCAGGTTCTTTTCTCCCACTTCCAGAACAACTGGAAGCAGCTCTTCCATTTCCCAGTCTGAGCCCACAGCATACAGCGCTTTATAGAGAAAATGGTTTACTTCTTGATTTGAAAATCCCAGTACATCGGCATGATAGGCATAGGCGGCAACTCCGCGGATACCGAATAAAATCAGTGATTTCAGGGAACGAATATCCTCAGGGGCATCCCAGAGGCTGCTCATGTCGTAAGAGTCTCTTTTACCGCATGGTTCTGCACAGAGGATACAGTCGGGTGCAATCTGTTCCCGGACTTCATTTACCTCGCAAATCATAGTGGAAAGTGAGTCATTGTTGAAATTGACGTTGGTCAGTGTGGAGAACAGTGCTCTGATGACCAGACGGTCCACTGCAGATGTAAGCAGGTGTTCATTGCCATCGGCAGCTCTTGCCAGGTTAATCAGAGCAGCGGTCAATTGATCCTGCAGGGCGGCAGTGTCAGATTTTTTGCCGCATACGCCGGCATTACCTGTACAGGCATGGCAGCCTGCGGTCTGTTCACACTGAAAGCAAAACATTTTTGTATCCATAAAAAGTCCCTCCTTATTATTTTTAGGTAAAACCGGACTTGAAAGCTTTGTATTGGTTGACCGGTTAAGTAAAGTATAGTATACTGTAAAACAAAAGTATGTTGGAAATCCAACAAGGAGCGTGTCATGAAGTCCAATGAAGAAATTTTGACAAAAATACCACTGTTTGAGGGGATTTCCCGGGAAGATCTGCAGACAATGCTGCAGTGCCTGAAGGTGCAGAGGAAAAGTTATCGGAAAGGTGAGATGATTTTCCGGGAAGGGGATTCTGCGGATATGGTCGGTGTTGTTCTGAATGGCTGCGTGCAGATTGTGCGGGATGATTACTACGGTAATCGAAGTATCCTGGCAACGATGACACAGCCGCAGATGTTTGGGGAAGCATTTTCCTGCTCATCTGTGAAATTTTTTCCGGTTGGCGTTTACGCCAGGGAGGACACCACGGTAATGCTTCTGGACTGCAGACGAATCCTGGGAATCTGCAGCAATGGGTGTGCTTTCCACAGTAAGTTGATCCGTAATCTTCTCCGCAACGTGGCAGAGAAAAACTTGTTGTTGAATCAAAAGATTGAGCTTACCTCCAAGAAAACCACGAAAGAAAAACTCATGGCTTATTTGCTGCTGCAGGCTAAGGAACATGGAAGCAATTCATTTACCATTCCCTGCGACCGCCAGTCGCTGGCAGATTATCTGGGGGTAGAGAGAAGTGCAATGTCGGCGGAGATCGGTAAGCTGAGGGACGAGGGGTATATCGAAGTAGACAGGAGATATTTCCGCATACTAAAAAGAATGTAAAGAAGGTAGACAGGATGAAGAATGAAATATTAGAAGCGGCTGAACAGTTAAAAGAAGAACTTTTGCAGATTCGCAGGACGATTCATCAGAATCCGGAAGCAGGTCCTTCCCTGCCGCACACAAAAGCATTTGTTATGAAAAAGCTGCGGGAATACGGCTATCAGCCGGAGGAAATCTGTGAAAGCGGCATTGTAGCCACTCTGGAGGGAGGAAAACCCGGAAAGACTATTTTGCTGCGTGCAGATATGGATGCGTTGTCGATTCTGGAAAAAGCACCGGTATCTTTTGCTTCCGAAAATGGAAAGATGCATGCCTGCGGGCATGATATGCATGCCACCATGCTTCTGGGGGCAGCCAGATTACTGATGGAGCACCGGGAAGAAATCGAAGGTAAGGTGAAGCTGGTCTTCCAGCCGGATGAGGAAGGATTTACAGGAGCAAAAGCCATGCTGAAGGCAGGTGTTCTGGAAAATCCTTCGGTGGACGCAGGTTTTGCTTTGCATGTAAACTCCGGTACGCCTTCCGGCATGGTGCTTTGCGGTATGGGAACCTGCATGGCCGGATGTACGTTATTCCGTATTCAGGTTAAGGGAACCGGCTGCCACGGTGCGATGCCCGAGACAGGAGTAGATCCGATTAACATAGCTGCACACATTTATTTGTCCCTGCAGGAAATCATTGCCCGTGAAGTTGCACCGACAAAACCGGCAGTTGTGACGATTGGAAAATTTGTGGGCGGCAAAGCTCCCAACATTATCCCGGGTGAAGTGGTGATGGAAGGAACAATCCGTACCCTGGACAGAGAACTGTCAGAACAGATTTTCCAGAGAATACAGGAGATTTCTTCACAGACAGCAGCGTTGTTCCGCGGGGCAGCAGAAGTGACTGAGATCGCTTCCGCACCGCCGCTGCTCAATAATAAAGAGATGGTAAAAGAAATGGCCGGATATGTGGGTGAACTAGTTGACCCTTCGAAAGTCATAGTATTTGAACAGGGAGGCATGGGATCGGAAGATTTCGCTTCTTATACCTACGAAATCCCCTGCAGTTATCTGCTGGTGGGAGCAGGTATCCCACAGGAAAATGAATTATTCGGAAAACCCATGCATAACGAGTGCGTTGTATTCAATGAAGATATCCTTCCACTGGGAAGCGCAATCTATGCATACAGCGCGATGAAATGGCTGAAGACACATAAGTGAGAAAAAGAAACTGCCGCACCTGTGATAAGTTAATCGCAGGTGCGGCAGATATATAATCTGAGTAACGATTCAGCTCATTTTCTTTACAGCTATGTACAACAACAGTGGACTGACCAGAGAAATAACCAGCCAGGCCAGTGTCAGCAAAATAGCCTGAAAACGGTGTAACTTACCAGTAAAAACAATCAGAAGTAAAAACAAAATGCCGATGGTGACAGCCAGGAAGAGTGCCTGCCTGAGGTAGAATGACAGAAACTTGTTTTTACAGTTAGAATTGTTTATAACAGACTCATAGATCTTGTGTGAAAAAAATAAATCAAGTTCTAAAAAGCAAGTGTATAAAGATGAAAATGGAACTTTTGATATAAAAAATCTGTATAGACCCTGTACAGGCATCTCCCCGGATGCAAATTGATGGCATACCAGATGTAGAAGTCTGGTATGCCTGTGCTTTTCTATATGCGCAAATGCATTTTGTATGTATTTGTTGAAATATGTCGAGTGATTATACAAAGAAACTATGTTTGAATTGTAGGAAAATATTGAAGAATATGATAAACTTATAGATAATATTTTATGCGGAGGAGAATATGAGTAAACAAAAGATAAGTTCAATTATTCAATGGTTTTTTGGTATTATTTTTATGATAGCTGGTCTGGGCAGCTTCGGGAAGTCAGTACCATATGCAATTGCTACATTACTATTTGGAATTTCGTTACTTCCTGTGATATGGAATCAGATGAGAAAAAGGGAGCTGTTTTTAAATAAATGGCTGCGAGTGGTCATTTCTGTGGCTTTATTCATTATTTGCATGATAACTGTACCATCATCAAATGATGGACAGTATGTTGAGCCTATAGAAGCAAGTACAGAAACCACTGTACCTTCTGTACCGGAAGAAATATCTGATGAAACACAGATTACAGATATACAGTCTACCGAGATACCAACACCGATTGTAACAGAAGAGTCTACACCTGAACCAACGCCAATTACATACGATATGACAGTTCACTTTTTGGATGTGGGACAGGGGCTTTCGGTGTTTGTCCAGTCTGATGGTGAAAATCTGATTTATGATGGTGGAGATAGTAATTATTCAAGTTTTGTTGTGGCATATCTGAAAAATCAGGGAGTTACAACAATTGATTATCTAATCAGCAGCCATTACGATTCGGATCATGTGTCAGGTTTGATAGGATGTTTGAATGCCTTTGAGGTGAAAAATGTAATCTGTAGTGATTATGTACATGACAGCAAGACATACCAGTCATTTATCAATATGATTGACAGTAAGGGACTTATCATGCAGCATCCTTCTGTAGGTGATGAATTTACATTTGGTACTGGTAAGTTTATAATTCTTGCACCAGAAACTATTGATGAAAATGACAGTAATGATAATTCTGTAGTTATTAAGCTTGTAAATGGAGACAATTCTTTTATTTTTACTGGTGATGCGGAAAGCAGCAGCGAATCTGCTATATGTCAGTCTGGAATTAATTTGGACTGTGATGTCCTTGTACCGAGTCACCATGGTTCTGCTACAGCTACAAGCTGGGAGTTTTTAGAAGAAACAGTTCCAGAATTTGCAATTATCAGTTGCGGAAAAGACAATCAGTACGGACACCCTCACAAAGATACGATGGATAAGTTGGAGTCCATGGACATTCAGATATATCGGACGGATATTCAGGGGACAATCACCGTTACAAGTGATGGTACAAATCTGGGTTGGAGCCAGGAACCATGTAACGATTATACACCGGGTGATAGGGAAGACAGCGGAACTGAGCCACAAACAGTAATTAATACTCCTGAACTGACTGTAGAACCTACAGCGACACCAAGTCCAGAACCTATAATTGAGGTACAAGAACCAGAGCAAGGAGAAATGGTTTGGCTGTCGGAAACAGGAAGTAAATATCATAATAAGCCAAATTGTGGTAGAATGAATCCGGACAATGCATGGCAGGTATCACGTTCTAAGGCAGAATCAATGGGATATGAAGCATGTAAGAAGTGTTATTGAGAGTATATTATTGAAAAAGGTAATCGGATTACGAATCTGATTACCTTTTTGAATGCAATGTAATTACTAAGGATTAAAATTCTGATAAATTTGAGCAACAAAAAAGCTGATGACGGGAATCGAACCCGTGACCTCCGCCTTACCAAGGCGACGCTCTACCGACTGAGCCACATCAGCATCTGCAGCACTTATTGCAGTTTCTTTATTGTTACTGCTCGCTACAGTTAGATAGTTTATCAAAAGCCAATACAAAAGTCAAGTATTAATTTGAAAAAAATGAATAAATTTGTAACTGCTTAGATTCAATCTCTAAAATGCTTCGCATTTCGTCAGTGTGGCGTATCCACCAAATCAAATTTTAAATCAAATATTTGATAAAAGGGGTCGTCTGGCTGACTGCCCCTTTACAGTATCTCTATATGTATTAACTCTATTCTTACTTATGATTTGGATTGGAGCAGTTGTTCTTTTATTTGCTGCAATTCTTTTTCAAGTCGATCAGCTCGTGCACGTTCTCTTTCTGTATTGATTTGTTCTTCTTGTCGTCCTTGTTGAATTCCCTGCTGAATCAACATTTCTTCTCGTTCAAAAATTTTCATATACTCCAATGACACCTCCTCATCCTGCTTTACAAGATTGATCATTTGTTGTATGTTCCGAAGATTATCATTTCCTGCATTTTCTTCTGTGGTATGTTCCATATAGTGAAGAAATTGTTTTAGTTCTTCAGGTGGATTCCCTTCCGTGCCCTTGGTATAAAGAAAAATGGTGCTCGCCCCATCGTCATATGACATGGTAGGAACTTCTTCGCATTTACTTCGTATCGTGTAAATCATGCGGTTCAGTCCAAATGGATCATACGGGGTGATCAGAATAACCATAACTTTTTTCAGCATGCGGTAGCTTTCCCCTGATTTCAGGCTGCGGGCATCAATTTTGGCATGATAAAAGCGAACGCGCTGAGGCAGAATACTTACGTCTTTTATGTTTTTGTCTGGTTCTATATCGTATACCGTTATATCGTTCTCTGATTCGTTATCACAGTCTTCTTCAATGTAGACATCTAGCCGGGCTCCGTGTTTATCCGTATTAGAACCAGGATATACCTTTTGCGGTATCACAGTTAATTTGCCAATCTCTTTACCCAATATTACTTTCAATAATTCCCGGATAAATTTTTCTCCAATATCGGGATAATTCACCACAGAAGTGAATAGAAAATCATCCAGCAAATTCAAATCTTCCAGTTTTCGTTTGACCATAAACATTTCTCCTTTCATTAGGGAGCGGAAAGAAGAAACGTATGTATGAGAAAATCTTTACCGTTTTACTGCCTTCCGCCATATCATAGTTGTTTTCATAGGGGGAATCAGTAACCGAACGGTTTAGAACTTTCCCAGATATGTGATTTTATTGTAGCAGTTTGCAAGGAATGTGTCAATAAATAGAATGAAAATTATCAGTTTAATTATGATAATTCAATGATATAATTTGCATCAAAAAGTATACTTTTTAGGAGAAAAATGGTACAATAGTACATATGAAGAACAGAATTTATGTATGTATTGATTTGGAATCTTTTTATGCTTCTGTGGAGTGTCGGGAGCGTGGACTGGATCCCATGACGACCAATCTGGTTGTGGCGGATCCGGAGCGGACGGAGAAGACAATCATGGGAGATAATATTGGGGAGGAATAAATGATTGTATATTTATCAAGCCACATAGGCGGATCTTATAAACAAACAGATGGAACTCGAATGCCTGCAAAATTAAGTACAGAAAATGGACTTCTGGCTAGTTTGCAGGAACACTGGAAGAATAAAGCAAGGGTATTGATTATAAGCTCAGACGAAAATGACATTGTAAAAAATGATGGTTTCAGGGATATATTTGCGGCAGCATTTCCGATGAGTGGATTATCCGTGGAAGAAATGGTGATATGTGATAGAAGAAATGAGAATATTGTCAACAGGATTGCTGAGTATGATGCAGTGATACTTGCAGGCGGACATGTTCCGACACAAAATAAGTTTTTCCGGAAAATACAGTTAAAAGAACATTTAAAAGATTTTGATGGAATTCTGATCGGGATCAGTGCAGGGACGATGAACTGCGCGGAAACAGTGTATGCACAGCCGGAATTGGAAGGAGAAAGCATTGATAAAGAATATCAGAGATTCCTTCCCGGTCTGGGAATTACCAGATTAATGATTATACCGCATTACCAGGAAATAAAAGATGGTTATTTGGATGGGAAACGTATATTTGAGGATATTACATATCCCGATAGCTATGGCAGAGAATTCTATGCCCTAACAGACGGAAGTTACGTCTTGATTGAGAACGGAACAACGACATTGTTTGGAGAAGCCTATCTGATTAAAGATGGAAAGAAAAAGCAAATCTGTAAAAACGGCTCTTTACAAATAGTAAAATAGAAGATAATATTCTTTCATAAAGTATTTAATAAAAGGAGCCGTGACAATGGCCGGAACAGAGAAAAGAAATATTACAAAATCAAAAATAGTAAATTACATTATAAATAAGCAGACAACATCAAAAGTTGAAATTTCAAAAGAATTGAATCTTAGTATGCCAACTGTTCTTTCCAATGTAAATGATTTGCTGTCAAATGGAATTGTGATGGAAACAGGTGAGTATGAGTCGACGGGAGGACGAAAGGCAAAAAGAATCAGCATTAATCCTGCATATCGTTATGCCGTTGGAATTATGATTACGGCAAATCATGTGGGATTTGTCTTGATGAATTTGAGATACGAGATAGAAAAATCTAACCGTGTTCGGCTAAAGTTTTCGGCAGAATCATCGTATTATGCGCAGGTGGCAGAATTAACGAAAGATTTTCTGAGAGATGTAGAATACCAAGAGCGTATTCTGGGCATTGGAATTTCCATACCGGGGATTATCAATCAGAAAGAAATGATGATTGTTAAATCACATGCACTTGGTCTTGAAAATTACAGTTTGAGCTTTCTGGAACAAGTATTTTCTGTTCCTGTGTATTTTGAAAATGATGCGAATGCGGCAATGATGGCGGAGGATTTGAACTACTATAAAAACGCATTATATCTTTCATTGAATAATACACTGGGGGGTGCGTTCTGTATTGATGGAAAACTGGTTCCGGGACAAAATCAGAAAGCCGGCGAATTTGGACACATGATTCTTGTGCCGGGAGGCAGAAAGTGTTATTGCGGAAAATCTGGATGCGCGGATGCATACTGTGCGTCGAGTGTACTCACAGATGAGTCCAGGGAGACTCTTGAACAATTCATGTGTAAATTAGAAAATAAAAATACAGCAGCTGTAAAAATATGGGACGAGTATTTGATGTATCTGGCAATTCTTGTATCTAATTTACGGATGGCATATGATATGGATATTATTCTTGGAGGAGAAATGGGTGGATATCTTGCGGATTATATGATTCTGTTAGGTGAAAAAGTCATGGAATATAATGGATTTGACCATGATGTGAGATATTTAAAAACCTGCTCTTATAAAAGAGAAGCTTCGGCAGTTGGGGTGGCAAAACATTTTTTGTATGATTTTATAAAAAGCATTTAGTTTGCCAGAAAGAATAGTTCTCAAAAATAGCGCGATAAAAAGATTCGCAGAACGAAACAAGTAAAGATTGTTTTGTTCTGCGAATCTTTTTCGTCTCAGAAAAGCTACTGGGAAAATGTTTTCAATCTGTAAAGAGTGCACAAAATGTGTAATCGGTTATTGTGCAATACGCAGAAGTGTACAATGCTATCTTGACAAATCATGATCTATGGATAATAATGTAATTACTTTAATAAAACATTTAATAAAAGATATTGAGAAAAAGGAGGAAGAACAATGTTACAGCAGGTAATGACGAAGTCAGGAGAAATTATTTTCAGAGAGGTACCGGTTCCGGAAATAAAAGATGATGAGGTATTGGTAAAGATTATGAATATTGGAATCTGTGGATCGGATATTCATGTATATCATGGAAAGCATCCATTTACCAAGTATCCGGTAACTCAGGGCCACGAGGTATCTGGAGAAATCGTAAAAGTCGGAAAAAATGTTGCAGATTTTAATGAAGGACAAAAAGTAACGATTGAACCACAGGTATATTGTGGTCAGTGTTATCCATGTCGTCATGGAAAATATAATCTTTGTGAAGAACTGAAAGTTATGGGATTTCAGACGACAGGAACGGCTTCTGAATATTTTGCAGTAGATGCATCAAAGGTTACACCGATTCCGGAAGAAATGTCGTATGAAGAAGGTGCGATGATCGAGCCTCTGGCTGTTGCGGTTCATGGAGTAAAACAAATGGGCGATGTAACTGGAATGAATATCGCAGTACTTGGTGCAGGTCCCATCGGTAATCTGGTAGCACAGGCAGCAAAAGGAATGGGAGCAGCCAAAGTGATGATTACGGATGTCAGTGATCTGCGTCTGGAAAAGGCTAAAGAATGTGGAATTGATGTGTGTGTGAATACAAAGGAAAAGGACTTTGGAGAAGCTATGATTGAAGCATTTGGTCCGGATAAGGCAGATGTTATTTATGATTGTGCCGGAAATAATATCACAATGGGTCAGGCAATTAAATATGCAAGAAAAGGCAGTGTCATTGTACTGGTTGCAGTATTTGCAGGAATGGCAGAGATTGATCTTGCAGTGGCAAACGACCATGAGCTGGATATTAAGAGTACCATGATGTACCGTCATGACGATTATGTGGATGGAATCGAACTGGTAAATGCTGGAAAAGTACATTTAAAACCGTTGATTTCAAAATCATTTGCATTTAAGGATTATCTGAAAGCTTACCAGTACATTGACGAAAATCGTGAGACTACGATGAAGGTTATTATTAATGTTCAGGAGAAATAGGTTATGGAAAAACATGGAAAGGTACCATTAATCAGTAAGATTGCCTATGGTTTCGGAGATGTGGGATGTAATTTCAGCTGGATGTTTGTCAGTAATTTCCTCATGATTTTTTATACAGATGTTTTCGGAATAAGCATGGCGGCAGTTTCGGCATTGATGTTATTTTCTAGATTTTGGGATGCAATCAATGATCCCATCGTTGGAGGACTTACCGACAAGACAAAATCCAGATGGGGACGTTATCGTCCCTGGCTGCTTATTGCAGCGCCAATTACATCGATATTGTTGATTTTTTCATTCTGGGCACACCCGGATTGGTCAGATATATCCAAAATCATCTATATGGTTATTACCTATTGTCTGCTGGTTTTGGGATATACTTGTGTAAATATTCCCTATGGAACACTTTGTGGTGCAATGACACAGGATATCGACGAGCGTGCAAAAATAAATACGTCGCGTTCTGTAGCAGCGATGATTGCCATTGGAATCATTAATATCATTACGGTTCCTCTGATTAACAAACTGGGAAGACATAGTGCGAAAAACGGATACTTGTTTGTTGCGATAATATACGGATGTATTTTTGCAGCCTGTCATTTCTTCTGCTTTGCAAAAACAAAAGAGCAGGTGAAAATTCCGGAAAAAGAAAAAATATCCATAAAAGTTCAGCTTCGGGCGGTTATGCAGAACAAGCCTTATATACTGGCATTGATTGGACAGGTTCTTTTTGGATTTACCCTGTATGGAAGAAATGCAGATATTTTATATTATTTTACCTACGTGGAAGGAAATGCATCTTACTATACCACTTATTCCATGTGTATTATCATTCCATCAATTATTGGAGCCGCATGCTTTCAGCCGGTATTCCGCAAGCTGAACAATAAAGGGCGAACAGCATCGGTATTTGCGCTGCTTACAGGAATTACGATGTTTGGTATGTTCTTCTTTAATGTGAAGGAATCTCCAGCTGTATTTTATATGCTGGCAGGAATTACACAGTTTTTCTTTTCTGGTTTTAATACAGCAATCTACGCAATTATTCCGGACTGTGTAGAATACGGTGAGTGGAAGACAGGACTTAGAAATGATGGATTTCAGTATGCCTTTGTATCTCTTGGAAATAAAATAGGAATGGCAGTAGGTACCGCACTTCTTGCCGCATTGCTTGGGAAGTATGGTTATGTGGCAAATCAGGCACAGAACCCGGAAGTTATTGCTGTTATGAAACATGCATTTACGACAGTGCCGGGAATTTTGTGGATTGTTACTGCGATTGTGTTATTCTTCTATCGATTGAATAAAAAACGCTATAATGAAATTGTGGAGGAACTTCACCAAAAGGGGCCGTCTGTCTGACAGCTCCTTTATAGTATATCTATTATGTAATAACCATATTCGTGCTTATGATTTGAATTGAGCCAGTTGTTCTTTCAATTGCTGCAATTCTTTTTCAAGTTGTTCAGCCCGAGCTTTTTCTTTTTCTGCTCGTTGATGTTCCCGTTCTGTATTGATTCGTTCTTCTTCTCGTCCCTGTTGAATGCCTTGCTGGATCAACATTTCTTCTCGTTCAAATATTTTCATATACTGCAGTGACACCTCCTCATCCTGCTTTACCAGATTAACCATTTGATTTATGTTACGAAGATTATCAGTTACTGCATTTTCCTCTGTTGTATGCTCCATATAATGGAGAAATTTCTCCAGTTCTTCCGAAGGTATTCCTTCTGTGCCCTTGGTATAAAGAAAAATTGTCCTGGATCCATCGTCATATGGCATGGTGGGGACTTCATCAGCACAATTTTTCTCGATGTAAACATCCAGCCGGGCTCCGTGTTTATCCGTATCAGAACCAGGATATACCTTTTGCGGTATCACAGTTAATTTGCCAATCTCTTTACCCAATATTACTTTCAATAATTCCCGGATAAATTTTTCTCCAATATCGGGATAATTCACCACAGAAGTGAATAGAAAATCATCCAGCAAATTCAAATCTTCCAGTTTTCGTTTGACCATAAACATTTCTCCTTTCATTAGGGAGCGGAAAGAAGAAACGTATGTATGAGAAAATCTTTACCGTTTTACTGCCTTCCGCCATATCATAGTTGTTTTCATAGGGGGAATCAGTAACCGAACGGTTTAGAACTTTCCCAGATATGTAACTTTATTTTAGCAGTTTGCATAGCATGTGTCAACAGATAGATAGAAAATTATCAGTTTAGTTATGATAATTCAATGACATAATTTGCATCAAAAAGTATACTTTTTAGTAGAAAAATGATACAATATTCCATATGAAGAACAGAATTTATATATGTATTGATTTGAAATCCTTTTATGCTTTCGTGGAGTGTGGGAAGCGTGGTCTGGATCCCATGACGACGAATCTGGTTGTGGCGGACCCGGAGAGGATGGGAATTTACATTATGGGAGATAATATTGGGGAGGAATAAATGATTGTATATTTATCAAGCCACATAGGCGCATCATATAAACAAACAGATGGAACCCGGATTGAGGATATTACATATCCCGATAGCTATGGCAGAAAATTCTATGCCCTGACAGACGGAAGCTACGTCTTGATTGAGAACGGAACGACGACATTGTTCGGAGAAGCCTATCTGATCAAAGATGGAAAGAAAAAGCAAATAAAAAACATGACCTTTTGACCCTTTGTATCATATATATTGAGTATACAAAATACGAAAAATCAGTTATCATATATGTAGCATATGGAATGTAAGTGAGGAACAAATGAAACGGAGATTCTGGGAAAGGAGTATGTGGTCATATGGGGAAATACCTGAATATAGGAAATGCAGGATTTGAATCAGTAACAAAAGGAATTTATGTTGATAAGACAGGAATGATTTCTTATATAAATAGTATACTTGGTACAACCGATAAGATGACGTGCGTAAGCAGACCGCGCCGTTTTGGAAAATCATTTGCGGCGAAGATGCTTTGTGCTTATTATGACAAAAGCTGTGATTCCAGAAAGCTTTTTGAGGGGCTGGAAATTTCGAAAGATGCGACTTTTGAAGTGTATTTGAATAAATATCCTGTAATTTATTTGGATATTACGTTGTTTACATCCCGTACATCCGATATCAATACGGTAGTACGGGATATTAATGATGAAGTTATGGCAGAAGTAACCAGCTTATTTCCATCGATAGAAGCAGGAAAAGATTTAGCGGAGACGTTGCTTCATGTTACGGAAAAAACCGGAGAAAAGTTCATCATGATTATTGATGAATGGGATGCAATTTTTCGTGAGGCAAAAGAAAATACAAAATTACAAAAAGAGTATGTTGCTTTTTTGCGAAGCTTGTTTAAAAGCAGCTGGACAGACGTTGTATTTGAGGCAGCTTATATTACTGGAATCCTTCCTATAAAGAAATATGGGACACAGTCGGCAATGACAGATTTCCGGGAATATTCCATGCTTGCGCCTAAGAAGCTGGCGGAATATGTGGGATTTACTGAAGCTGAGGTTCATAATCTTTGCAGGCAATATAACATGGATTTTGAAAAGATGAAGAAATGGTATGATGGTTATTCATTTCATAAAGTAAAATCTGTTTATAATCCAAACTCTGTTATGGAGGCCATTAAGAGTGAGGAACTTGGTAATTACTGGACGCAGACAGAGACATACACTTCTTTGCAGTTCTATATTGATATGAATGAAGATGGATTAAAAGAAGCCATTACACAAATGCTCGGAAATGCACGGATAAAGATAGATGTCGGAACTTTTCAAAATGATATGACTACGATGAAGAGCCGGGATGATATTTTGACATTGTTAGTACATTTAGGGTATCTGGCTTATGATGCAAATGAAAAAACAGTTTATATTCCAAATGAAGAAATCAGAGAAGAATTTGTACGAGCAGTGACAACAGGAAAGCATACAGAGATTGCGAAACTTATTAGAAATTCAGATTATTTGTTAGAAGCAACATTAAATAGAGATGAAGACGCAGTTGCGGCTGCAATAGAAGAAGTGCATAGAGCTGGTATTGCGCCTACTTTTTATAATAATGAGCAGGCACTTAGAAGTGTTGTGCGGTTTGCTTATATTAGTTGTGTAGATGAATTTTTGAGAATTGAAGAATTACCTTCTGGTCACGGATACGCTGATGTGGTGTTTTTTCCAAAGAAAGCAACTACTATGCCGCTGTTGTTGATTGAACTGAAATGGAATAAAACTGATGAAGGAGCAATCAGTCAGATTAAGCGGAATGATTATCCGCAGGCTATCAAAGAATATGGCGGTGATATTCTGCTGGTTGGAATTAATTATGATGCTAAGAGTAAGAAACATACTTGTTTGATAGAATCTTATAAGAAAAGATAAGTATTAAAAAACAGGAAAATAATTATCATTTTATTCAGGAGAAACCTGCTTCTGAATAAAATGATAATTATTTTCCGTTCCTTTCTAACCGAACAAAAAAACTTTCATTTCTGATTCCTATATTCGCTTGGCTGTATCCCGGTGCTGTTTTTGAATACCCTGCTGAAGTAGAATCCGTCTTTGTAGCCTACCAGTTCGCCGATTTTCTGTATCTCCATATCAGGATGTTTGAGCAACAGCCGTTTGGCTTCGTTGATGCGCAGCCTGGTCAGGTATTTGGACGGGGTTTCTCCGGCATATTTTTTGAAGATTCTTCCCAGATATTCCTGAGTGAAGCCGAACCGGTCAGCCAGTTCCTGAAATGAAATATCATCTCTGTAATTTTCCTGCAGGTATTTTTCCAGGAGTTCGAAGATGGAACGCTGATCCAGTGCATTGTTATTGACCTGATAAGCGTCGAAATGCTCTGACTCAGAACTCATGGTTATTAACAGTTTCTGCAGAGACTCTGACAATGCTTCTGTGGTAACCGGTTTTAGAAGATAGTCTTTTACCGCATATTTGATGGCTGTCTGTGCATAACTGAAATCATTATAGCCGCTTAGAATGACAATTTTCACAGAAGGATAGTTTTTGTAAAGAAAGCGGGCCAGTTCCAGACCGTCACACTGGGGCATCCGGATATCGGTGATTACCAGATCCGGACAGTTTTTCTGTATCAGCGTGATGGCATCTGCTCCGTTAGCTGCTTCTCCGGCCATGTGCAGAGGGAGATTCAGATTTTCGATTTTTTTAATCAGATTTTGCCGGATCAGGCGTTCATCTTCGACAACCATATAATTATATTTGTGGGTGTTTTGCATAATAGTCCTCCTTCGTTTTGAAAATTGGTCCTCCAAGTTCAAAAATAGTCGCATGGGCTTCGGAAGTGTCAATCCGGAAGATTGCCTGCTCGCCGTAGATCAGTTTCATGCGGAGATATACATTTTTCAATCCCATTCCGCCAATCTGCATGGATTTCAATTCTTCATTCATATTCAGATTCTCATAAAGATGCATCAGTTCCCGTTTTTTATCTTCAGATAGTGTACCGCCGTTATCCCGAATGCGGATAATCCAGAAATCATCCTGCTGGTTGGCGGTAATCGTCAATAACCACGGTGGATTCATCTGAAAGGCATATTTGAACGCATTTTCCACAATTGGTTGAATGATCAGTTTAGGTATGTAAGTGTCACTGATGCTGTCTTCGACAGCAACAAAAATCTCCAGTTCTTCGCTGAAACGCAGTTTCATACATTCCAGATACTGCTGTGTATAGAAAATCTCTTCTTTCAGCGTTACAATCATTTCTTTGGATGAAGATATATATCGAAAATAATTACAGAGTGCATGACACATTTTCGTGATATCTTCGTTCATTTCTTCTTCTGCCATAATTCCGATATTGGTTAGACAGTTATATAAAAAATGCGGATTAATCAGCGACTGGGTTGCCTGTAGTTTGGCTCTTGTTTCTTCACTTCTGGAAAGCAGAACTTCCTGAGAGGTGGAGCGGAGTTTTTCATACATGTTTCGGATAGATTCACAAAGTAAGGACAATTCCAGAATTTTGCTGTCGGCAGATGTCAGATTGACCTTATTTTCGTCCAGTACACGGTTAATGGTAATTTTACCGGTGGCAGCAGTCAGCTTTCTGAGAGGAATCGTCATTCTTCTGGAAATGTAGTAACAGATGCAGAGGGTGACGATAATAGATAAAATTACAATGACTGTGAAAATAATCCGGAAACTTTCGATGGGGCGATATACAGCGGACTTATCTTTGACCAGAATCACATTCCATTTGTAATCAGGAATTGTCATATAAGTAACAAGCTGCTGATGATCAGGACTCACAGAAAGCATTTGTGCGTTGCATTCCGAAATCTGTTGGCTTTCAATCAGTTCCTGATAATCAGTGTCAGGTGTTTCTTCATTGTAAGGATAGACCAGCTCACTGCGTTCGTTATAAATATAAACGGAACTGTCAGGGTTTTGTTCGTTCAGCTGGTCGGCGAGACTGAAAATCTTAGCACAGTCCTGTATCACTTCCACAATACCTTCCGGTTTTCCGGAATCATCCTGAAAGGTGCGGGTCAGTGAAATAAATTTTTTTGTAGTGCGATTGGCTGCCTGTGCCGGAAGTTCTTTATGAACTTCCGGCACAGTAATGTATTTGTATCCGTTCAGTGCCAGTGTCTCCTGATACCATGACAAATCATTTAAAATGACAGAAACTGTGCGATTATGGTAACCTACCGCAGCACAGGAACCATCCATGGTATAAAGGCGGACCTCAGATGCAGACTGGTAAGCACCGATGATGGCTGTCACAATTTCCTGAATGGCTTCCAGCTTTTCTCTGGAGGCTACCAGAAGAGTGGGATCTTCCCCGGTTTTCTGCCATGTTCCTGAATATTCTTTAAAGTTGGACTTGATGGCGTTGGAATAGACCACATTCATAGAAATTGTGGATATATTATCCAACTGAGTTTCGACTGAGTTCTCAACGGAAGCACAGATATTTTTCAGATCCTGTCCGGCTTCTTTCAGGGCGTTTTCCCGGTAATAGGTAAAGGTAACCAGAAAAAAGATAGCCAGCAGGACAGCAATAAATATCCCATAAATGACGAAAAGATATAAAGTTTGTGGGTAACGTTTGTTTGAATTTTTAATAATAAATCCACCTCCTCAGAAAAACATTATACAAGAGTGTTCAAAAAAATGCAATTCACTGTTTGGTTTTGTCTATTTTGTTCTTTGGATGGATGTGATATCATCAAACTACGCTAAAGGAAACGTATTTTATCGATAAAATATATGCAGAAGCAACAAAAACGGAAAAGGAGAATGAAAATGAAAGCGAATATCAAGAAATTAATCAGCATTTCACTTGCGGCGGTAATGACAGCAGGTATGCTGGCAGGATGTGGCTCTGAGAGCAGTGATGGTGAAGGAGAAAGTGGAAGCAGTAAAAAGAGTGTCACTCTGAGTTTCGGAAGTCACCAGAGTGGTCTGCCGAATTCCGGTATTGTACAGGATCTGGCGAAAGAATTTGAAGAAGAGACCGGAATTAAAATTGATTTCCAGATTTCTCCGGATGCTCAGTGGCGTGACCTGATTAAAGTGAAACTGGATTCCGGTGAGGCTCCTGATATTATCTGTGTGGACACACCGATCGCCCTTGCTTCCAGTATTCATATGGATCAGTACAGCGTGGAACTTACCGATCAGGAATGGGTGGAAAGAATGGATGACAGTGCACGTTCCGCAGTTTCTGTGGGCGATAAGACATACGGAATCACGTTCCCGGGTGCTAAGATGTTCTATTACATTTACAATAAAGAGATTTTCAATAATCTGAATCTGGAAGTACCGACAAATTATGAAGAGTTCAAAAATGTCTGCCAGACAATCCTGGATGCAGGTATTACTCCTATCTATGAAGCTACTACCAATGGATGGCATCAGGTTCTTCCACTGTTTGAAACAGGTGGACTGTGGCTGACACAGGATTCTGAGATGTATGACAAACTGAACGCAAATGAAATCGATCTGGATTCCATTCCCAGTCTTCTGACAATCATTGAGGAACTGGATGAATGTGCAAAACTGGGTTATTACGGTGATGATTATCTGAGCAACGCTGTTGAAAATGCAAAAGAAGCCATCGCAACAGAGAAATGTGCAATGTACATTGCTGAGCTGGGATTCCGTGGAGAAGTGGCTGCTGATTATCCGGATTTCAATGCAGAGGAAAAACTGGGTGCATTTGTAATGCCATGGGGCGATAACCAGATCGTTGGTGTGAACCCGGCAAGTAACGCTTACTTTATCAACAAGGAAAGTGAACATGTGGAAGAAGCAAAACAGTTCTTCGAATTCCTGGCTAAACCGGAAAACCTTGAGAAACGTCTGGCAGGACAGCCGGAATTGAGTGCACTCTGCTGGCCTGAGGTTACAAGTAAATATACAGAAGAAGATCAGGCATTCCTTGATTCTCTGGAAAAAGCAAATGTTGTTCAGACATCTGTTAACTATATTGACAGCCAGTGGATGGACGTTGGAAAAGATCTGGAAGCTATGTACACAGGAGCTATGACTCCGGAAGATGTTCTTCATACAATTATGCAGAGAAGAACAGAACAGGCACAGCTGCAGAAAGATCCGGGCTGGACAGAGTAAACGTACAGGTGTTTCGGAAATCGGATTGTTTCCGAAACACCTTTTTTCCTGAAATGGGAGGTTAATATGAATAAAAAGAAATTATATCCATGGTATTTTGCCAGCGGTGCGGCAATTTTGTTCTTCTTGCTGTGCTTCCTTCCGGGAGTACTGGGAATTGCCTATTCCTTTACAGACTGGAATAATTTTACAGATGAAATCAATTTTGTTGGTTTAAAAAATTATAAAGCAATATTCCAGGGAAATTCGGAGTATCTGCAGTACATTGGCAATACTGTTATGTTTACGGTTGTCACTACAGTGATGAAAACGATTGTAGGACTTGCGCTGGCTCTGCTCCTCACACAGAAATTTATCAAATGTAAGAATTTCCACCGTATGATTATCTTTTCCCCACAGGTTATGTCTTATCTGGTAGTTGGTCTGGTATTTAAAAGTATGCTGCATCCGACCACAGGATTTCTCAATGATTTCCTGAGAAGCATCGGGTTGGAAGCTCTGGCAAAGAATTGGCTGACAGACCTGAAATTGGTATTTCCTACGGTTATGACTGTTGATACCTGGAAAGGTATGGGATATATCATGGTTGTCGTTATTGCGGGTCTGATGTCTATCTCTCCGGAATATTATGAGGCGGCCAGCATCGACGGTGCAAACTTTTTCCAGAAACTGAGATGTATCACCCTTCCACTCTTGAAACCTGTACTGGTAAATGTTACAGTATTGAATGTCACCTACGGTCTTCGTGTATTTGATATGATTTACTCTCTGACCAATGGCGGTCCGGGAAATGCGACAGGTGTTATCAATACTGCGGTATACAAAGAATTTTCCAAAGGTAATCTGGCAATGGGTACAACGTTGTCCAGTGTGTTGTTCTTTGTGGTTCTGGCACTGTTGTATTTCATTATCAAATCCATGGAAAATAAGGAGGTGGGAGCATAATGAAAAAGAGTATAAAAGTATTTGGCCATGTTGTGGGCAATTTGATTACGATTTTGATCAGTTTGATCGTTATCATTCCTCTTGTCGTTCTGTTCCTGAACTCATTCAAAACATCAGCAGAGGCCAATCGTATGACATTATCTCTGCCAAAAGAGTGGGTGATTGAAAATTATGCCGTTGTTATCGAACAGGGTAAATTGATTTCATCATTTTTCAATGGTCTGTTGTATGCTACCTGCAGTGTAGTGCTCATTGTCATTTTGGTTGCACTGGCAGCATTTGTAATTTCCAGAAATCAGAAAGGCGTCAACCGCTTTCTGTATTACTTCATTATTTCCGGAATTGCCATGCCGATCAATAACGTGGCATTGATGAAAGTGATGCAGGCACTGCATATCGTCAATACAAGAGCAGGAATTATTCTCTTGTATGCGGCTATCAATATTCCGCTGAGTTTGTTCCTGGCTTATGGATTTATAGAGACAATTCCTGTAGAAATTGATGAAGCTGCCGTCATCGACGGGTGTAAACCCATGCAGATGTTTATCAAGGTGATCGCTCCGCTGCTGAAACCGATTGTATCTACCTTGTTTGTTCTGGATTTTATGGCAGTGTGGAACGATTTTACCATGCCGCTGTATTATCTGAACAACTCAAAAAAATGGCCAATGACACTGGCGGTATACAATTTCTTTGGAGCATTTGAAAATTCCTGGAATCTGGTTGCGGCAGATATTATTCTCACTCTGGCACCGGTACTTCTGGTATTTATTTTGGGACAAAAATATATTGTCGGCGGTGTTTCCGCCGGTTCTGTAAAGGGCTAAAGTTAACAATAACGAGGAGGTTGCAGTATGAAATTTACAAATGGTTACTGGATGACCAGAAAAGAGATTACTCCACTTTACGCAGTGGAATATGCTGATCATCGGATCAGCGGCAAGGAGCTTACCGTCTATGCTCCTGCAAAACATATTACGGACAGAGGTGATTGTCTGAATCTGGGAATGCTGACAGTGCGCCTTTCCAGCCCTATGGAAGATGTGATTAAGGTTTCTGTTACACATTTTGAGGGAAAATCATACAGGGGACCATTTGTGGAGACTGCAGATGAAAATCCCGCTGTATCCATCGAAGATAATGAAAATGAAATTATTTATCAGTCAGGCAATACGAAAGCCGTGATTGATAAACGGCCTGCCGGTTGGAGCATTCGTTTTTATGACGGAGACCGTGAACTGACGAATACAGGATACCGCAATATGGCTCATATGACCAATAATGAAACGGGAAAGACCTATATGGTGGAACAGCTGGCTCTGGATGTGGATGAATACGTCTATGGGCTGGGTGAGAGATTTACCCCATTTGTGAAAAATGGTCAGGTTGTGGAGATGTGGAATGAAGACGGCGGAACTGCCAGTGAGATTGCCTATAAGAACATTCCATTCTATATCACCAATAAGGGTTATGGAGTTCTTCTTGACAATGAGAGCGATGCTGCTTATGAAATTGCCAGTGAAAAGGTGGAGCGTGTGCAGTTTTCTGTGGAAGGAGAACGTCTGGATTACTTTGTGATCAATGGCCATACGCCCAAGGGAACGATTCAGAAATATACAGAACTGACCGGAAAACCGGCTCTTCCTCCTGCATGGTCCTTTGGTCTGTGGCTGACCACTTCCTTTACCACGAATTACGATGAAGCAACCACATCCAGCTTTATTCAGGGAATGGAAGATAGAAATATTCCGCTGCATGTATTTCATTTTGACTGCTATTGGATGGAAGCCTATGAATGGTGTAATTTTACCTGGGATCCAAAAACCTTCCCGGATCCGAAAGGAATGCTGCAGCGTTATCATGAAAAAGGGCTGAAAATCTGTGTATGGATCAATCCGTATATCGGTCAGAAGTCTCCGCTGTTCCAGGAAGGTATGAAAAATGGTTATCTGGTAAAGAAAACCAATGGTGATGTATGGCAGACGGATCTGTGGCAGGCAGGTATGGGTCTGGTGGACTTTACCAATCCGGGTGCGGTTGCCTGGTATACCGATAAACTGAAAACACTGCTGGATATGGGCGTTGACTGCTTTAAGACAGACTTTGGTGAGAGAATTCCGGTGAAGGATATCGCATATTTTGACGGCTCTGATCCGGTGAAGATGCACAATTATTACACGCATCTTTACAATAAAACGGTGTTCGAACTTTTGGAAAGAGAAAGAGGAATCGGTGAAGCGGTACTGTTCGCCCGTTCCGCAACCGTTGGCGGTCAGCAGTTCCCGGCACACTGGGGCGGTGACTGTTCCGCAACTTATCCGTCTATGGCAGAAACTCTTCGCAGCGGACTGTCACTGGCCTGCGGCGGATTTGGATTCTGGAGCCATGATATTAGTGGATTTGAAAACACCGCACCGGCTGATATTTACAAACGCTGGTGTCAGTTCGGGCTTCTCAGCTCTCACAGCCGTCTGCATGGATCTTCTTCCTATCGTGTGCCGTGGCTGTTTGATGAGGAAGCCTGCGATGTACTCCGTAAGTTTGTTAAATTAAAATGTGCGCTGATGCCTTATCTGTATGAGCAGGCGGTACAGGCTCACCGGGACGGCACGCCGATGATGCGTCCGATGTTTGTGGAATTCCCGGAGGACAGAGCCTGTGAACCTCTGGACAAGCAGTATATGCTGGGAGACAGTCTGCTGGTTGCCCCGATTTTCAAAGAGTCGGGTGAAGTGGAATATTACCTGCCGGAAGGCACCTGGTATAACCTGCTGACCGGAAAGAAAGTACAGGGCGGCAGATGGCAGAAAGAAGTTCATGATTATCAGTCTATGCCTCTGCTGGTTCGACCAAACAGCATCCTTGCTGTGGGAAATTGCTGCACAAAACCGGATTACGATTTTGCTGACGGTGTCACCCTGTATCTGTCCTGCTTTGAGGATGGTGCTCATGCAGCAACAGAAATCACAGATCAGAAGGGAAATACGGTAATGAAAGTACATGCTGTGAGAAATGGTGATGTGATCCGTGTACATGTAGATGGAGAAAACAAGAACTGGAGCTGTAAGCTGCTGGATGAGTCAGAGATTGCAATAGAAATAGAAGAGTAGAGTAGAACGAAGATTTCCCCGGGGATTTTTACATTTTCCCCGGGGAAATCTTTTGTCTTAAAGGAAAGTCTTTTGACTTTCCTTTAAGACAAAAAATCCCTCCAGGCAGGATCGCACTGCGGCGGAAAGGAATATGTTGCTGAAAGCAACCCGCCGCAGGCGGAGAATCCTGCAAAGCAGGATTCTATTTTATTGTTTCTGGTATTGGCTGGGAGAGCAGTGGTACCATTCCCGGAAATATCGGGAAAAATGCTGCATATTGGTGAAGCCGCACATGCGGGCAGCCTGTTGAATCTGCAGGGCTTCGTTGGTCAGCAGTGTGTGGGCCTTTTCCATTCTTGCCTGTAAAAGTTCTGCTTTCGGAGTAGTGTCAAAGAATATTTTATAATAATGATAAAACTGGCTTTTGGCCATGCTGCTTTCTCGGCAAAGGCGTTCAATGGTCCAGTCTTCCTCGCAGGTGCGGAGCATCCGGAGCCGAAGATTCTGGAAAGTTTCCCGGAGAGAAGATGATTCCGGTGACTGGTGATCTGTCGGCATTAGAAGAGCCCGCGATAATTGGAGAAAGAGTTCTTCTGTCAGATTGCGAAGCTGCATTTCATAATAGGGCAT
The DNA here is from genome assembly GCA_051879355.1 of Oliverpabstia sp. Lineage (GTDB taxonomy): Bacteria > Bacillota > Clostridia > Lachnospirales > Lachnospiraceae > Oliverpabstia. The sequence goes on from JBJELU010000036.1 coordinate 46,200, forward strand.
TTTCGCCAGATATTCCTGCTGGATTTCCTGCAGGAGCATATCTATCTGGTGAAAATTGGCCGGATACAGTAGTGTGTTGGTTGGAATCTGATAGGTATCCTCAAACTTCATATCCGTGGCAAAATGCATATAGCTGTTCCGGAACTTTCGCACAGCCTGGTAGTGCTGACAATATCCCGGTGTATAGAGAATGCATGCATTTTCACGGGACACGGTCAGCTGCTGGTCCAGGTAAAATTTCATGGGAGTTTTTAAAAGAAGAAAGAGATAATCACCGCTTCCTGACGGACGGTAGATGCGGTCGTAATCAATGTTGTTCCGGTTATATTCGCAATAGTTGAGATGAAACATAGTTGAATCCTTCCCTTTGATTCGATAGTTGATAATGACTTTTCTATCGTAAATAAAACCGGAAGAAAAGTCAAGTTTTTCGGAAGAAAGACAATGGAAGAAATGGCGTGGGAAAGGTACAATATCATTAGCAATTAGCAGTTGCCAAAATAAAATGTAGAATAGTGTAAGCAGGAGAGTTAACAGGAGGCAGAGATGAAAAAAGCAGAATTAATCGTTGACAGACATTTTCTGGTAAGTGAAGTGGATAAAAGAATTTATGGATCCTTTATTGAACATTTGGGACGGGCTGTTTATGAAGGAATTTATCAGCCGGGAAGTCCTTTTGCGGATGAAGAAGGCCTGAGAAAAGACGTGCTGGAGCTGGTGCGGGAACTGCAGGTCCCGGTTGTTCGTTATCCGGGTGGTAACTTTGTGTCCGGATATCATTGGGAGGATGGCGTTGGACCGAAGGAGCAGCGCCCGGCGAAAGTGGATCTGGCATGGCAGGTCATTGAGACAAATGAATTTGGATTGAATGAATTTGCTTCTTGGGCGAAGAAAGCAGATACAGAAGTGATGATGGCAGTCAATCTGGGAACCCGCGGTGCGGAAGATGCCAAAAATATCCTGGAATACTGCAACTTTAATGAGGGAACCTATTATAGTGATCTGAGAAAAAGCCATGGTTATGCGGATCCTCATAATATTAAGCTGTGGTGCATGGGGAATGAGATGGACGGACCATGGCAGATGGGTCACAAAACGGCTGTTGAATACGGTCGTGCAGCAGAGGAAACTTCCCGTCTGATGAAAATGCTGGATCCGACCATTGAGACTGTGGCCTGCGGTAGTTCTAATCTGGAAATGCCTACCTTCGGAACCTGGGAAGAAACGGTTCTGGATCAGTGCTATGACCAGGTGGATTATCTGTCTCTGCACCAGTATTATGGTAATCGTGATGGTGACACACCGGATTTTCTGGCCAGCAGCGAGGGCATGGATGAATTCATTTCTTCTGTGGTGTCCATCTGTGATTGTGTAAAGGCAAAAAAACGAAGCAAGAAGAAAATTAATTTGTCCTTTGATGAGTGGAATGTATGGTATCATTCGAATGAAGCAGATGAAAAACTGGAAAAATGGGTGAAAGCACCTCATCAGCTGGAAGACGTGTATAATTTTGAAGATGCTCTGTTGGTGGGAAGTATGTTGATTACCCTGCTGCGTCATGCCGATCGGGTAAAAATCGGATGTATGGCACAGCTGGTGAATGTTATCGCACCAATTATGACATCAGATACCGGTGCATGGCGTCAGACAATTTTCTATCCTTATTTGTATACAAGCAAATACGGAAGGGGTACGGTTCTTCATACAGTTGTTAAAGCTCCGGTATATGAAAGCAAAACATATGGCGATGCTTCTTATCTGGATTCTGTTATGGTAATGAACGAGGAAGAAGAGACACTGACCATCTTTGCAGTCAACAAGAGTCTGGATGAGGATCTGGAACTGACCTGTGACCTTCGTCAGTTTGCCGATTACCGACTGGTGGAGCATGTAGTACTTACCCACGATGACATGAAAGCAGTCAATACAGAGGCAAATCCGGATACCGTGATTCCGGTGGCCGGTAACACCATTAAAATGGAAAACGGACACCTGGAGGGTGTGCTGGGCAAACACAGCTGGAATATGATTCGCCTGAAAAAATAATAAGATTACCCCGGGGATTTTTGTTACTGTTTACTCCGTGACCAGTAACACGCTTCGCGATGCACAGAAATGATGCATTCTGCATCATTTCGCGCCGTATGTCTCGGGATTTTCGTGCTTACAGCACGAAAACACCTCGCGGGATAGTGCCGTGTGAACAGTAACGGATTTTTACATTTTCCCCGGGGTAAAATTTTTTAGTCGTTGAAAAAGGAAAAGTAAAACGATATAATAGATGCAGAGGTTGAGTGATTTACTCAAAGACATTACATTAGGGAGGTTGTTATGGTCAGAAAGACAGAAGTTAAAGTAGTAGAGCATGCCCGCGGCGGCGAAGGAAGTGTGGAGTTTCATCATATCGTATCGGCTGAGGAACTGAATGGACATGGTTCCCTGTATGCGATGGCAATTCTGCGGCCTCACAGCAGTGTGGGTTGGCATCAGCATGTGGGAAATACAGAACCGTATTTTATATTGAAAGGACACGGGGTATTTGTGGACAATGACGGTACCAGAACAGAAGTGGGCCCCGGGGATGTGTGCGTGATTGAGGTGGGGCAGAGCCATTCCCTGGAAAATCCTACAGATGAAGAACTGGTGTTTATGGCACTGGTGTATAACGCATAAGTGTATTTGCGGCACTTGCGGTGGTTGTTATGAAATATATTCTGACCTGCCGCAGTGCGGTTTCAAGGCCAACAATGGTAAAGAAGGAGGTAATTTTTATTTACGAACGAATGTTAAATGAATATCAAAGTCTGGAGCATCAAATTAATCTTTTGCAGAATCAATTAGACAGTTTACCTGAAGGCAAGTTGATTTGCTCACAAAATCAAGGGTATTCCAAGTGGTATCAAAGTGATGGACATGAGAAAACTTATATACCAAAAAAGAACCGTGATCTTGCAGAGCAGCTTGCTGTAAAAAAATATTTGTCTCTTCAAATCAAGGAACTTCGTCATGAAAAGAATGCTATTCAACTCTATTTGAATCACCATAGTCGAAATCAGGGACAAGCCCAACAACTCCTGGCTTCTGATTCAGCATATCATGACCTTCTGGCTGGTCATTTTACTCAGTTTTCTCAGGAATTAGCGGAATGGATGAGTTCACCCTATCAACACAACCCACTCCATCCCGAGCAATTAATTCATAAAAGTGTATCCGGCAATATGGTGCGCTCAAAATCAGAGGCGATTATCGATATGTTTTTGTATACAAATCATATACCATTTCGATATGAATGTGCCTTACAATTAGGTGAAGTTACAATTTACCCGGATTTTACCATCCGACATCCTAAAACAGGAGAGATTTACTATTGGGAGCACTTTGGTTTGATTGATTACCCGGAATACTCTCAAAAATCATATTCGAAATTACATCTCTATTCCAAATATCAAATTTTTCCTTCCATCAATCTAATCACAACATTTGAAACAAAAGATCATCCTCTGAGCACTGATTTGGTGGAGAAAATTATCAAGCATTATTTCCTGTGATTCTGATTTTGGGTCTATAGAAAATAATTGTCTCAGAAGTTCCCGTTACTGGACAAATAAAGTAAAAAATAGCTTTTTACATCGGCTTATTTTCACCATAGAAAAAAAGTTTACTTCCAGACCCAGAAATCCAGGAAATATTGTATCTGAATAGATGCTTTTTCTGTATAGGCCCAATTGACCACTGAAAAGGCATTGTTTTGCCTGAATTTCCACTGTAAATGGGGTGTTTTTGACTACTTATTTTCTATAGACCCAATTATGCGATACAATGGTCCCCAAATAACATTTTTAATATGACTTCCCGGTGTTACTTGTTCACACGGCACTATTCCGAGACATACAGCACGAAATGATGCAGAATGCATCATTTCTGTGCATCGCGAAGCGTGTTACTGGTCACGGAGTGAACAGTAATACTTAGGCGTAGCAGAATTACTAATAAATAAAAAGTAGATTGTGAGAATTATCCGACAGTGTTATACTAAAGTTAATGTAGCCTTGGGTTTTACAAAAGAAAATGGGGTTTTTGTATGGAGAAGAACAGTAATCGAAAGCGAAAAATATTGTACATTGAGAGAATGTTGGCTCAGACGGATGAGAATCATCCGCTGACGACGAATGAAATGATTGAGAAGCTGGCAGGTTTGGGGATTCCTGCAGAGCGGAAAAGTGTTTACAGTGATCTGGAAGAATTGAAATCGGTGGGGATGGAGATTCGTTATCGAAAATGTCGTCCCACCGGATATTATCTGGTGTCCGGGTCGGTAGAAACAGTAAAACCGGAGGAATTATCTGGTCTGGAGGAGTCTGTGAAATCTGCGGAGTCGATGGAAGCCGGAACTGATGAGACTGGAGAACAAGTCAGAACCTGGAGGCATCCGGAAGGCAATTACCAAGAGATTCACATGAAGTGCAGACGGCAGTTCCTTGATCAGATCAGAGCGCGGTATGGGGAAAACTGTACGATAGTTAAAGAAGATGATAAACTCATAACAGTTCAGGTACCGGAAGTTCCGGATGCAGATTTTTACGGATGGCTGGTATCCCGGGAGGGAAATATTAAATTGACGAAGCCAAAAGAAATTTCGAAAGAATATAGAAAACTGTTGAAAAAAATACTGGAGACATACAAGTAATGGAGAAACTGGAATTAACAGAGACTTATGAGACAATAGAAGAGATACCGGCTTACGGATTTTCCGGCAGGGAAGATTTGGTAGAGGTCAGTATTCCCCGGACTGTGAAAAAAATCGGGCGATATGCATTTTATAATTGCAGAAATTTGGAAAAGATAACATTTTACAGTGATATTCAGGATGTGGGAAGCGGAGCATTTACCGGATGCCATAAAGTTCATCATCTGGATGTGACTTTTGTGCAGGGAAAAACCTCATGTCTGAAAGATTTCCTGCAGGAATTGACGGAGGAGATGCTGGTAGAGTATCGTGGTGAGGAATATGCACGGCTGATGTTTCCGGAGTATTACGAAGAGGGTATTGAAAATACACCGGCGCGTATTCTGATGACGCAGATTCACGGTTCCGGTCTCAAGTACAGAAATTGTTTTTATAAGAAGGAATTTCAGTTTGAAGAATATGACAAACGTTTTCCCTATGCGGAGGCACTGGAATCTCCGCAGTTTGTGATGGAAATGGTGCTTGGTAGACTGATGTATCCCTGTCAGCTGCAGGAAAAAGGGAAAAAACAATATGAGAATTATCTTCAGGAGCATTATACTGCGATTGGGAAATATCTCATTCAGAAAAAAGATGCGGAAAGATTGTCATGGCTGCTGGAACAATCCTGTACGGAAGCACCATTGGTGGAAGAATTGCTGGAAGAAGCAGGAAACCTGAGTGTACCCGACTGTACCAGTTGTCTGATGGAATGGAGAAGAAAGAACCATATGAGTAGTTCCTTCTCTAAAAACGGAATACCGGATTTTGAATTTTGACTAAGATTTCCCCGGGGAGAATGTAAAAATCCCCGGGGAAAAATAGTGAAGAAAGGAACTCGTTATGAATGTTTTGCAGGAACAGCAGCAAAAGGAAATGTTGAAATATGAGTTGTGCAATGAAGTTCTGGTAAATGCCAGAAATGAGTTGTTTCTTGGGATGCGTTTTATGGATGTGGCTCTGTCAGCGTTGCAGTATTTGCCGGATAGTACAACAAAAAGCTGGGGGTGTGACGGCAGAGTTTTTCATTTCCATTCTGATTTTTTATTGAGGACGTATCAGGAAAGTGAGATTTTGGTTAATCGGGGGTATTTGCATCAGATTTTCCATTGCCTGTTCGGACATATCTGGAATTTTCCTGATCAGCATGTTTCTGATCCAATCCGGCAGGAGGCTGACAAGACTGACTGGAATCTGGCCTGTGATTTTACAGCAGAATATTTGATTGACAGCCTTCCTCTTCGGTGTGTGCGGCGTCCTTTGTCAGCGTGGAGGCGGGAGTGGTACCGGAAGATGGAGGGTCAGATGCATACGATTACGGCACAGCAGGTGTACCGGATTCTGAAAGAAATGGATGCTTCTTCACCGGAGTATCGTCGGATGACAGAGGAGTTTTGCAGGGATGATCATCAGTTCTGGTATCAGCCGCCGTCAAATCGAAGACAGCAGCAGAATCAGAAGGAGTGGCAGGATATGCGGGAAAAGATGCAGACGGAGATGGAGACTTTTTCAAAAGAGGCTTCCGGGGAAGCTGGTCATCTTTCGGAGGCTTTGCAGGTGGAAAATCGGGAAAAGTACGATTACAGGGAATTTTTGAAAAAGTTTTCTGTACTGCGGGAAGAAATGAAAGTGGATATGGACACTTTTGATTATATTTTCTATAATTATGGAATGGAAATTTACGGCAATATGCCGTTGATCGAACCTCTTGAGACCAGTGAAGTGAAGAAGATTGAGGACTTTGTGATTGTGATTGATACATCCATGTCCTGTAAAGGGGAGCTGGTCCGAACATTTCTGGAGCAGACCTGGCAGATTCTTTCTCAGGCGGAGAGTTTTTTCCGGAAAATAAATATCAGAATTCTCCAGTGTGATGAAAAGGTACAGGATGATACAAAGATAGAAAACGGAGAACAGCTTCGTTATTATATGGAACATCTGGAAATCAAAGGACAGGGCGGAACAGATTTTCGGCCGGCCTTTCTGTATGTGCAGCAACTGCTGGCAGAAAAACAGTTTCATCATTTGAAAGGGCTGTTGTATTTTACAGACGGATATGGAACGTATCCGGTACAAATGCCGCCCTATGATGTGGCATTTGTATTTCTGGAAAAGGATTATCAGGATGTGGATGTGCCGGACTGGGCAATGAAGTTAATATTGACGGAGGATGAAATACAGTATGAACATTAAAAGAGCCAAACAGGAAATCAAGGATTCTATACAGGCATATTTGCTGAAAAATGAATATGGAGAGTATGAGATTCCCGTAATTCGGCAGAGACCGATTTTGCTTATCGGTGCCCCGGGTATCGGTAAGACGCAGATTATGGAGCAGATTGCCAGAGAGTGTAAAATCGGATTGGTGGCCTATACAATCACACATCATACCCGTCAGAGTGCTATCGGGCTTCCTTTTATATCAAGAAAAGAATATGATGGGGAAGAACGGGCGGTGACAGAGTACACCATGAGCGAAATCGTGGCTTCTGTCTATGAAGAAATGAAGAAAACCGGACTGAAAGAGGGAATTCTGTTTATTGATGAGATTAACTGTGTATCGGAGACACTGGCACCTGCCATGCTGCAGTTTTTGCAGTGTAAAACCTTCGGAAGTCATGCGATTCCGCAGGGGTGGATTATTGTGGCGGCAGGAAATCCTCCGGAATATAACCGGTCTGTGCGTGAATTTGATCTGGTTACCCTGGACAGAGTTAAGAAAATTGATGTGACACCGGATTTTGCGGTATGGAAAGAGTATGCCTACACGGCAGGGGTACACCCGGCAGTAATTTCCTATCTGAATATCCGGAGACAATATTTCTATCTGATGGAAACTACCGTGGATGGAAAATTATTTGCAACGCCCAGAGGATGGGAGGATTTGTCCAGACTGCTGGCAGTCTATGAAAAACTGGGAAAAGAGATGGACTGGGAAGTTGTGGGGCAGTATATCCAGCATCCGAAAGCGGCAAAGGATTTTGCCAATTATCTGGAGTTATATAGGAAATATCAGACGGATTATCAGATTGAGGCGGTTCTGGAAGGAACGATTGATCCGATTCTGCAGAAAAAGGCAGCTCATGCGTCTTTTGATGAAAAACTGAGTGTGACAGGATTGCTGCTGTCGAGGCTGTTTCAGGATTTTAAGGAATATTTCCGGAAAGAAAAAACAATTTCAATGGTTTATGAGGCATTGAAAGAATTTCGTCAGAGCGGAGAACACAGAGAAAAGCTGCAGAGAATTTTGATGCGGCTGCAGATGCAGCGGGAGGAGCAAAGGCGTGCGCGGCTGCTTACCCCGGAGGAAGAACAGTGCTTGATTGATGCAGAGCGTATTCTGGAGCAATGTGTGGCTCAGATGCAGGTTCAGGATGGCACACCACAACAGGAGTTTGAACAGGCACTTGCAATCTTTCAAAAGAAAAAAACAAATCTGCAGCAGTACTTTGACAGGGCATCCACTCATCTGGAGCATGTGATGGATTTTATGGAAAGTGTCTTTGGAGAAGGTCAGGAAATGGTCAGCTTCATCACGGAACTAAATGGAAATTATTATAGCATCCAGTTCCTGGAGAGATATGATTGTGAACGGTATTATTACTGGAACGGACAATTGTTGGTGGGAGAAAGGCATAAACAGCTTCATGATAAGATTAATCAAATGAATATTTTGTAAATTTCCCATTGACAAACGGGTTTTCAAAGTTTAATATGGATGGAAATTATATATCCTGTGTTGATGTGAATTGATACAGTGATATAAGCAAATAAGGAGGAGAAAGTTATGAAAAATTTCAAAAAAGCAGCAAGTCTTCTGCTGGCATCTGCTATGGTTGTTTCTTCTTTCACAGCCTGCGGCAGCAAGTCAGAAGGTTCAGCTGACAAAGGAAGCAGTGAAACATCTGCAAGTGCAGATACATTCAAAATCGGTGGAATCGGTCCTGTAACCGGTGGTGCAGCAGCTTATGGTACAGCTGTAAAGAACGCCATCCAGCTGGCAGTTGATGAGATCAATGCTGACGGTGGTATCAACGGAAAACAGATTGAATACAAATTTGAAGATGATGAGCACAATGCAGAAAAATCTGTCAATGCGTACAACAATCTGAAAGACTGGGGTATGCAGATGCTGGTTGGTACGGTTACTTCCACACCTTGTACAGCAGTAGTTGAAAAAACACATGAAGACAATATGTTCCAGCTGACTCCGTCTGCAACAGCTATGGAGAGTATTCAGTATGACAATGCTTTCCGTATGTGCTTCTCTGACCCGAACCAGGGACTTGAATCTGCAAAATACATCGGTGAGAACGGACTGGCTGAAAAAGTAGCAGTTATCTACGACAGTTCTGACGTATATTCTTCCGGTATCTACAGTACATTTGCAGCAGAAGCTGAAAATCAGAGTTTTGAAGTTGTATCTGCAGAAGCTTTTACTGCTGACAGCAACACAGACTTTACAGTACAGCTGCAGAAAGCAAAAGATGCAGGAGCTGATATGGTATTTATGCCAATCTACTATCAGCAGGCCGCTCTGATTATGACACAGGCTGACAAGATGGGTTATAAACCGACATTCTTCAGCTGTGATGGTCTGGATGGACTTCTGGGTGTGGAAAACTTTGATGCAGCTCTGGCAGAAGGTGCAAAATTCCTTTCCCCATTCACACCGGATGCAACAGACGATAAAACTGTTAAGTTCGTAACTGATTTCAAAGAGAAATTCGGTGATACTCCAAACCAGTTCGCAGCAGATGCTTATGACTGTGTATATGTTGTAAAAGCAGCCGCTGAAAAAGCAGGACTGACACCGGATATGAGCGTTTCTGATATGTGTGATGCTATGAAAGCTGCTATTCAGGAAATCTCCTTTGACGGTCTGACCGGTACAGGAATTTCATGGACAGCTGATGGCGAACCGAGCAAAGCTCCAATCGTTATCCAGATTGAAAACGGCGCTTACAAAATTATCTAATCGGATTTTGTGAATAGCAAAAAGGGTTGCTCAGGCAGCCCTTTTTCCAATTGAAGATTTTCGAATATCTGTTGCTATGAAAATGTTGTTTATGGTATACTGTTTTACAAATATTTGAATGAGAGGGTAATGTGTATGAGTTTTATTTCCTATCTAATTAATGGAATAAGCCTTGGCAGTGTATATGCAATTATCGCTCTGGGATATACCATGGTATATGGTATCGCCAAAATGTTGAATTTTGCACATGGTGATGTCATTATGATCGGTGCCTATGTGGTATTGATGGGCATGGTGAAAGCGGGACTTTCTCCCATCCTGGCGGTATTGATTGCAGTTGTGGTGTGTACTGTCCTCGGCGTAACAGTGGAAAGGGTAGCTTATCGTCCACTGAGAAATGCGGCATCACCGCTGGCAGTACTGATTACCGCAATCGGTGTCAGCTATCTGCTTCAGAACCTGGCACTTCTGATTTTTGGTGCCAATGCTCAGTCATTTCCTACCGCGATCAGCTGGAAAGGTGTATCTCTGGCAGACGGTACACTGAATATTTCAGGAGAGACAATTGTAACGATTGCAGCCTGCATTTTGATTATGGTATGTCTGACATTGTTTGTAAAGAAAACGAAACAGGGACAGGCCATGCGTGCCGTGTCAGAAGATCGGGGAGCTGCTCAGCTGATGGGTATCAATGTAAATGCGACAATCGCGCTTACTTTTGCCATTGGTTCGGCTCTGGCAGCAATTGCAGGTGTACTTCTCTGTTCTGCCTATCCCAGTCTGACACCATATACCGGAGCAATGCCGGGTATCAAGGCATTTGTGGCTGCAGTATTCGGAGGAATCGGTTCCATTCCGGGTGCACTGATCGGCGGTATCCTGCTTGGAATCATTGAAATTATGGGAAAAGCCTATATTTCTTCGCAGATGGCAGACGCCATTGTATTTGCGGTTCTGATTATCGTATTGCTTGTGAAACCGGCAGGTCTTCTCGGCAAGAATATTCAGGAGAAAGTGTAGGTGGCTTGGATGTTAAAGAAAATGAACAAAATAACGAAAAACAATGCAATTACATATGGAATTGTGATCGCCGCATACATCATTGTTCAATTACTGATCATGACAGGGAATCTTTCCAGTTTGTTGAAGGGACTTATGGTTCCTCTCTGTACATATGCGATTCTTGCGGTATCATTGAACCTGGTGGTTGGTTATCTTGGCGAACTGAGTCTGGGACATGCCGGATTCATGTGTGTGGGAGCTTTCTCCAGTGCATTTTTCTCCAAATGTATGAAGGATGTGATTACGATTGCACCCCTTCGCTTTTTCCTGGCGCTTCTGATCGGAGCTGCTGTAGCTGCCATCTTTGGTATTCTGATCGGTATCCCGGTACTGCGTCTGAAAGGTGATTATCTGGCTATTGTTACGCTGGCATTTGGTGAAATTATTAAGAACCTGGTGAACGTACTGTTTATTGGAAAAGATTCTAACGGATTTCATTTTTCCATGAAAGATACTATGTCTCTGAATATGGAACCGGATGGCAAGGTAATCATCAATGGCCCCCAGGGTATTACCGGGACACCAAATGATTCCAGTTTTACCATTGGTATGATTCTGCTTTTGCTCACACTGTTTATCATCATCCGTCTGGTACAGTCCAGAGATGGGCGCGCGATTATGGCAATCCGTGATAACCGTATTGCAGCAGAATCCGTGGGAATCAATATTACCAAATACAAACTGATGGCATTTACGATTTCAGCATCCCTGGCTGGGGTTGCAGGCGTGTTGTATGCGCATAATCTGTCCACGCTGTCGGCAAATACTAACAACTTTGGTTATAATATGTCCATTATGGTACTGGTATTTGTGGTACTGGGCGGTATTGGAAATCTGAGAGGTTCCATGATCGCAGCTGTAGTACTGACATTGCTGCCGGAGCTTCTGCGTGGTCTGCAGGATTACCGTATGCTGATTTATGCGGTTGTGCTGATCATTATGATGCTGTTTAACTGGTCACCGAAGGCCATTGAATGGCGTGAAAAATATTTAAAATTTGGTAAAAATAAGAAAAAGGAGGCTCAGTAATATGGCAGAATATATGTTGGACGTGAGAAATCTGGGTATCTCCTTTGGAGGACTGAAGGCGGTAGATGGTTTTGACATTGCCATTGAGAAAGAGCAGTTGTATGGTCTGATCGGGCCGAATGGTGCCGGTAAAACCACTGTGTTCAATCTTCTGACTGGTGTATATAAGCCTGACAATGGAAAAGTCCTTCTGGATGGAAAAGATATTACCGGTAAAAGTATTATAGAAATCAATAAAGGCGGAATCGCAAGAACATTTCAGAATATCCGTCTGTTCAAAGATCTGACTGTCATTGAAAATGTAAAAGTGGGTCTGCATAATCATCATCAATATTCCACATTGGAAGGAATTTTGCATTTACCGAAATACAGAAAAGTAGAAAAGGAAATGCAGGATCGTGCTATGGAACTGTTGGAGGTATTCGGCCTGGCTGAGGAAGCAGAATACAAGGCTGCCAACCTTCCTTATGGTAAACAGAGAAAACTGGAAATTGCCCGTGCACTGGCAACGGATCCCAAGCTTCTTCTGCTGGATGAGCCGGCTGCCGGCATGAATCCCAATGAAACAGGAGAATTGATGGAAACTATTCATTTTGTGAGAGATCAGTTCCATATGACCATTCTTCTGATTGAACATGATATGAAGCTGGTCAGCGGTATCTGTGAAAAACTGACCGTTCTGAACTTTGGCCAGGTGCTTGCACAAGGAGATACCAGCGAGGTTCTCAATGATCCCCGCGTAATCACAGCATATCTGGGTGCATAGGAGGAGATAGTGTATGGCAATGTTGGAAATCAGGGATCTGGAAGTATACTACGGTATGATCCAGGCCATCAAAGGTGTATCATTTGAAGTCAATCAGGGGGAGGTCATTGCTCTGATCGGTGCCAATGGTGCAGGAAAAACCACTATTTTGCACACAATTACGGGTCTTCTCTCTCCGAAAAAAGGTTCCGTAATTTTCGAGGGAAAAGATATTACCAAGATACCGGCTCATAAGATTGTGTCACTGGGAATGGCGCATGTACCGGAAGGCCGAAGAGTATTTGCAGATCTGAGTGTGTATGAAAACCTGAAAATGGGTGCATTTACCAGAAAAAATAAAAATGAATTTGAAGAGATTCTGCGTAAGGTCTATGATCGTTTTCCACGTCTGGAGGAAAGAAAAAATCAGATGGCGGGAACATTGAGCGGCGGTGAACAGCAGATGCTCGCGATGGGAAGGGCATTGATGTCCAAACCAAGTATTATCCTGATGGATGAGCCATCTATGGGACTGTCACCGATTCTGGTAAATGAAATTTTTGATATTATTCAGGAAGTATCCAAAAGCGGTACCACAGTACTTCTGGTAGAACAGAATGCTAAAAAGGCACTTTCCATTGCCGACAGAGCTTATGTTCTTGAGACCGGAAAGATTGTGCTGGATGGAAAAGCAGAGGATCTGCTGAATGATGACTCTATAAAGAAAGCATATTTAGGAGAATAGGGGGTGCATCTTATGGAGAATGTAGTAATTACGATTGCAAGACAGTACGGAAGCGGAGGAAAGACGATTGGAGCCATGCTGGCTCAGTCCCTGGGTGTAAACTGCTATAGCAGAGAAATTCTTCGGTTGGCTTCAGAAGAAAGCGGAATCAATGAGCGTCTGTTCGGACAGATTGATGAATGTCTGAAAATTCCCAGTTGGTTTAAGCCGCTGAAACGTCCGTATGAGGGAGAACTTCTTCCGCCGGAAAGCGGTAATTTTGTATCAGATGATAACCTGTTTAATTATCAGGCTAAAATCATCAAAGACCTTGCCGAATCAGAATCCTGTGTCATTATAGGGAGATGTGCAGATTATGTGCTTCGCAATTACCCCAATGTGATAAGCGTGTTTATCCATGCAGATAAGGAATTCTGCATTGCACGGGGTCTGGAGAGAAACAGCATGACCCGCCGGGAGATGGAACGCTACATCAACAAAACAGACAAATATCGTGGGGATTTTTACAAATATCATACCGGCCGTGAATGGACAGATGCAAGAAACTACGATCTGTGCCTCGATTCCGGGAAACTGGGATTTGAGAAATGCGTGGAAGAAATCAAAGGATATATGAAAATTCGGTTTGGGGAATAAATATAATTATTTGTCTCGGTTGAATAGGGACGGAAACTTCATATCATTTTTTCAGAAGCAGGCCGTTCCTATTCCAAATAAAACAAAATTTTCTCTTCCATTTTTGGAAATGTGTGCTATAATGGTTTTTATGGAAGCATAGCTCAGCCGGGATGAGCGTTCGCCTCACACGCGAGAGGTCATGGGTTCGAGCCCCATTGCTTCCACTTCTGCAGGTATAGTTCATTGGTAGAACACCAGCTTCCCAAGCTGGGGAGGCGGGTTCGATTCCCGTTACCTGCTTTTGAACTTAATAAACCAAGGGTTTAAGGCTATTATGGAGATTCCATATGAGCCTTATTTTTTGTAGCATAGAAAAATCTTTCCGGGAAGGATTCATTGTTATATCATATTTACGTGAATAGACTTTTAGTGTATACTAAATGTAAGGTGGAAAAGAAAGCTCTATATCCAACTGGCATTTTGCCAATATCTGCCAAGAAAGGATGTGTTGGGGCTCCTGACTGGATCATTGAAGTAGTTTCTCAGGGCAGCAGGAAGATGGATTGTTTTACAAAACTATTTAAGTACAGAACTGCAGGTGTCCGGGAATACTGGCTTGTTGACCCTGACAAAAACCGTATTCTTGTATATAATTTCGAATCAGAAGATACCGGTGATTATTCCTTCGCAGATACCGTGCAATCGGGAATCTATCCAGATTTGGTGATTGATTTTGGGAAACTGAACATTTAGAACGCATTCAGAACTTACCTCCAACCGTCCGAAATCCAGTTTGTTGGCGAAAAACACGCTTGAAATCCACCATCAGATATGCTATATTGAGAATAGAAAAGGAACAACCGCCTACAAGGGGTTGACCTTGACAATATGGTAAATAGAATTGCCACCCTGTCACTCGCCAAAGTTGTAGGGTGGTTTTTCTATGTAAAGCTACTTACAAAACGTAAATAGGAATGTAAGCAATGCCAAAATAAACATTCCGAAAGCCATCAGATCTTTAAAATCAAAATGTCTCATCGGCACCACCCCCCCATTCTATGTAGAATAGAGGTCAGCCACCCTGTAACACGGTTGTTTCAGTATCTATGATAGCATACTGGAACGCTCCCCACAACGCTTTTTTTGCGTCTATTTATTGAAGAGATCGATGATGTTGACTAATCTTAGTCTATACTATCAGTTTTATTATTTGCTTCCTGTCGGGTTTGAAAATATCGGAATTCCCGGCGGGGAATAAGTAAACACGATGAAACAGATGGCAAGTATGCATACTGATGTGAATAAAAGCAATATATAATTTTGCACTTTGTAATTTAAAGAGAGCTTATATATGGAATAGAAGGCAATAATAACACTTAACAAGAAGATACCTATGTCAAGTGTCATAATATGATATCCCAGTATTCCTGTATAAGTGTAAAAGAGAACAGGAATCAATAAGGTGCCAGCTAAGATGCCGGCCCAATATGCAGAGGGAAGACATGGGTAGTTTTCTTTGAGTTTTGGAATCATAACCATGGAATACAGTAGCATGGGAAAGAAAAGAAGCTTCATATGTTCCCAGGTTGATTCATTGATTGGAGTGAATAATCCGACGAGAAAGTTATTGTTGGACCATTCGTAGAAAAAATGGGAAAGACTCCCCAGTATTATGGTAAATATAATTCCGATGATAGTATAAGCTTTTAATTGTTTCATGATATCACCTCTATAACAGTATACCTCGTAAAATAAAACATATTACACGAATGAACAACAAGAATGTCGCGGGATAGTGTTGTGTGAACAGTAACTTGTAAATCATCTTTCAATAGCTTATAATAATATTATATTAGATTTATGGGGAGTGAAGGGATGAACAGTAGAAATCAGGAACGGCTGGTAATTGTAATTCCGGCATATAATGAAGAAGCTAATATTGAAAGTG
>JBJELU010000037.1:0-3895 GCA_051879355.1 Oliverpabstia sp.
AAAGGGACGCAATGGCTTTTCACATCCGCTGCGTCCCGATCGTATCCTTATGTTTCTTCACTAAACTGGAAGTTATTGCGCAGCCTTTACTGATAAGAATGTTTTTCTGGTCTTAACGGAATACTTCAGCTCATACATATCGCTACCACAAATTAACGCCTGACGGATTTCTTCCATTTCTTTCATGACGCTTTCTTCTGTCATATACCATCCCAAAAAGGTGCTTGTCGCGCCCCAAAAAGAACGCTCGTTTTGATCCTGTGCAAATAATGCGTATTTCGGAGAAGACTTTCCGCCTTTGAATTTCTGGGATTTTACAACCTTATTGCATCGAACAATAACGCCTTCATGTGGTGACGTGATTGTAATCTGTCCGGGCGCATTATTCTTGTTTGCCTCTGTATTTACAATCTCTGTGCCCATTAAGTTATCTAACGACACATTCAGTTTTCCTGCAATCATAAGCAGCTTTTCAACTTCAGGATATCCATCTCCCAATTCCCATTTTGAAACAGCCTGTCTGCTCACGCCCAACAACTCCGCAAGTTCTTCCTGCGACAGATTTTTCTCTTTACGTATTGCCTTCAAGTTATCTGAAAAGCTCATAGTAAATACCTCCTTGTATTTGATACTTCTTTTTTATCAAAACCAAAGCGAAATAACTACCAACCTACGTTTGCAATTCAGCAACTTGAAGTTGCATATGAACAAATAGAATTACAATAATAAATTCTGATTTCTCTCGCTCTTACGACAGATAAAGTATAACGGAAAAATATGAAATTATCAACCAGAGGCCAATAAAACAATCTATGTAAAAGCTGCGGGCAAGCCCACAGCTTCTCTCTAAGCAGAGAATTAAGAGATGCTGGATAAATGAACTATGATCTCTTTTGCAGCGTCCCAGATGTCATCCAGACGCTCCTGAACGTCCTTAATGTCGTCCAAATAAATGCTGCCAGTTTCATTAGCTCTCTTGGCATACTGATTCAGATTATTGCTGCATCGGCGCAGGAGAGAGACAAGTTCTTTTACCTCTTTGAGATCCAGGTTAATACAATACCCATTCAGAGCCATCTTGCGAAGATATGCGTTTCGGTTTCTTATGCCGATCTGCTCCATTCTCTCCCGAATCTGCTCCTCCTCTTCTTTGGAGACGAGGAAATGAATTCGCTTATCTCTTTTGGCCATTACAGCACCTCCTCACGGTATTCACTTTGCCTGGAAGCAGGCGGAATCCGTTCAGATTTAGCTTTCAAATCAGCAAGAACAGACGGCTTTTCCGAACCATGCTCTTCTGTATGGCTCTCAGTTCCATTCTCCATATTAAGCGCAGCATCCAGCTCTGCAAGTCGATGACTTTTTACACCAAGCTCCCATTCTTGAGGGAAGGGCTTACCAAGCTCTGCTTTTGTGGCTTCCTGCTGATTTTGCAAATTGACAAGCTGTTCTTTTGCCCTCTCCAGCCGTTCGGGAATTCCTGCAATAGCATTATCCATGCGGATAAGATTACCTTTTGCATCTGTTCCCAAAAGTACACGATGGCTCATGGCCCCTTTCAACACCATATCAAATTCGTGCCGGAAGCTATCGAAAGAAAGCTCCATTTGAAAGCCACGGTAACTGCCGACAGGTACTGGATCGGTTGCTTTTAATTCCTTGCAAATTGCCAGGATTGCTTCACCAGCTTCCTGCTTGTCTACATAGTGCCTACCCTTGATGTCTATACCGCAGAATCCTTCCGAGATCTGCGGATGATTTTCGGCAGTCTGGACATCTGCTTCAAACCCATGAATATAACCTGTCTGCTTCTCAATTTCAGCCGGAAAGTATTTCAGCAGCTTATCCTCCATTCGGTACTGCTGGCTTTTATAATCGGCTTTCAGAACCCTTAAACGGGCAACCTCAATGTCCAAATCCATCTTCTCTTTGATAAGCGGATTTCCGGCACAAAGTGCCTTAATTTCTGCGTAGGATAGAGCCTGCTCGTCCACATCGTCACAGGAGCGAACTGGCGATTTGGAGGTCATAATCTGAGAAATGAACTTCTGCTTATTCTCAAGTGTCTGGTACAAATACGCATCAAAGGTTCCTTCGGTAACATACTGATAGACCTGGACTTCTTTGTTCTGATTGCCCTGACGGATGATACGACCATTTCTCTGGGTCATGTCTGAAGGTCGCCAGCCTACATCCAGATGGTGAACCGCCACCAGTCTGTCCTGGACGTTTGTACCGGCACCCATCTTCTGGGTGCTGCCCAAAAGGACACGTACCTGGCCGGAACGAACCTTGGCAAACAAATCTTTCTTTTTGGCTTCGGTATCGGCATCATGGATAAAAGCAATCTGCTCTGTCGGGACGCCGCTTGCCTTCAGTTTTGCTTTAATATCATCGTACACATTGAATGTTCCGTCTTTCTTCGGAGTGGAGAGGTCACAGAACACCAGCTGCGTCAGTTTATCCTCCTGACCTTCCTCATAGATGCGCAAAACATTCCTTATACAGGCGTTGAGTTTGCTGTTAGGATCATCAGGAAGCATTGGATTCATTAGTCGCTGATCCAAGCCAATTTTACGTCCATCGCTGGTAATCTTGAGCATATTATCCTCGGACGGATCAACAATACCGGCATGAACCGCCGCAGCTCGTTCGGAAAGCTCTGCAACCATTTCTTTTTGGAAGTCAGACGGCTGAACCACAACAGTCTCAAATTTTGCCTCAGGAACCGGCAGATCCAACTGATCGGCGGTTTTGATGTCTGCCACTTCCTTGAACATATTCATCAATTCAGGAAGATTGAAAAACTTAGCAAATCGGGTTCTGGCACGATAACCAGTCCCCTCAGGGGCAAGTTCAATCGCTGTTGTAGTTTCACCAAAAGTGGAAGCCCAACAATCGAAATGGGTAAGATTCTTTTTCTGGAGCGTTCCATACTGCAAATATCGCATGACTGTGTACAGCTCCGTCATAGAATTGCTGACGGGTGTACCGGTTGCAAAGATAACGCCACGCCCACCGGTAAGCTCATCCATATAACGACATTTCATAAACATATCGCTGGATTTCTGCGCTTCCGAAGTGGAAAGACCTGCTACATTACGCATCTTGGTATAAAGAAAAAGGTTCTTAAACGCATGGCTTTCGTCTACAAACAGTCGGTCAACACCCAGCTGCTCAAATGTGATTACATCATCCTTCCTTTCTGTCGAAGTCAACTTATCCAATCTGGCCTGCAAAGACTTACGGGTTTTCTCCATCTGCTTGATGGTAAAGCTTTCACCTCGCTGCCATTTCAGTTCTGCGATTGCTCCCTCAATCTCGTCAATCTGCTCTCGCAACTGTCGTTCCTGACGTTCAGGGGACAGCGGGATTTTTTCAAACTGACTGTGTCCGATGATGACTGCATCGTAGTCGCCAGTTGCGATACGTGCGCAGAATTTCTTTCGATTTGCAGTTTCAAAGTCTTTCTTTGTAGCAACAAGCAACTTAGCACTTGGATACAGTCTCAGGAACTCATTTGCCCACTGAAGGGTCAAATGGTTGGGAACAACAAACATGGATTTCTGGCACAAGCCCAGACGCTTGCTTTCCATAGCAGATGCAGCCATTTCAAAGGTTTTTCCTGCACCGACTTCATGAGCCAGCAAGGTATTTCCTCCATAAAGCACATGAGCAATGGCATTTCTCTGATGCTCTCTGAGGGTAATATCAGGATTCATACCGCCAAACCGGATATGACTTCCATCGTATTCACGGGGTCTTGTAGAATTAAAAAGCTCGTTGTACTTAGTAACAAGAGCTTCACGGCGGCGAGGATCTTTCCAGATCCAATCTCGAAACGCATCCTTGATTGCCTGCTGTTTCTGCTGGGCAAGGGTGGTCTCTTTCTTGT
>JBJELU010000038.1:0-61676 GCA_051879355.1 Oliverpabstia sp.
AAAGGAGAAGCTGTTTCTATCGGAAAACTGGAACGTTTTGTTGCTGACTGGGCAAAAGAGAATGGTATCAAACCTGAAGCTCCGGCAGAGAAAAACGGTCATAAAGTTGCAGTCATCGGATCCGGTCCTTCCGGACTGACATGTGCAGGTGATCTGGCAAAACTCGGTTATGATGTTACTATTTTTGAAGCTCTTCATCAGGCAGGCGGCGTTCTTGTATATGGTATTCCTGAGTTCCGTCTTCCAAAAGATAAAGTTGTAAAAGCAGAAGTAGAAAATGTAAAATCTCTTGGTGTTAAAATCGATACCAACGTTATCATCGGTAAGTCCACAACTGTTGATGAGCTGATGGAAAAAGAAGGGTTCGAAGCTGTATTTATCGGTTCCGGTGCCGGACTTCCTATGTTCATGGGTATTCCGGGAGAAGTATCCAACGGCGTATTTTCTGCCAACGAATATCTGACACGAAGCAACCTGATGAAAGCTTTCCGTGATGATTATGATACTCCGATCGTTACCGGAAAGAAGGTAGTCGTTGTGGGCGGCGGTAACGTGGCTATGGATGCTGCAAGAACAGCTCTTCGTCTCGGTGCAGAAGTACATATCGTATACAGAAGAAGTGAAGAGGAACTTCCTGCAAGACGCGAAGAAGTACATCATGCCAAAGAAGAAGGTGTTATCTTTGATCTTCTTACCAACCCTGTAGAAATCATCGCTGATGAAAACGGATGGGTGAAGGCAATCAAATGTGTTCGTATGGAACTTGGTGAACCAGATGCATCCGGAAGAAGACGTCCGGTTGAAGTAGCAGGTTCTGAGTTTGAGATGGAAGTGGACACTGTAATTATGTCACTTGGTACTTCTCCTAACCCATTGATTTCTTCTACAACTGTAGGTCTGGATATCAACAGAAGAAAATGTATCATCGCTGATGATGTAACCGGTGCTACCTCTAAAGAGGGTGTTTATGCCGGTGGTGATGCTGTTACAGGTGCTGCAACGGTAATTCTTGCTATGGGTGCCGGAAAAGCTGCAGCAAAGGGAATTGATGAGTTTATTAAGAACAAGGCAAAATAATTCAGGAATGCCTTTTGCATAACGATTGGGCCCTGTAGTGTGATGCTGCAGGGTCATTATTATTTAATTAGTTTGTTTTCTTTCCGAGATATACTTGCAATGAAAGGAAGAGGTATAGTGATGTGGGATCGTATTACATTGAAAACACGCGGTAAAGCTGCATTTCTAAAAAACTACTGGACCTGTGTTGCTGTTGCATTTGTTCTTTCTCTTTTTTTGGGCGGAAGCGGCAGTTCCATAAAAAACACTTATGAAGATAAAATCAATCAGTCTACTGATTATTATCAGGAAAATTTCGAAGATGTAGAAATAATTGTTGGCAATTATGCCAGAACTTCTTCTCTTGTTTCCACTATCATCGGTTTATTTGCTTCTTTGTTTTTTCTGGCACTTACGTTAATTCTGATTGTCCTGAGTATCTTTGTATTCTCCCCTTTAGAAGTGGGCGGATGCAGATTTTTTATAGAAAATGCTTATGAAGCGGGACGTTTTGGTAATCTTGCTTATGCGTTCGGAAGCGGCAGCTATCTTAAAATAGTCGGAACCATGTTCCTCAAAGGACTATATATTTTCCTGTGGTCACTGTTGTTATTTATTCCGGGGATAATAAAAAGCTATGAATACAGAATGGTTCCCTATCTTCTGGCGGAATGTCCCCAGATGGGAAGCAGTGAAGCTTTTCGTATCAGCAAAGAAATGATGTACGGTCAGAAGATGGAGGCCTTTATTCTTGATCTTTCCTTTATCGGCTGGGAAATTCTTTCTGCCTGTACCTGTGGACTTGTAGGATTGTTTTTTGTGAATCCCTACAAACATGCAACCAATGCTGAATTGTTTCTGGAGTTGAAACGTAATTATTTTGGCGGACAATTTCAGAGCAGTATGTATTAAGTAAAGAATTCGAAAGGGAGAGCGGCTGTGGCCTGACAGGCTGCAGCCGATATTCATATGAAAATTACCATAATAACCGTAGGAAAAATTAAGGAAAAGTATTTGCGTGATGCCATAGCAGAGTATTCAAAAAGACTAAGCAAATACTGTAAGCTGGATATTTTGGAAGTGGCGGACGAAAAAACTCCTGATCATGCCAGTATTACTGTTGAGAATCAGATTCGTGACAAGGAAGGGGAACGAATTCTTAGACTGGTAAAAGATGATGCATACGTCATCACATTAGAAATTGGCGGTACCATGCTTGATTCGGCAGCATTTGCCAATAAAATCGATTCTCTCGGAATTCAGGGAAAGAGCCATGTCTGTTTTATTATCGGCGGCTCTCTTGGGCTGGGAGATGCAGTCCTGAAGCGATCTGATTATCCTGTCAGTTTTTCCCGTATGACATTTCCCCATCAGCTGATGCGGGTCATTTTGCTGGAACAGATTTACAGAGGGTACAGAATTATCAATCATGAACCATACCATAAATAGAATGTATCTATGGTGCTATTTACGGAGGATGAATAGTTATGATGAAAGACCAGACTCTGATTAAGAAAATCATTATTATAATTGCACTTTTATTAATTGCTGTATTGTCAATTACCGTTGCGGCCAAATACGCCACATCGCCCAGTGTCCACGCTTCTACGATAAAAGTTCTGGATGAAAAGAAGCTTACTGCCCTGGGCATGACAGCATCTGTCACTGTAACTTCTGCAGCTATATCTGCAATTCCCGGCGATGCAGCCACACCGATTGCAGAACAGATTTCAGAGCTGACTACTCCACTGCTTATCGTAGTCTGTGCTATTTACCTGGAAAAATTCCTGCTGACAACGATGGGCTATATTTCTTTTGATTTCCTGATTCCCATCGCATGTGTCTTACTATGCATTTACACTTTTTGTAAGAAAGATATACTGAAAATGTTAGCTATCAAATTGTCTGTTTTTGCAATAGCAATTTTTTTGATCATACCGGTCAGTGTGAAAGTATCTACTTTGATTGAAGCTACATTTGAGGAATCTATTTCGAAGACATTTGAGACGGTCAACGAAATTTCGGATGAAGCAGAAGAAAGCTCAGATAATGAAGAAGATTCGAAGGGATTTTTAGGTTTCCTTTCAGAAATTGGTGATAAAGTTACCCAATTGGGCGAAAGTGCCAAAAATGTACTCAGCGTCTTTATTGATGCAATTGCTGTCTTGATTATTACCACCTGTGTGATACCAATCGCAGTAATTTTCTTTTTTATCTGGATCATCAAAATGATATTCCAGGTTAATATTGATTTCAGCAGTGCTCAAAAAATGATTACAAAAAAGATATCAAAAAATTAGCAGCATGGAGGAGTTATTATGAAAAAAACAAAAGCAGTCTTTTTTGACATAGACGGAACCATCTGGGATTACAGAAATTTTATCCCGGAAAGTACAATAAAGGCAATTCATCAGCTGCGTGCCAATGGGCATTATACTTTTTTATGTTCAGGTCGTTCAAGAGGTTATATTCAGAATCCACAACTTCTGGAAATCGGATTTGACGGTATTGTGTCGGGATGCGGCACCATGATTGAATATCATGATCAGGTGGTTTATTACAAGGAAATTGACCATAAACTGGCTGAATATACAGTAAATACTGTCAGAAAGTATGGTTTCTGTCCGATTCTGGAAGGTAGAACCTATCTATATATGGATGATGAAGAATTTGAAAACGATTATTTCGGAATGAAACTGAAAACGGAACTTGGCGTGCTCCTTCGCACAATTAAAGAAAATTGGGGAAAATGGGAGATTTCCAAACTTTCATGTAAAACTACCGATGCGGACACAGAGAATTGTTTTAAAGCTCTGGATTCTTATTTTGATTTTATGATACATAACTCGTCTGTGGTAGAGATGGTTCCCAAAGGGCATCATAAAGGGACGGGTATTCAAAAAGTCTGTGAATTTCTGAACATTGCACTGGAAGACACAGTTGCTTTTGGTGACAGTGCTAACGATATCGGTATGCTGCACACAGCTGGTATTGGTGTCGTTATGGGAAACGGTTCGGATGTTGCAAAAGAAGCGGCCGATTATATAACATCTCCGCTGCTGGAAGATGGAATCTGGAATGCCTGCAAACATCTGGAACTGATATAATCATTTGGAAAGGAGATTTGAAATGTCATTAAAAATTCGTTTTGTAACAGATTATGTATGTCCCTATTGTATGGTCGCTAAGGTCCCGTTTATGCAGGCCATACAGGGAAAAGAAGTAGAGGTGGAATGGGTTCCTTTCGAACTGACTCAGGAACCGGATGAAAGAATTGACACCTATCATGATGCGGTTCGTAAAGAAAAATGGGCAAAAACGCTTGTTCCCATGGCAAAATCACTGGGAATCGATATGAAGCTTCCTCCAAAAGTAATTCCGAGACCATATACCCGGCTGGCATTTGAAGGGTATCATTTTGCCCGTGAACATGGTTGTGGAGAAGAATATAATTCTCGTATTTTCTCAGCCTATTTTACAGAGGAACAGGATATCGGTGATCTGGAAATACTTTGTGGTCTTGCAGAGGAAGTGGGACTGGATTCTTGTGCCTTCCGGCAGGCACTTTTAGACGGAACCTATACGGAACTTGAACGAAATCTGGTTGCTTATGCACGCGATACCCTGCAGGTCAGATCAATTCCTACCATTTTTTTCGGAGATCAGCGTGTGGAAGTGTCCGACTATACAAGGGAAGCTTTTGAAAAACTGGTAGACGAGGCTCTGAAAGAGCAGTGAAAACGATAAAGGAAACAACAATGCAGGAGGACATGATTAATGGAAAACTATATCGATTATATACTGGAACAGGCAAATCAACTTCTGGCTATTGACAGCCCGTCAGGCTTCACATCTGAAGTAGTTAAGTATCTGGTTGCTGAGTATCAGAGACTGGGATATGACCCTGTTATCACCGAAAAGGGAAGTGTACTTGTAGAACTTGGCGGAGAAGGCGACCCGATCGTACTCAGCGGTCATGTAGATACTCTGGGTGCTATGGTTGCTGAAATTAAAAATAACGGACGGATTCGTATCTCACCGGTGGGTGGTCTGAACGCCAATAATACAGAGACAGAAAACTGCCGCATCTATACTTATGACCATAAAGTATATACCGGCACCATTCAGCTGACCGATGCATCCATCCATGTAAACGGAGAATACAACAAGACAGAAAGAACCTTCCAGACAGTAGAACTGCTGTTGGATGAACCAGTATTTTCAAAAGAAGATGTGAAAAAACTGGGGATTATGAATGGAAACTACGTATGTGTTGACCCAAGGACGGTCATCACACCATCCGGCTATATCAAAAGCCGTTTCCTTGATGATAAACTGAGTACTGCTATCATGCTTGGTTATGCCAGATATCTCAAAGAAGAGCAGGTTAAACTACCTAGAAAAGTTTATGAGTTTGTTACGGTATTTGAGGAAGTCGGTCACGGCGGTGCTTCGTCCGTTCCCGCAGATGCTGCAGAATTTCTTTCCGTCGATATGGGATGTGTGGGAGAAGGACTGGAATGCACTGAACATCAGGTCTCCATTTGTGTGAAAGATGCCAGCGGTCCTTCCCATTATCAGTCGGTTTCCGGTCTGGTAGAAGCAGCACAGAGAGAAGGCATTGATTTCGCCACGGATGTTTATGTTTATTATAGTTCCGATGCGGATATGGCTTTAAAAGCAGGGCACGAGCTTCGCCACAGTCTGATCGGACCTGGTGTCTATGCTTCCCATGGATATGAGAGAAGCCATGTGGACGGTGTGAAAAATACTTTCCTGCTGCTGAAAGCTTATATTGGATAAAAGGAGGGCACGCCATGAATGTTTTAGACATTTTAGATACACTCCAGAATAAAGCACTACATGACGAACAACTGCGTCAGACACTGCTGGCAACCCGGACAGAAAAAAATCCTATCACTGCATTCTGCAAAAAATGCCAGGAACTGGGATATCCCATTTACGAGATGGATCTGATCCAGGCAGGTGAAGAATTCTACGCCTCCATGCGAAGAAGCACCAACGGTGGAGGGGAAAACTCACCGATGCTGGAGGGAGAAGACGACTTCTACGAACTGTTTTTTGCAAGTTTGGGGGATATTTAGATTGTTTGGGGTGGGGACGGAGAAACTCTGTGATTTTAAGAAGTTTCCGTCCCCTTCCAGAACAAACTAAAGTGTCTCCGCCAATTCTGTGAGCGGAGCATAATGGTACCCCATTTCTTCCCATTTGGTGAGTAGTTCATCCAGTATTTCTGCGTTGGTGGAGGATGTGCTGTGTAGCAGGACGATTGCGCCGGGGTGGATGCGGGGGATTAGTTTTGCAAAGGCCTGTTCTTTTGTGGGCTGCTGATCCTGCAGCCAGTCGACGTAAGCCAGGCTCCAGAAGAATGTTTTGTATCCTGCTTTTGATGCCATTTCCAGATTTGTGGTATTGAAGATTCCCTGCGGGGGTCGATAGTATTTTACCATTTCTTCTCCTGTAATTTCTTTATACAGGGTTTCGTTTTTTTCCAGTTCCTCAAGAAATGATTTCTCATCAGCCATCCGGGACATGTCAGGATGATGGTATGTATGATTTGCAACGATATGTCCTTCTTCGTTCATCTGTCTGACAAGTTCCGGACTGGTTTCCAGAAAATTTCCCACGACAAAAAATGTAGCCGGAGCCTGATGTTTTTTCAGAGCAGCCAATATTGCCGGAGTGTTTCCGTTTTCGTAGCCTGCATCAAAGGTAAGGTATATGACTTTGTCTTCCGTGGGCTGCAGATAGGCAGCGTGGTATTGTTTTAATTCTTCAGAGGTTGCATTTCCTATTGGCGGGGTTCCCGAATCAGAAAACCCCAGTCCCCAATTCTCAGAAGAAGATTGTATGGATGTTTCTTCTGTTGTATGATTTTGGTCCATGATACGATGCAGGGCAGCACCTGCCAGAAAAGATGCAGTCATAATCGAGATAGCCGCAGCAATAAGATAGTCTGTGCGTTCCTGATCCTGAAGGGATTTCCATATATGAGAGAGTTTCTTTTTCATAAATTCAGTCACCTGAAGATTCTTACTGCATAATATGATGACAAATCACTATTTAGAAGTTACTGTTCACTCTGTGACCAGTAACACAATGAGAAACACAGATGCAAACCAAAACGACTTTAAGTAGACATATTTTATTTCATCATGTATAATATTCGTTAGCTGAAGAGACAATGTTCAGTCTCTGATCTAACGAAGGAAAAAGAAAGTGGAGTGATATTAAAATGATATATCAGAATGTATTAGA
This sequence comes from Oliverpabstia sp., assembly GCA_051879355.1. Lineage (GTDB taxonomy): Bacteria > Bacillota > Clostridia > Lachnospirales > Lachnospiraceae > Oliverpabstia. The sequence continues at coordinate 7,336 of JBJELU010000038.1, forward strand.
AGCAATCGGTCATACCCCCATCATTCAGCTGAATCGTATGGCGGACCCGGAAGGTGCCAGAATATTGGTAAAATTTGAAGGATTAAATGTGGGGGGATCGATTAAGACGAGAACTGCATTTAATATGATCACGAAAGCAGAAGCAGATGGAATCTTAAAGCCCGATTCCATTATCGTTGAGCCGACCAGCGGCAATCAGGGAATTGGCCTTGCACTGGTAGGTGCGGTGAAAGGCTATCGTACTATCATTATTATGCCGGATTCTGTCAGTCACGAGAGAAAGCTGCTGGTTGAGCATTATGGAGCAGAAGTGATTCTGATTCATGACCATGGCAATATTGGGGACTGCATTGATCAGTGTATGAAAACTGCGATGGAAATGGCAGCAAATGATCCTAAAGTGTTTGTTCCTCAGCAGTTTGAAAATCCGGCCAATCCTATGGTACACAGACATCATACCGGTCTGGAGATACTGGAACAGGTTGCCGGCCCGATTGATGGGTTCTGCTCAGGGATTGGTACCGGCGGAACGATTACCGGAATCGGAGAAACGCTGAAAGCATTAAATCCACAGATTACCATCTGGGCAGTTGAACCGGAAAATGCTGCTATTCTGGCAGGCGGTACTGTAGGTACCCATATTCAGATGGGAATCGGTGACGGAGTTGTGCCGGATGTGCTGAATCAGCATATTTATGATGATATTTACATCGTTTCTGACGAGGAAGCCCTGCAGACAGCCAAAGATCTTGCCAGACTGGAAGGACTGATGTGTGGTATTTCCAGCGGAACTAATGTGGCAGCTGCACGGAAACTGGCGAAAAAACTCGGGAAAGGAAAAACGGTAGTGACCATACTTCCGGATACTGCGGAACGTTATTTTTCCACACCGTTGTTTGATGCAGAATAGACAGGAGAGATGAGCATGAATTTTCAGGCAATTGAAGAATATATTACACAGTTTCCCATTTACCAATATGCATTTATCAAAACAGAGGATATAGAATTTAATGATAAAGTACGTGCCATCTGTAAAAAAGAATGCCCACGGTATGGCAAATCCTGGTCCTGCCCTCCTGCGGTTGGAACAGTGGAGCAGTGTAGGTCTATATGCCGGGACTATTCACATGCACTGTTATTTTCCTCTGTTGCCGAAGTTCCGGATTATTCCGATATGGCAGCCCTGCTGAAAACGAAACGGGAACATGAAGAGATTACTGCTGAGATCGAAGCTTATCTGAAAAAAGAAGCATGGATGTGTTATACCCTTTCTACAGATTCCTGTTCGATCTGTGAGAAATGTACCTATCCGAAAAAATCCTGTGTACATCCGGAACTGATGCATCCCTGTATTGAAAGCCACGGGATTCTGCTTACGAAGAATATCGAAGAGAATGATATGGATTACTATATGGGAGAAAAGATGGTTCTCTGGTTTTCTCTGATTTTTATCAAAGAAGCATAAAGTCATCTTTATCGTAATAGAATGTTTAATAAAACCGGAGGCATCGGAAGATGAAGATGTCCGTGACTGCCTGGCGGGAGCGGCTGGCACAGTCACTGCTGCTTCCTGGAGATCTGGCATACGAGGATGCCATCATTACCCTGATGGGAAACCGGGAAATCCTTCTGGAAAATTATACCAGAATTCTTGATTATCACGAAAACCTGCTGCTGGTACAGACAAAACGATGTTGTCTCAGGATACAGGGACAGCAGTTAAAAATCCTATATTATACCACGGATGAAATGAAGGTCAGCGGTGTATTTGAATGTATCTCATATGAATAGAAGCATCGTGGGAGGATAATGATTGATTGAGAGAATTCCGCAGTATATCAAAGGATATGTTAAAATAAAGCTGATCAGTCCCATGCCGGAACGATTTTTATCTCTCTGTGTACATAACAGGATTCCTGTGTGGAATCTGATCAGTAAACAGTCAGAATATGAATTTGAAATGGAGTTATCTGTCAGAGATTTTTTCCGCCTAAATAACTTCCGCAGAAAGACCCATTCAAAAATCATTTTACTGGAGAAACATGGATTGCCTTTCTTCTTTCAGAGAAATCAAAAGAGAAAGGCTTTTTTTCTTGGAATACTGTTTTTTATTTTGCTTTTATATGGAGTTTCTCTGCATATATGGGAAATACAGCTGCAGGGCAATCATCAGTATTCTGATGAAACTATTCGGGAATCCCTTCTTTCTCTGAATATCAGTGATGGGATTTTAAAGAAAAAAATTGACTGTTCGCAGATTGCCGCCCATATCCGCCAACAATTTCCCGATATTGTATGGGTAGCGGCCAGAATTGATGGCACTTGTCTGGTGATTCAGGTAAAGGAAAATGAAGATTCCTATCGGGAAGCATCAAAAGAAAACGATCATTTAGATAGCTGGGATCTTACAGCACAGAAAAATGGTGTGGTTCGCTCGATCATAACCAGAACAGGGACTCCTCTGGTTCAGGCAGGACAAATCTGTAAAAAAGGGGATATTCTGGTAACAGGACAAATTGAAATCCTAAATAATGATGCACAGGTACAGCGATATGAATATGTCAAAGCGGATGCCGATATCATGATGGAGACAACATACGCTTATTATCATGAGTTTCCTCTGAAACATCAGGTAAAACACTATACCGGTGAAGAAAAGAATTATTACGCCATCCGTATTTTAGAAAGAAATTTTTCTCTCGGTTCTCCTTCTGAAAAATCCAAGGATATCTATCATTTTTCCTATCCACTGTATCTGACGGATAGTTTTCGCCTTCCTGTGTCTTTTGAAAAAATACAGACATTTCCCTATACATTGACGGAAGAAATCTATACGAAAAAAGAAGCCATTACCATAGAGGAGGAACATATTCGCATATTTCTGGAGAATCTGGTTAAAAATAACATACAGGTTCTCGGACAAAATATCCAGATTACTGTTACGCAAACAACTTGTATGGCAAAAGGAACTGTTACAGCCTGTGAACCGTGTATTGTAAAAACAGCAGTAACAAAAGAACAGATACAGCCTCCCGAGAATAATCTTCAGTAAAAATTAAAGAAAAAGTACTACCATTCTGTCGAAAAGGTGATACAATAGAATTTAGCCTATCAAATGAGGAGGTAACACATGGCAAATAGTATCATTGAACAGCAGATGGAAATACCTGCTGCACATGAACGAAATATATATGGCCAGTTTGATGAGCATATCAAAAAAATCGAACGCACTCTGCGGGTTACATTAATTTCCAGAGACGGAGTTTTGAAAATTGTCGGACCGGAACCGAACGTAAAAAAGGCAGCCGGAATATTGAAAGAACTTCTTGGACTTTCCCAAAGGGGCAATACGATTCAGGCACAGAATGTGGATTATGCACTTTCTCTCACTATGGAAGAGAAGGACGCACCACTGGTAGAAATGGATAAGGAGTGTATCTGCCATACTATTAATGGACGCCCCGTAAAACCTAAAACTCTTGGTCAGAAACAATATGTGGATCAGATTCGAAAGGAAATGATCGTATTCGGTGTGGGACCTGCGGGAACTGGTAAAACTTATCTGGCAATGGCCATGGCGATCACTGCTTTCCGCAATGATGAAGTGGGCCGGATTATTCTGACACGGCCCGCTATTGAAGCCGGTGAAAAGCTTGGTTTCCTTCCGGGCGATCTTCAGAGCAAAGTGGATCCCTACCTTCGTCCTCTTTACGATGCACTATATCAGATTATGGGACCGGAAAGCTTTGCCAAAAATATGGAAAAGGGGCTGATTGAAGTGGCTCCTCTGGCATATATGCGCGGACGGACACTGGATAATGCGTTTATTATTCTGGATGAGGCACAAAATACCACACCGGCCCAGATGAAGATGTTTCTTACCCGAATCGGATTCGGATCCAAAGTCATCATAACCGGGGACTCTTCTCAGAAAGATCTTCCTTCCGGTCAGAAATCAGGTCTGGAAGTCGCACTGTCTGTTCTGAAAAATGTGGAAGGTATTGCTGTCTGCGAACTTACCAGTAAAGACGTGGTTCGTCATCCACTGGTTCAGAAAATTGTTCAGGCATATGAAATTTACGAAAAAAAACATCCAGACACGTCCACACAGGTGAAACATCCCAGAAAGCGAGGTAAACGCTATGACAATTGATTTTGAAAATGAACAGGAACAGTCTTTTGATTTTGATTTCGAAGAAGTCGCAGCACTGGTGGCAGATGCGGTTCTTGACCAGGAACAGTGCCCTTATGAGGCACAGATCAGCCTGGTATTGACAGATGATGAACAGATTCAGGCAACAAACCGTGAATTTCGTCAGATTGACCGTCCTACGGACGTTCTCTCTTTTCCCATGGTAGATTTTCCATCTCCGGCTGATTACTCCATTCTTGAGGAAGATGACAGTCTGTTTCATCCGGAAACAGGAGAACTGCTGCTGGGAGATATTATGATCTCCATTCCCCGGGTGATCGCACAGGCAGATGAATATGGACACAGCACCAGGCGGGAATATGCATTTTTGATTGCTCACAGTATGCTTCATCTGCTTGGTTATGACCATATGGAGGAAGAAGAACGAAAAATAATGGAAGAGAAACAAAGGCAGGTTCTGCAGCAAATACATATTGAAAGGGAATAGAAAGGAAATAACATTATGAAAAAATATGTAAAACTTATGTTGGTTCTCGGACTGGTGGGAACAATGTTTGGCGGCTGTAAAAAACAAGAGACTTCAGAAGCAAAGATTCCGGAAAGTACCCCGGAAAGTACATCTGAACCCGAGCAGGAAACTGTGGAAACGGATACTCCTGAACCGGATATCATTGTTCCTGATACACCGGAGCCGACGGAAGAACCTGTGCCGGAAGGTCAGGTGATCAGTTATCTGACCGGAGAATACGTTCCGGAAGAAATCGGAAGAAGACGACCGGTAGCTGTTATGTTGAATAATCTTCGTCCTGCCTGTCCTCAGGCCGGGATTGCCAATGCCGGAGTAGTCTATGAAGCACCGGTTGAAGGTGGTATCACACGACTGATGGGTGTATTTGAAGATTATGATAATCTGGATAAAATAGGCTCAGTCAGAAGCTGTCGTGATTATTATATTTTCTATGCTTCCGGTTTCAATGCCATCTATGTTCACTATGGACAGTCTGCCTATGCGATTCCATTCCTTGAACTGCCGGAAGTAAATAATTTGAGCGGTCTTGCCGGATACGGGGATCAGGTATTCTACCGGACAACAGACCGAAAATCTCCGCACAATGCCTATACCAGTTTTGAAGGTATACAAAAAGGTATCGAAATCAATGGATACAGTCAGGAGTACAGTGCTGATTATCAGCCCGGATACCATTTCTGTGATGTGGATGAGGATATCGAACTGCCTGGAAACGTGGATGCTGCAGTCGTAAAACCAGGATATTTCCTCAATGAACCCTGGTTTGAGTACAACCCGGAAGATAAACTATACTATCGGTTCCAGTATGATGATAAACAGATTGATCAGCTGACCGGGGAACAGATTGCATATAAAAATATTATTCTTCAATATTCAACCTGGCGCAAATACGATGAAAATGGTTACCTGAATATTGATGTGGATGCAGGAAACGTAGGAAAGTACATCACAAATGGAAAAGCAATTGATATCACATGGAAGAAGCATACTCCATGGGGAGCCACTTTCTATTATGATATGAACGGCAATCAGATTACCATGGATACCGGAAAAACATGGGTATGTATCATTCAGGATACCTATGCTGACCGAGTAGAAATTCTTGGTTCAAAACAGGAATAATCTAGTAAAATAAGACCGATACTAGAAACAGAATCGCGAAAGGAGAAATCATATGCGAAAAACTGTTTACGGTATCGGTCTTTTAACTGTAACACTGCTTCTTGCATTAGGATTTTATGTCAGTTACAGACATAACATTTCCGGTACAGAATCAGCTCCACAAATTTTAGAAGCAGAAAACACGATCCAAACACGCTATCATATTGGTATTCACGAGGGGACTATCATTGTACGCCTGGAAGATGGCAGCGTTTTTGAAACTACAGACATCACATGGGATTCGCTTCCTGCGTCTGTTCAGAAGGATATTGCAGATGGATATGTTCTGGAAAGTAAGCAGGAATTGTACAGTTTTCTGGAAAACTACTCCAGCTGATAAAAATAAGGGTGGCACTTTCTGTCATGATGCGTTACAATAGGAAAAGATTATTGTTACCGGTCACGGAGTGAACAGTAACAGATTATTTTAAATTTAGGAGTACTACAACATGAATACACACTTCAGAGAAGCACTGAAAGATAAAAAAAGAATTGTAATCAAAATCGGTTCTTCTTCTCTTACCCATCCGGAGACAGGATATCTTGATCTGATCAAATTGGAAATACTGGTTCGTGAAATCAGTGATCTTCGCAATCAGGGAAAAGAAGTAGTCCTTGTCTCTTCCGGAGCCATTATGGTTGGAAGCAAGACCATGGGATATAATCGGAAACCTGTAAAAATTGCTGAGAAACAGGCATGTGCAGCGATTGGTCAGGCCAGGCTGATGATGATCTATCAGAAATTATTTGCGGAATATAATCAGGTGGCAAGCCAGATTCTTATGACCAAAAACACGATGCTGAACAATCTGAACCGTATGAATGCAAAAAATACCTTCCATGAGCTGCTGCGTATGGGAGCGATTCCGATTGTCAATGAAAATGATACGGTTTCAACGTATGAAATTGAGTTTGGTGATAATGATACTCTTTCCGCTGTCGTTGCAGCACTGATTGGTGCTGATCTGCTGATTCTTCTATCCGATATCGATGGTCTGTTTACCGATGATCCCCATAAGAATCCAGACGCAAAATTTATCGATGTGGTGGAATCACTGGACGATAATCTGAAAGCGATGGGAAAAGGTTCTACCGGAAGCAATGTGGGAACCGGCGGAATGGCTACCAAACTTACAGCAGCGGAGATTGCCGGGGCAGCAGGAACCGATATGATTATTGCCAATGGAAAAGACTTTCATGTCATCCACAAAATTATGCAGGGAAGAAATTACGGAACATTATTTATTTCCAATCCCAGGGACGAATTTTTCCTTTTAGATTATCTTGAAAAAACAGAGTAAAGGAGATTACATATGGAACAGAGAAAAATTGACCGGATCAATGAACTGGCAAGAAAAGCCAAGGCTGTCGGCCTGGATCCGCAGGAAAAAGAGGAACAGGCAAAACTGAGAAAAGAATTTATTGCTGCTGTGCGGATGAACCTGAGATCACAGCTTGATAACATTGATATCATTGAAAAAGACGGAACCATTGTCAATCTGGGAGAAAAATATGGAAACAAAACAAGCCATTAGAAAAGAGATTCTCCGAAGAAGGAGAGAAGCAGATCCTGAAAAAATCATCACGGACAGTTCCAAAATCTGTCAGACACTGTGCAGCCTGGATGCATTTAAAAAAAGCCAGTGGATTTACCTGTACATAGACTGTAAGAAAGAAGTAATGACCGGTGAGATTATGGCAGAAGCACTTCGCTGTAAGAAACGAATTGCAGCTCCCAAAGTCATCGGCAGCGATATGATTTTTTATGAGATAACTTCCGAGCAGGATCTGGAACCGGGATATTTCGGTATCCGGGAGCCAAGAGAGGGACTTACAGTAGCCGGAACAGACTCCGTTTTCCTGGTGATGCCGGGAGTTGCTTTTGACAGGAACAGACACCGTGCAGGATATGGCGGCGGCTTCTATGACCGTTATCTCAGTACACATCCTGATCTTTATAAAGCAGCCGTTGCTTTTGAATTTCAGATGGTGGAGGAAGTCCCCACCGAGCCGACGGATATCCGGCCTGATATTGTCATCACAGAAAATACAATTTATGAATAAGGAGGACTCCATATGAATTATCTGGAGAGTATCGGCCAGAAAGCAAAAGCCGCAGAACCGGAAGTACGACTGCTTTCTACCGAAAAGAAGAACGGGATTCTTCGGCAGGCAGCCAAAGACCTGATGGAAGATGCCGCAAGTATTATTGAAGAGAATAAAAAGGATATGCTGCGCGGACAGGAAAACGGAATGTCTCAGGGATTGCTTGACCGTCTTTTGCTGACGGAAGAGAGAATCGCTGCAATTGGCGAAGGTCTTTGTCAGATTGCAGCACTGGAAGATCCCATCGGTGAAGTTACCGGTATGAAAAAACGGCCAAATGGTCTGATCATCGGTCAGAAGCGTGTTCCTTTAGGCGTTGTTGGTATTATTTTTGAAGCCCGTCCCAATGTGACGGCAGACGCTTTCGGTCTTTGCTTTAAGACAGGCAATGCTGTTATTCTAAAAGGGGGAAGTGATGCTTTTGCTTCCATTAAGGCTATCGTAACCTGCCTGAGAAAAACGCTTTCCCATGCAGGTGTCAACCCGGATATCCTGCAGCTGATTGAAGACACTTCCAGAAAAACGGCAGCTGCTTTTATGAAACTGAATCAGTATGTGGACGTATTGATTCCCCGCGGAGGAGCCGGACTGATCCGTGCTGTTGTAGAAAACAGCACGATTCCGGTCATTGAAACCGGTACAGGAAACTGTCATATCTACGTGGATGAATCCGCAGATATGGACATGGCTGTTTCTATCATCATGAATGCAAAAACTCAGCGTGTCGGCGTATGTAATGCCTGCGAATCTCTTCTGATCCACCGGAATGTAAAAGAAAAACTTCTTCCGTGTCTCGGTGAAAAACTCAAAGAGAAACATGTGGAAATCCGTGGCGACCAGGAGGTAAATGCACTGATTCCGGGCAGCATTGCAGCGGAAGAAGAAGACTGGGGCAAAGAATACCTGGATTATATCATTTCCATGAAAACAGTATCCGGTGTGGACGAAGCAATCGCCCATATCAACCGTTATAATACCGGACATTCCGAAGCTATCATCACGGAAAATTATACAAATGCACAGAAATTCCTCGACGAAGTGGATGCTGCCTGCGTCTACGTGAATGCATCCACCCGATTCACAGATGGATTTGAATTCGGATATGGGGCAGAAATCGGTATCAGTACACAGAAACTGCATGCCAGAGGTCCCATGGGACTGCTGGCACTGACCACAACCAAATATATCATTTACGGAAACGGACAGATTCGTTCCTGATCTTAGTTCTAATAAGCCTCCTTTGTACATACAATAATAGTAATATGAAAAGGAGGCTTATCAGGATGATTATACAGAAATGCCATACCAGTGAAGAAATCAATCAGGAATTGTTACATATTCATAATAATTATGAGGATTTTACCACATTCAGGACTTTGGGAAACAGCCATGACAACCGACCGGTTTCTTTGCTTCGTATCGGGTTGGGGATAGAAACCATTGTTATGACTGCAGGTTTTCACGGAAAAGAAGACCTGAATCCACTTCTTCTTCTCAAACTGGCAGAGTCCTATGCGAAAGCGTATGCAGACAATCTGGAAATGAATAAATATCCAGTACGAAAACTGCTGAATCAATGCTCGGTTACGATTCTTCCTCTTCTAAATCCTGACGGTTATGAAATTGCACACAACGGTTTTCAAAGCATCCGCAATCCAATCCTGCGTCAAATGTGCAAAATGCGTGGAATTGAATCAGAAAACTGGCAGTACAATGCCAGAGGTGTGGATCTGAATGGAAATTTCCCCTGTCAAACCTATGAACCTGCACAACTGGGAGAGTATCCTTCCAGTGAACAGGAAACCCGTATGCTGATGCGTGTATTTGAAGAATACGATACCAGAGGATATCTGAACTTTTATTCCAATGAAAAAATTGTCTGCTACTATCGCCCGGAACATCGTATAGCACCTTTCAGCTTTCGCTGTCAAATGAAACGATTTCCCTATCGGCTCCGTAACAAAAACAATAATATGTGGAAACCGGGAGAAAATGGAGAATCCGGCAGTCCCGCCGCTTACTATACACAATTAATCGGAAATCTGGCATTTTGCATCGAAACAGTCGATAATTACAGGCAAAATCCATTGACGCTGGAGCAGACAAGTCTGGAAATCCAGCATATTCCGCTGGAAATTATAAAGAAAATGAAATCATTTTAAATGTATTGAAAATCTGTTTCGATTTGAGTATACCCAGTGCGTGACTTTATTGTTACTCCAACAGAGATGATACAGATTATCAATAAAGAGAGATATGAGTAAAGAATACTATACAGAGCATCTGTCAGAGCAATTTGATGGGTGCTTTTTTCATGTTATAGTTCCCACCGGGAAGCGGGTTGTTACTGTTCACTCCGTGAACAGTAACAGCGGGTTCACTTAAGTAACTAAAGAAATTAAAATGTATTGCTATTGTGCGTACAGATTGATATAATGTAGTAAGAAAAGGGAACACTAAGATTTTTGAAAGGAGAGTTGCACTATGGCAGCAAAATCAGCTAATTTGTACGTAAGAATAGAGCCGGATGTGAAAGAGCAGGCAGAAAGCATCTTGGCAGCACTTGGCATTCCAGCATCTAATGCTATCAATATGTTCTATAAACAGATTATTTTAAATAGGGGGCTTCCGTTTGAGGTAAAAATACCTACGACAATACCTGTCAATGTGGCAGAACTGACCGAAGCAGAATTAAATGCAGAACTGGAGAAAGGATATGCGGATATGGTTGCAGGCAGAACCAAACCTGCAAGACAGGCATTTGCTGATATTCGCAAAGATTACGGTATATGATTTATGAAGTAATTACCTCCGATCAAGCCGATGCCGATTTAAGGGGAATATATGAGTATATTGCATTTGAACTGTTTTCACCGGATCATGCGGCAGGACAGCTTGACAGGTTAGAAGAACACATCATAGGGCTTGAGAAATTTCCAGAGAAATTCAGACATTATGAAAAAGAGCCGTGGCACAGCAGAGGACTAAGGGTGATGCCTGTTGACAATTATCTGGTATTTTATATTCCGAATAAAGATGCAGGAATTGTAACTGTCATCCGTGTTATGTATGCAGGCAGGGATGTTGATAATCAGCTTAATAATTACACGGTGATGTAAAAACAAATTGGAGGTGTATATTATGATTTTTATAAAAACTGATCGTCTGCTCCTACGCAATGTTACACCAAAGGATGCAGACATTATGTATAACTACCGCAACAACGAAATCTGCGCACGGTATCAGCGTGGTCAGACAAAGGACTACGAGGGCATTGTTGCCGAAAGGACGACATGATGTCTGTAGATTCTCCCTTTATGGTTGCTGTCGCATTGAAGGATACAGATGAAATGGTTGGAGAAATCGTGGTACTGTCCTTATCAATATGCTCCATGAACATTATCCTGAGTGGGAATTCATCAGTTTCACTGAGCCGGAGAATGAACCAAGCATGGGCTTACTGAAAAAGCTGGGTTACAAAGATATGGGATATGATCCGTCCATGGAATCCCAAGTGTTTGGCAAGTTTTCCTTCTTTTGATATAATACGTGGAAAGTGAAAATCGCTGAATAAACTGACAAAGGTGGGGCTGAAAAATGAAACTATTAAAGAATATTAGTATCATATTTCTGTTGATTGTTTTTATCTGCAGTGTCCTTTTTGTACCGCAGCTGATCAGCGGGCAAAAAGAAGAAGAAAAAGTAAAGAAAGTTGTTACCCGTGATTCCTCTGTAGACAACAGGCCAAAACTCACAAGTGCACAGGTTGCCCAGCTTTACGATAATAATGACATAAGCGTAGATGATCATTCTTTACCGGTCAGAAGCGAAAACAACGATACCAAAACCTTACGGAAAGATGTTACTGAGGTTGTAGAGTTGCTGTTTGGAGAGGATGAAACTATATGTGAATCATTCAAAGAGATGGTAACGGACAGCAATATCAGCTATTCCCGAAGCAGCAACCGAATTTACATGGATGGCCAACCGATCACACTTGATTTTGTGACTTGCTCTTTTCAAAAAGAGAACGGATACTTTGAAATTCTTTATGAAGATGACACGAAAACGATTCTTGACTTATCGTGTGATGGTATTGAAATAACATTGGAAAACATAGAAGAGAATCATCTTTATCTGGAGAAAGTAGATGCCATCATAAGCAACTATTATGAAAAGCAAGTACACCTTGGCAAAGACAAATACAACTCTACGGTCGATATTTTCGATATTACAGAACAAGAGCAGCATACCTATGTAGCCAACTTATATATTCGTTGTGGATTCATACAGCACGAAGATCATGTGAGCACAGGCAACACGGAGCATGATGACAAGCTCCGTGCCGTGAAGTGTTGCAATTTCTTTACACAAAGCCAATCCAAGACCGGCGCCACCAAGTTTTCTTGAACGAGATTTATCCTCACGGTAGAATGGTTCCGTTAAAAACATAATGTTTTCCTTGGCGATGCCTCTGCCTTCATCCTCAACATATATTTGCACAGCGGAAGGGGTTACCTTACTGTAAATCTTAACACTCGTTTGCGGTTGCGATGCTTTGAAAGCATTGTCTGCCAAATTGTAAAGCAAGGATAATAACAACACACTATTGGCACACACAACTTCTCTTTCAAAATCAATGCTGTAAGAAACATCGTATTTTTCGGAAAGATATTTAAGAGTTGACATTAATTGCTCTCCAACCTCAAAAAGATTAAGTACCTCCATTTCCACATTCTCATTTTGGTACACATACAAATCAAGCAACTGCAACGATAATTTTTCGAGTCTTTTTGCTTCATTATATATTGCTTTTGCTGCTTGGTCTTTCTCTGTCTCATCAAGATCGTAAAAACGTAACATTTGAGCATATCCAATGATAGCCGTCATCGGAGTTTTCATTTCGTGGGTAAAGTCAGCAACAAATATATTACGCTTATTTAATTCTTCACGAATTTCCTTTATTTTTTGCTCAATAGCCGAGGACATAGAATTAACACTTTCTGATAAAGCGGATATTTCATAACCAGAGCCTTTAACCTCTACTTTTCTGCCATAGTTACCGAGTGCGATTTCATCCGCCACCTTTGTCAGTTTGTTCAGCGGTTTTGTAATCTTTCTTGCCAATGCAAACAAAAACAGTCCGCTTATAGCAGATACACTGAAAACAACAATACCGTACCTACTCCAAAACATATCACGTTGGCTTTGAATTTCAGTAAAATCTGAGTAAACGACAAGGTAATACTCATCGGCTCCGGTGTTCAGTTTGCATACCGATTCCATCAGGAGTCTGTTTTCTTTTTTGATAAATGTTACCGCACACTCATTGTCGTTCATTTCAGTGTATTGGGTATTTACGGTTTTTGGTGTGTATATCTCAATATCACTAACAGAACTATCTAATGTGTTTTTAATCTGTCGTATGGCATCATTTTTTTTGGATCCGGATATTTCGTTATACGAAACATCCGCAAATGCAATAAAACTGTCTGCTGCATAATTAACTGCCGCATTTACTCGTTCAACCTGTGTATTCCAAAGCGTATCATTTATGTTTTTGATTATGTATGAACCGCCTAAACCGGTCGATAAAAGCACGACAATGTATGCTATACAAAAGAACTTAAATGATAATTTCATTTTAATTTCTCCGCTCTGAATTTATATCCGACCTTATATATTGTTTCAATGGCATCGCCTAAATCAAGTTTTTTCTTTAACCGTTGAATGTGCAGGTCTATTGTACGAGTGTTAGCGAAATAAGGCTCTTGCCACACTTGCTCAAATATTGTTTCACGGTACAGTGCGATATTTTTATTCCTAACCAGGAATAAAAGCAAATCATATTCTTTTGCAGGTAAAGACACGGGCTTATTATCTGATAAAACTATCCTCTGCAAAGTGTCAATTTTGATTTTTCCTATTTCTATTATGTTCTCGGTTTTATGGTATCTGCGTAAAACCGTTGCAACCCGTGCTAAAAGTTCTTCTAAATCAAAAGGCTTAGAAATATAATCTTCTGCTCCAAGCTTTAATCCCTTTACTCTGTCCGGCACAGATGTTTTTGCCGTAACAAATATAGCGGGCATATCAAACTGCTTAATATAGTCCATAAGATTATACCCATCAATATCGGGCAACATAATATCAAGCAATACTAAATCGTATAGTTTTTCTTCTATTTTTTTGGCAGCTGCCATTCCATCATTCACGGCTTCGCAAATGTATCCATTTTTACTGAGACACAGCTTTACCATATCAGCAATAGATTGCTCGTCTTCTACAATTAAGATCTTATTCATTTCAATTTCACCTCTGATTCTATTATAACAGATCTTGTATCTCTTTTGTATCATAACGCTTCTTACAGAGCATATTTTTATTATAACGTTCTTGATTTTAGTATATTTAGTGATCGTTTTAGAATATATGAAATGGACAGGAATAATTTGGTGGAATGTTCCAGACCCAAAACCGAAGGTATTACCCAAAACTAAGTAAGAATCTTTGCAGGAAAGCAGACTGAAGAACTGTCCCCTGTCCAAATCAGGTCTACTCAAAAGGTTGTTTTCGTGCTATACTAATGTTTATTGAACATACGTAATGGAGGAACAGTATAGTAATGAAACTGCATTTTCTGGGTGGAGCAAAGGAAATTGGCGGCAGTGCCATTCTGGTTGAATTGAATGATTATAAGATATTATTGGATTGTGGAATCCGGCAAAGTGCAGGGAAGGATCCTTTACCGGATTTTAGGAAGATACAGGAACTGGGTGGGGTAGATGCAGTTATTATTTCTCATGCACATATGGATCACACAGGAACACTTCCGCTGATCAGCAAAGAATATCCGCTGGCATCTATTTATGCTACTGTCATGACCATTGATCTGACCAGGGTGCTGTTGTATGACAGTATCAAACTGATGAACCGGAAGGAAGAAGGGATTCCGGTATATGCAGCGGCGCATGTAGAGGCTTTGTTTACCCGTATGCGCGGCTGTCGTTATGAAGAAACTCTGGAGATTCTGCCGGGATTAAAGCTTACCATGTATCCGGCGGGGCATATTGCGGGAGCAGCCTGCATTTTTCTGGAGAGTAAAGAGGGCAGTCTGTTTTATACGGGAGATTTTTCAGGCTTTGCCCAGAATACCATTGAAGGGATAAGAATTCCCAAATTACGTCCTGACGTAATCATCACAGAAGCAACGTATGGAGATAAATTACATGCCAACCGGCAGGTGGAAGAAAAAGCGTTGGTAGAAGTGGTAAGGGAATGTATAGAGAAAAAAGGGAAAATGGTCATCCCCGCCTTTGCTCTTGGAAGGGCACAGGAAGTACTTTTGATTCTAAGGCGTGCAATGAATAAAGGGGAACTTCCGAAAGTGAAGATTTACGTGGATGGCATGGTGAGGGATATGAATGTGGTGTACAGCAGGCATCCATGGTATCTGAAGAATGCACTTGCAAAAAGAATCGAGAAAGGAAATGATATCTTTTACTCGGATGAGATTGTGCCGGTGGGAATGAAGGATGACAGAATGGAGCTTTTGAACGGAAGTGATCCAACAATTTTCGTGGCAAGTTCAGGCATGCTTACCGGTGGTCCCAGTGCCATGTATGCGGAAAAAATTGCACCTATGGAAAATGGTTATATCATCATTACAGGATATCAGGATGAGGAGGCACCGGGACGTCAGATTCAGCAGTTATTGGAATCGGAAGAGGAAGAGCGTTTTCTTACCGTGAATGAACATCGGGTTCCGGTACTGTGTACGCTGAGAAAAATATCCTTGTCGGCCCATGGGGATAAGGCTGAGATTCAGGGGCTTCTGGAAAGACTTTCTGCGAGACATATCTTTCTGGTACACGGTGACCCGGCAGTGGTGGAGGGACTGGCATCCGAACTGGATGTGGATTATCGAACGAGGATTTATACACCGGAAACCGGTGACAGTGAAACGATATATTTACACAGTCCCCGAAAACAATTAAAAAAAGTGTATCAATACACCATGCAAAGAAAGGAAAACTTCTGGGAAAAAGAAAGCTATCCAAAAGAATTATATGAGTACATTCAAACTTATTATACAGGTAATAAATTTACAGTGAATGACATGGCTTTTATCTGGTATGGAAAAGCCATAACGGAAGAAGAAATACTGATTCCATTTGAACAAATGCTGAATAAATCCATTTATTTTTCACGGGATGGAAGACGATTATTCTTATTTCAGTGTTCTACCCGGGAAGAGATGGATGAAATCCTGAAAAAAAGCAGTGGGATGGATCAGAATTCTGTAATGAAGTATGCAGAAGAAATGTTTGCAGCGTATTCCTATAAGAAAATCAGTTGTTTCATAGAAAGGAAAGAGCTGCAGATGGTTTTTGATTTTCCTAAATCGGCAGGAGCGGAATTTGATACATTAGCGGATGTTTTTCTGGAAGAAACAGGATGGAAGATTTACAAAAATTCCGAGCCAAACGAATATGCCATTCAAACCTTTTTGTCAGAACGATTGGGAACAAATCTGCAGAAAATATCCATTCGCAAACAGGAATGTAGTGTAATGTTGTCCTTTTATCAGCCGGTTGATGATAAAGAGCTGGAAACATTGTGTCAGGAATTTGAATCCTTAACGGGTTATTCTCTGTTATATAAAGGAAAGCCTTCTGCGGGTAACTATAATAAGCAAGCCACAGAACGAATCCCGGCAAACCAAAATGATATTTATCCGGAGTATCAGTCAGAACCGGTGGAACAAAATCTGGCATTTAGCTGTTTCGATGCGGAATTTGAAGGAGAACAGATACTTCCCTGTAAAAAAGGAATTCAATCGGATGCTCAGGGAAAGTATTTGCAGATTGCGTTTTTATCTCCGCAGCTTGGGCTAAAAATGAAAGATACCCTGCAGCGGATTGCTGATCAGACCGGATGGCGGATACGGATCGCAGACAGTGTCAATCAGAATATGGTACTTGCCTATGCCAATCAAATTTGTAAAGAACATCAGGTGCTGTTACGAAAGAATCCTTCGTATTTACCAGAAAAACAGGAACTTTTATTAAAGCCGGCAGATGGCCAGGAGATATCGGAAGAAGTCAGGATATTGATAGAAAAGGAAATCTTGGAAAAAACAGGTCTTATTTCCAAATGGGAATTAAGAAACGCATAAATCCTTAAGAAAATTACATATTGACATATCGAATTTCAGTATGTAAACTTTTCTAACGGAATCAAATGATTTAGTAATAAGGAAAGGACTAGCTATGTATAATAAAATAGATATTCGCAATGTACCGGAAGAAAAGCTAGATGAGATTGATCTTGATACTGTAGATCTGGAACTTCCGCCGCCGGATTTGGAACCGAATCGTCAGTATTATTATATTGCCAAATGCCGAACCTATGTCAGACAAATGGCACAGGAATTGGGACGTGTTCCCTTTCTGTGTACACAGACGTTTGGCTGTCAGATGAATGCCAGGGATTCTGAAAAACTGGAAGGAATTCTGGAAAAGGTGGGCTATCAGAAAACCGATCACGAAGAAGAAGCCGATTTCGTTATTTATAATACCTGTACTGTCAGAGAAAATGCCAATCAGAGAGTTTACGGCCGTCTTGGATATCTGGGCAGTATGAAAAAGAAGAAAAAACATATGATGATTGCTCTTTGCGGCTGTATGATGCAGGAACCGCAGGTAGTGGAAAAGCTGAAGAAAAGCTATCGGTTTGTTGACCTGATTTTCGGCACACACAATATCTTCAAATTTGCGGAGCTTCTCTGTACTGCCATGGAATCTGACCGAATGGTGATTGATATCTGGAAAGACACCACAGAGATCGTAGAAAATCTTCCTGTGGACAGAAAGTACAGTTTCAAGTCCGGAGTTAATATCATGTTTGGCTGCAATAACTTCTGCAGCTACTGTATTGTACCGTATGTACGCGGTCGTGAACGCAGCCGCAATCCGGAAGATATTCTGCATGAAGTAAACAAACTGGTGGCAGACGGGGTTGTTGAAATCATGCTGCTGGGACAGAATGTGAATTCCTATGGGAAGAATCTGGAACAGCCGGTTACCTTTGCACAGCTTCTGGAGCAGCTGGAACAGATTGAAGGGCTTCGCCGCATCCGTTTTATGACCTCCCATCCGAAGGATTTGTCTGATGAACTGATTGCAGTTATGGCACACAGTAAAAAAATATGCGGCCATCTTCATTTGCCGCTTCAGTCCGGCAGCAGCCGCATTCTGAAAATCATGAACAGAAGATATACAAAAGAAAGCTATCTGGAACTGGTAGAACGTATCCGTGCCGCTGTACCGGATATTTCTCTGACGACAGATATCATTGTGGGATTCCCTGGAGAAACAGAAGAAGATTTCCAGGAAACTCTTGATGTGGTAAGAAAAGTCCGCTATGACAGTGCATTTACATTCATTTATTCCCGCAGAACCGGAACTCCGGCAGCAGCCATGGAAAATCAGGTGCCGGAAGAAATTGTAAAAGATCGTTTTGACCGACTGCTAAAGGAGGTACAGGAGATTTCAAAAGAAATGTCCGGACGTTTTGAGGGAACTGTACAGGAAGTACTGGTGGAAGAAGTTAATACACAGGATCCGTCTCTTGTAACCGGACGAATGGGCAACAATCTTCTTGTTCATTTCCCGGGAGATGCTTCCATGATCGGAAGTTTTTGCAGAGTCCATCTGGATACCTGTAAAGGATTTTATTATATGGGAACTCCCGTATAAGAGAGGAAGGTTATTAACTTGGGTAATTTATCACCAATGATGCAGCACTACGTGCAGACTAAAAATGAATATAAAGACTGTGTCCTTTTTTACCGTCTGGGAGATTTCTATGAAATGTTCTTTGATGATGCCGTAACGGTATCCCGTGAACTGGAACTTACACTGACAGGAAAAGACTGTGGCCTGGAAGAGCGTGCCCCCATGTGCGGGGTTCCTTTTCATGCGGCGGAAACCTATATCAATCGTCTGATAGAGAAAGGATATAAAGTGGCCATCTGTGAGCAGGTGGAAGATCCACGCCAGGCAAAGGGAATGGTGAAGCGTGAGGTTACCCGTGTGGTAACACCCGGCACCAATCTGAATACCCAGGAACTGGACGAAGGCAAAAATAATTACCTGATGTGCATCGTCTGCATGTCCGATAAATATGGTATCTCTGCCGCAGATGTTACGACCGGAGACTGTTTTGTCACCGAAGTAGATAAGGAAAGAAAGCTTCTGGATGAAATCAACAAGTTTTCACCGGCTGAGATCATCTGTAATGATGCCCTGCTTGTCAGAGGCATTGATCTGGATGACCTGAAACATCGTCTTCATATTACGGTATCGTCACTGGATTCCTGGTATTTCGGAGATGAGATGTGTATCCAGACTCTTCGGGAACATTTCCATGTTTCTTCACTGGAGGGGCTGGGACTGAAAGACTACGACATCGGTGTCATCGCCGCAGGTGCCATGTTCCGCTATCTTCTTGAGACACAGAAGAATGCTATGGTTCATATGAATCGTATTACACCGTATGTCACAGATAAATATATGGTGATTGACAGTTCCAGCAGAAGGAATCTGGAACTGGTAGAAACCATGCGTGAGAAACAGAAACGCGGTTCTCTTCTCTGGGTTCTTGATAAAACCAAAACTGCCATGGGGGCCCGTATGATGAGAAGTATCGTGGAGCAGCCCCTGATCGATGCCGATGAAATCAATGCCCGTCTGGATGCCATCACAGAGCTGAATCTGCAGGCCATGCTGCGGGAAGAAATACGGGAGTATCTGAATCCGGTCTATGACCTGGAACGTCTGGTCAGCCGGATCAGCTATCACTCTGCCAACCCCAGGGATCTGATTGCCTTTAAATCTTCTCTGCAGATGCTGCCGCACATTAAAAACCTTTTAAATAATTTTACCAGTCCGCTGCTTACCTCGATCAATGAACAACTGGACAGCCTGGAAGATGTGTGTCTGTGGATTGAAAATGCAATCTGTGATGATCCGCCGCTCACCGTCAAAGAGGGTGGCATCCTGAAAGATGGATACAATGAACAGGTTGACAATTATCGAAAGTCTAAAACTGAGGGAAAGACATGGCTGGCACAGCTTGAGGCCCAAGAAAGAGAAAAAACAGGAATCCGGAATCTTAAAATCAAGTATAACAAGGTATTCGGATATTATCTGGAAGTCACCAACAGTTTTAAGGATCTGGTTCCTGATTACTATACAAGAAAACAGACACTTACCAATGCCGAGCGTTATATCACACCTAAACTGAAAGAACTGGAAGATATGATTCTGGGAGCTGAAGATAAACTATTTGCTCTGGAATATGACCTGTTCTGTGAAGTACGTGACCGGATTGAAATGGAGATTCCAAGAATCCAGCAGACTGCCAAAGCAGTGGCTCTGTTGGATGTATTTGCGTCACTCTCTGTTGTGGCACAGCGGAATAACTATGTAAGACCCACGGTCAATTCCAGAGGAATTATTGATATCAAAGGCGGCCGTCACCCGGTCGTTGAAAAAATGATGAACAACGACATGTTCATTTCCAATGATACGTATCTGGATAACGGAGCCCGGCGTATTTCCGTAATCACCGGTCCCAATATGGCCGGAAAATCCACGTATATGCGTCAGACTGCTCTTATCGTACTGATGGCACAGATTGGTTCGTTTGTTCCTGCAGATAAGGCAAAAATTGGTGTTGTTGACCGTATTTTTACCCGTGTGGGAGCTTCGGATGATCTTGCCAGCGGTCAGAGTACTTTTATGGTGGAAATGACAGAAGTTGCCAATATTCTTCGCAATGCCACTTCAAAAAGTCTTCTGATTCTTGATGAGATCGGCAGAGGCACCAGTACCTTCGACGGGCTTTCCATTGCCTGGGCAGTGATTGAACATATCAGCAACACACGGCTTCTGGGAGCCAAGACACTCTTTGCCACCCATTATCATGAACTGACAGAACTGGAAGGAAAGATTCCGGGAGTCAATAATTACTGTATTGCCGTAAAAGAAAAAGGCGATGATATTGTATTTCTGCGGAAAATCATCAAGGGCGGTGCAGACAAGAGTTACGGTATCCAGGTTGCCAAACTGGCCGGTGTACCCGACTCTGTCATTGAACGGGCAAAAGAACTGGTGGATGAACTGGTTCATGCAGATATCACCGGTGCCATTAAAGATCTGGCACAAAATCAGAAAAAAACAAAACCGAAACCGGTACATTATGACGAGGTGGATCTTGAACAGATGTCTTTGTTTGATACTGTGAAAGATCAGGATATCCTGGAAGAACTGAAAAATCTCGATATCAGCAATCTCACCCCCGTGGATGCCCTGAATACACTGTACCGTTTTCAGACCAGACTGAAAAACCGGTGGCAGGGTTAACGCTTACCTTACTTGGAGGGAATCATGCAGAGACAAATTACTGTTCTTGATCAGAATACAATTGATAAAATTGCAGCGGGAGAGGTAGTGGAACGCCCTGCATCCGTGGTAAAGGAACTGGTGGAAAATGCTATTGACGCCGGTGCCAGTGCCGTCACGGTGGAAGTCCGAGAGGGCGGTATTTCTTTTATCCGCATTACAGACAATGGTTCGGGAATCGAAAAGGAACAGGTTCCCTTTGCCTTTTTGCGCCACGCCACCAGCAAAATCCGGAGCGTGGATGACCTTTTGACGATTTCCTCTCTGGGATTCCGAGGAGAGGCCCTTTCAAGTATTGCTGCGGTCTCACAGGTGGAACTGATCACGAAAACAAGAGAGCAGCTGATCGGTATCCGTTATGTAATCGAAGGAGGACAGGAAAAAGGGATGGAAGAAATCGGTGCTCCTGACGGAACTACCTTCTTAATCCGAAATCTGTTTTACAATACACCAGCCAGAGCCAAATTTTTAAAAACTGCCGCTACGGAAGCCGGTTATATCAGCAGCTTTCTGGAGCAGCTGGCTCTTTCCCATCCGCATATTTCTTTTAAATATATGCAGAACGGACAGACAAAATTACACACATCCGGCAATGATAATCTGAAAGAAGTCATTTATCAAATATACGGAAGAGATATCACGAAAGAACTGATCGAAGTACATGATACGGATGAATCAGATACTCTCCGTATTGATGGTTTCATCGGTAAACCTACGGTTTCCAGAGGCAACCGAAATTTTGAAAATTACTACGTCAACGGACGCTATGTTAAAAGTAAAATTATCATGAAGGCCATCGAGGATGCTTATCATACGTTTATGATGCAGCATAAATATCCCTTTACTTCCCTGTATCTTACGATACGCGGCGAGGATGTGGATATCAATGTACATCCCACTAAGATGGAAGTCCGTTTTTCCAGGCAGGAATATGTCTACCAGAGAGTGTATCAGGCAGTCCTTCAGGCATTATCTCACCGGGAGCTGATTCCTGAAGTGACTCTTGAAGAAAAGAAACCAACTGTAAAGCCGGTGACAAATAATGAAAAAGTTCAGCCCAAAATTACAGAACGAAAATCTGCTGTATCCGCACCGGAACCATTTGAGTATCAGAGAAGAGTTCTGGAAAAGCCGAAGCCTGTCATACAGGAAGATTCCAGACCGTATGCAGCACCGGCGTCTGTTTCTCATCAGCCTCCAAAGGAAACTGCACCCTGTGTGCCCGAGATGGTTCCACAGCCTTCTGTTCACAGGGAACCTTCTGCAGAAAAGACGGCACAGATAAGGGAACCGGAGAAACAGCCGGAGAATAAAACAGAACAAAAACCGGAACAAATGAATTTGTTTGACGGTATTTTATTATCTCAGGAAGCAAAAAAATACCATAGAATCATCGGTCAGGTATTTGATACCTTCTGGCTGGTGCAGATGGAAGATAAACTCTATATCATCGATCAGCATGCGGCTCATGAAAAAGTTCTTTATGAGCGAATCGTGAAAGAAATACGCCAGCGAAAGGTTACTTCTCAGATTTTGAGTCCGCCCATTATTATCTCTTTGAATCTGCAGGAAAAAGCCAAATTAGAACAGTACATGGATGTATTTACCTCCATCGGCTTTGAAATCGAACTTTTCGGAGGACTGGAGTACAGCATCCGGGCAGTTCCTCAGAACCTGTATGGGATGACAGGACAGGACTTTTTTATTGAAATTCTCGACCATCTGGAAGAGTCACCTTCCGAAAAAACACTGGATGTTCTTTCTGACCGCATGGCAACCATGGCCTGTAAGGCTGCTGTCAAAGGAAATCAGCAGCTGTCCCGAAGAGAAGCAGAAGCATTGATCGATGAACTGCTGGAACTGGAAAACCCGTATAACTGTCCACATGGACGGCCTACCATTATTTCCATGACCAGATATGAACTCGAAAAAAAATTCAAACGAATCGTATAGGTGATTATTTTGAAAAAACCATTGATTATTCTCACCGGTCCGACAGCCGTGGGAAAAACTAAACTATCTATCAAACTGGCGAAAGCCGTAAACGGCGAGATTATTTCCGCAGACTCCATGCAGGTATATCGTCATATGGACATCGGATCTGCCAAAATTCGTCCGGAGGAGATGGAGGATGTCCCTCATCATCTGATCGACTGCCTGGAACCGGAGGAGGAATTTAATGTTGTTCGTTTTCAGCAGATGGCACAGGATGCTATGAACAGTATTTACGAGAGAAACCGGATTCCCATTATTGTAGGCGGAACCGGATTTTATATACAGGCAATCACCAGTGACATTGATTTTACACAGCATGGAGAGGATCACAAGTACCGTCAGGAACTGGAAACTCTGGCCCAGACAGAAGGGGCTGAGGTTTTACATCAGATGCTGGCACAGGTTGATCCTGAGTCTGCCAAAGTGATTCACAGCAACAATGTGAAACGTGTGATCCGGGCTCTGGAGTATTACCGCCAGACCGGAACTCCCATATCCGAACATAATCGTCAGCAGCGGGAAAAAACGACTCCTTATCATCTGGCATACTTTGTACTGAATGATGACAGAAGCCGTCTGTATGAACGTATTGATGCCCGCATTGATGAGATGCTGGAAGATGGACTGATGGCAGAAGTGCAGAAATTAAAAGAGCGGGGATGTCATAAAGGAATGGTCTCTATGCAGGGTCTGGGATATAAAGAAATTCTGGCATATCTGGATGGCACATATTCCCTTGAAGAAGCAATATATATTCTGAAAAGAGACACACGCCATTTTGCCAAAAGGCAGATTACCTGGTTCAAACGGGAGAGAGATGTGGAATGGTTCCATAAACCGGATTTCGATTATGATGAGGATCGGATCCTGTCAGCCATGCTGCAATCTCTCGGTGATAAAGGAATTTATCCTGCTTTTCCTGAAACAGAGGAAGCTATAAATACAGATAGAAAAGAGGACGCTAAACATGGATATTCAGATGACTAAAATGATGTATCAGTCTATGGGAATAGATGAAAAGGTATTTGACTTTGGACAGAAGATTGCCGAGAGTCTGAAAGAACGTTTTGAAGAAATTGATAAAACAGCAGAATACAATCAGCTTAAGGTAGTTCGTGCCATGCAGCAGTGTAAGGCCAGTGAAGCATGTCTGTATGCCTCCAGCGGCTACGGCTATAACGACATCGGAAGAGATACACTGGAAGACATTTATGCTGCTGCCTTTCATACGGAATCAGCTCTTGTTCGTCCGCAGATTGCATGTGGGACCCATGCACTTGCTGTAGCACTTTCCGGTAATCTCCGTCCTGGGGATGAATTACTGTCTCCTGTGGGAAAACCATATGATACGCTTGAGGAAGTCATCGGTATTCGCCCTTCCAACGGTTCTCTTGCGGAGTATGGCGTATCATACCGTCAGGTGGACCTTCTGGAAGACGGTTCTTTTGATTACGATAATATTGCGAAAGCAATTAATGAAAAGACGCGTCTGGTAACGATCCAGCGTTCCAAAGGATATCAGACACGGCCAACCCTCTCTGTAAAGAGAATCGGTGAACTGATTGCTTTTGTTAAAAAGATAAAGCC
The DNA here is from genome assembly GCA_051879355.1 of Oliverpabstia sp. Lineage (GTDB taxonomy): Bacteria > Bacillota > Clostridia > Lachnospirales > Lachnospiraceae > Oliverpabstia. Next base: position 32,336 of record JBJELU010000038.1, read on the forward strand.
GGATGTGATCTGCATGGTAGATAACTGTTACGGTGAATTCGTTGAGACCGTAGAACCTACCGATGTGGGAGCAGACCTGATCGTTGGCTCTCTGATAAAAAATCCCGGCGGCGGACTTGCTCCTATCGGAGGATATATTGCAGGTAAAAAAGAATTTGTGGAAAATGCCGCCTACCGCCTCACATCTCCCGGTCTCGGAAAGGAAGTAGGTGCTACACTCGGTGTCAACCAGCCATTTTATCAGGGATTTTTTCTGGCACCGACAGTAACTGCCGGTGCACTGAAAGGCGCTATATTTGCAGCAAATATTTATGAGAGACTGGGATTTGCCGTAGTCCCCAACAGCACAGAAAGCCGCCACGATATCATTCAGGCGGTAACTTTGGGATCACCGGAAAGGGTCATCGCTTTCTGCAAGGGTATCCAGGCAGCAGCACCGATTGACAGTTATGTGGACCCGGAACCGTGGGCAATGCCGGGATATGACAGTGATGTTATTATGGCGGCTGGGGCATTTGTGCAGGGTTCTTCTATTGAACTGAGTGCAGATGGCCCGATTAAGCCTCCTTATGCGGTATATTTCCAGGGCGGACTCACCTGGGAACATGCAAAATTCGGTATTATGATGAGTCTCCAGAAATTATATGAAAAAGGACTGGTACAACTCCCATGAAAAGAATCGTAGTCATCGGAGGCGGTGCATCCGGTCTTATGGCAGCCATATGGGCCGCCAGAGCCGGAGCCTCCGTAACCCTTCTTGAGCACAATGAACGCACAGGAAAAAAAATACTTGCGACGGGAAACGGTAAATGTAATCTTACAAATCTGGTGCAGGATTCTTCCTGTTACCGTTGTTCCGAGCCGGACTTTCCATGGAAGATTATCAGTCAGTTTCCATTTTCAGATACCATCCGTTTTTTTTCTCAGCTTGGTATTTATACGAAGAATAAAGACGGATGGATGTATCCTTACAGTGAACAGGCTGCAGGTGTTGCGCAGGTTCTCGAAATGGAGGCACGGTATCGCAAAGTTAAAATAAAGACAAACGAAGATGTTATTGATATTCAGGTTCTCACGAAGGGGTATCAGGTCATCACCCGGACCTGGCACTACGATTGTGACTGTGTGATTCTTTGCTGCGGCAGCAGTGCCTCACAGGTAGAAGGAAGTTCTGATTCCGGATATCATCTGGCAGCAAAACTGGGGCACAGAATCATTCCCCCGATGCCTGCCTTAACGGCCCTGCGGGCGAAAGGAAATTACTTTGGGAAATGGGCAGGAACAAGAATGGACGGCGTGATTTCCCTTGAAATTGAAAACCATGTATTCAAAAAAGAACGGGGAGAAATCCTGTTTACAGACTACGGTATCTCTGGCATTGCAGTTTTTCAGCTGAGCAGATATGCCGTTCGGGCTGCAAGGGAAGGCTGTCAGGTAATCTGCCATCTGGATCTTATGCCGGATCTGACAGAACAGGAACTCCTCACGATGCTTCGGAAACGTATGGAAGACTGTCCTTACAAATCAATTGCTGAGTCTCTGGTGGGTCTTCTTCCGGCAAAAATGATATCTGTTCTGGCAGACCGCAGCAGTCTGGAAAAAACTGCTTTCCATATAAAAAACTGGGCTCTTACCATCAAAGATGGATGCTCTATGGAACATGCTCAGGTGTGTTCCGGCGGTGTGGATGTCACACAGCTGACAGAGCATCTGGAGTCAAGGCTGCATTCTGGTCTGTATTTTGCCGGTGAACTGGTCGATGTGGATGGTCCCTGCGGCGGTTACAACCTGCAGTGGGCATGGTCCAGCGGGGCAGTAGCAGGTAAATCAGCCGCACTTGAAAATGAGAGGAGTATATATGATTCGTATATCACAGATTAAACTGCCGGTGCAGCATGATGCATCCTTACTGAGAGAAAAAGTCTGTCAGCAGCTGAAGATCCGTCCGGAAGATATCATTTCTATCAAAATTGTCAAACGCTCTCTGGATGCCCGAAAAAAACCGGATTTGAGATTTGTCTATACAGTCGATGTTGAAACCGGTAAAGAAAGAAAAATTCTTAACAGAATAGAAAAATCAGGAACAAAAGTTAACAATAAAAATGTTATGTTAACTAATGAGGCACCGTATCTGTTGCCGGAGACAGGTACTGAAAAACTCAGCTGCAGACCAGTCATTATCGGTAGTGGACCGGCTGGTCTTTTCTGTGCATGGCTCCTTGCTCAGAAAGGATTCCGTCCTCTGATTCTGGAACGAGGTTCAGATGCCTGTAAGCGAAAAGCACAGGTGGATGCATTCTGGGAAGGAGATTCTCTTCACCCTGACAGTAATGTGCAGTTTGGCGAGGGCGGTGCAGGAACATTTTCCGATGGAAAACTAAATACCGGTGTGAAAGATCCTTCCGGAAGAAATAGAAAAGTTCTTGAGATTTTCGTAGAACACGGTGCTCCGGAAGAAATTCTCTACGACCACAAACCCCATCTGGGAACAGATCTGTTAATCACAATTATCACAAACCTTCGAAAACAGATTGAGCAATTGGGCGGAACGTTTTGTTTTGAACGTAAGGTGACTGATTTTGATATAAAAAATGGAAGAATCACCCGTTTACAAATTAATGACAAAGAATGGATTGATGTAGAGGTTGTGGTAGCTGCCCTGGGACACAGTGCGAGGGATACGTTCCAGATGCTGAAGCGGCGTGGAATCGCCATGGAAGCAAAATCATTTGCGGTAGGTGTACGAATCGAACATCCGCAGGAAATGATCAATCTCAGTCAGTACGGCGTTGCTCATATGGATGTGCTGGGAGCTGCTAATTACAAACTGACCCACCAGCTGGCCAATGGACATGGCATTTATTCTTTCTGTATGTGCCCCGGCGGCTATGTGGTCAACGCGTCTTCTGAACCGGGTTACCTGGCTGTCAATGGCATGAGTTATCACGCCAGAGACAGTCGGAATGCCAACAGTGCCATGATTGTCACAGTAAATCCTGCAGATTATCTGCCTTATGCAATCAGCCATCAGCAAGCAGCAGATATTGCCGTGACAGATAATGATCCGCTGACAGGTATGTATTTTCAGAGATATCTGGAACAGGCGGCTTATCGCCTGGCAGACGGCAGGATTCCTGTTCAGACATATCAGGATTTCTGTCAGCAAAAACCATCCACAGCACTGGGAGATGTGCTGCCCTGTATGAAAGGAAGCTATGCTCTGACAAATCTGTCTTCTGTTTTTCCGGATTTTATCCGACAGTCTATTGCAGAAGGAATTCAGGCCTGCGGCATGAAAATCAAAGGGTTTGACAGACCGGATGCTCTTTTGTCCGGTGTGGAGAGCAGAACCTCTTCGCCTGTGCGGATTCCGCGAAATGAAGAATATATGGCAAATATTTCCGGATTTTATCCCTGTGGGGAGGGAGCCGGTTATGCGGGCGGAATTACTTCCGCAGCCATGGATGGTCTGAGAGTTGCAGAAGCCATCTGTAAAAAATATATGAATTTCCAGTGATTACAGTGTACTTTATCAAATTTTTATGCTAAAATATTATGCGACTTATGGATAGTTGGCTCTCTGCCTGAAGAGAATTAAGGAGGGCACTATGAACAGTCACACAATGAAACAATTACCCGAAGAAGAACGTCCCTATGAAAAATGTCTTGCCTATGGACCGGAGGTACTGACCGACAGCGAACTTCTGGCAGTTATTCTCCGTTCCGGCACAAAAGGAATATCTTCCGTTGCACTTGCCTCTCAGATACTGGAGGCAAAAGCAGGAGGAGAGCAGGGACTTCTGGGAATCCACCATCTTTCTATGGGGGAACTGATGGAATTTCGCGGAATCGGGCAGGTAAAAGCGGTACAGATTAAATGTATCGGAGAACTTTCCAAAAGAATCGCATCTGTTTCTGCTAAAAAACTTCTGGACTTTCAGAATCCGGATACGATTGCGGATTATTACATGGAACAGATGCGTCACGAAGAACAGGAAATAATGATATGCATGATGCTCAACACCAAGAATCAGTTATTGGGGGAGACGGTCATTTCCAGAGGAACAGTCAATGCCTCCCTGGTTTCGCCCCGGGATCTGATTCTTGCAGCATTCCGTTTTCGAGCCGTGTTTATCATTATCGTACATAATCATCCCAGCGGAGATCCCAAGCCCAGCCGGGATGACCTGGAGATAACAAAAAGGATACAGGCAGCCTGCAGTCTTGTGGATATACCATTACTGGATCACATTATTATTGGGGATCAGCGTTATATCAGTTTTCGTCAGGAAGGTATGCTTACATAGCAACATCTTATGGCAGCAACTGCAGACAGAAGGGATATGCGTCAATGATTGGAAAGCAGATTTACGGAATTGATCTTGGCAGCAACATGATTAAGATTTATTCCAGGAAAAGCGATGAAATAATAAAAGAACGAAATATGATAGCTATCAGGAATCGGGAGGATATCCTTGCAGTGGGGGATGAAGCATATGAAATGTTTGAAAAAAATCCTCCGAATGTTGAAGTGACTTCCCCTATGTCCGGAGGGATGATCGCCAATGTTGGTTATCTGGAGATTGTACTGCAGGAGTTGCTGGAAAAAACAGGGCGCAGCATCATTGGTCATCCGGTCATCTATTTTGCCGTACCTGTTGATATGACCGAAATAGAGAAACGTGCCTACTATGCTGTTGCTCAGAGCGGTCGTTTCCATAAAAGCAGAGTTTTTCTTGTGGAGCGGCCGATCGTAGATGCACTGGCACTGGGAATTCCTATTATCAAAACCAGAGGTTCTATGATTGTCAATATTGGTGCAGCCGCTACTGAAGTTTCAGTTATTGCTGATTCAAGAGTAATTATCAGTAAACTGATTCCCCTCGGCGGTGATCAGTTTACACAGGATATCCAGACCAATATCAGGCGCCGCAATAATTTTTCTGTCAGTATCCGTACTGCCGGACGTCTGAAGGCGTCGCTGGCAGATCTGAAACAGGAAAAAAAACTTGCACGTAAAATTATCGGTATTGACTGTATCAGCGGTCTTCCGAGAGAGCGAATCATCACATCGGCCACGATTAATGAATCCATACTTTCTTCTGTCAAAAATATCGCCGATGAGATTCGAACATTCCTTGAACGAACACCGCCTCAGATACACAAGTCCATCCTTGCAGAAGGCATCTATCTGACCGGCGGAAGTACTGTGATTCCCAATATTGATAAGATTTTATCGGAACAGATTGGCTGTCCTATACTGTTATCCAAATACTACGATCTTTGCACGGTATATGGACTGGAAGAGTTTGTGACTCATGATGCACTGCATCACTGGGCATTCACTCCCAAAAACAGAAAGCGGCAGTAAAGGAGTTATTTATGAAGAAAAATACCAGAAACAAACTTAAATCAAAACATCTGATTACTATTATGACTATTCTTTGTATTGGTCTGATTGTACTGTCATTTTCTTCAAAATTTTCATTTGCCCCGGTCAGAAGTGCTCTGGGATACGTTGTTGTTCCTTTTCAGAACGGAATCAATACGGTCGGAACCTGGCTGACAGATCAGAAAGACGGTTTTCAGAATATGAAAAAGCTTGCGGAAGAAAATGAGGCTCTAAAAGAACAGGTTGATGAACTTACCGCCAAAAACAGTAATCTGATTCAGGATCAGGAAGAGGCAGAACGTCTTCGGCAGCTCTATAATCTCGATCAACAGTACTCTGAATATGAAAAAATAGGTGCACAGGTGATTGGCAAAGATACCGGTAACTGGTACAGCACTTTCACAATCAATCGTGGAAGTGAGGACGGTGTCCAGACAGACATGAATGTGATTGCAGATGGCGGTCTGGCTGGTATTGTGACAGCTACAGGCCCTCATTGGGCAACCGTACGTTCCATCATTGATGACAGCAGCAATGTCAGTGCTTCTGTCACATCAATTTCACAAAACTGCATGGTCACCGGTGATCTCCGTCTGATGAATGAAGGAAAAATTCGTTTTATCCAGCTTACAGACAGGGAAAACCAGGTACAGGAAGGAGACAAAGTTGTTACTTCTTCTGTCAGCAGTAAGTTTTTAAAAGGAATACTGATCGGCTATATCAGTGAAGCCGTGGATGATTCCAATAAACTGACAAAAAACGGCACAATTATTCCGGCTGTTGATTTTGAAGACATCCAGGAAGTACTGGTGATCAAACAATTGAAGCAGCAGCCTGATGGGGAGGATGGAGAGTAATGATACGGACAATTACTATGACATTACTCATACTGATAACTTTTATTCTGCAAAGCACAGTTTTTCAGTCTCTTTCTATTGCTTCCATAGCTCCTAATCTTCTGTTGATTCTGACAGTATCTTTTGGGTTCATGCGTGGAAAAAAAGAAGGGATATTAGTAGGTTTTTTCTGTGGTATTCTGATTGATATTTTCTACGGTAATCTGTTGGGATTTTATGCACTGATTTATATGTATATCGGATACCTTAACGGTTTTCTGTGTAAAGTTTATTATGATGAAGATGTGAAAGTTCCGATGATTCTCACAGCAATCAGTGATCTGGCTTATGGGTTTGCTGTTTACGGACTGCAATTTATGCTGAGAGGACGACTTCACGTGATGAATTATGTCTGGCATATTATGCTTCCGGAAATGATATACACGGTACTGATTACTGTCATGATCTACCGGCCGCTTTACCGGCTGAATCACTGGCTGACAGAACGCGAATGGGAGGGACCAAAATTACCCTGATGAAACGATTAAGAAAGTATTTCAAAAAAAATTCCATACCAAGATATTTGATACTGATTGTTGTGTTTTTTCTTTTATCCTGTATTCTGATCAGGCGTGTTTTCAGCCTTCAGATTATTCATGGACAGGAATATGCCGATAATTTCAGTATCCAGACCACAAAGACACGAACATTAAAAAGCACCCGCGGGAATATTTATGACCGGAACGGCAATGTACTTGCTTCAAATGAATTGTCATACACAGTAACCCTTGAAGATAATGGTACCTATGCCAATAATCGGCTGAAGAATCTTTCTCTAAATGGAGAGATTATTAAAATCATTAGAATTATTGAAGAAAATGGAGATTCCATTAATCAGGATTTCCATGTAATCATCGATGAAACCGGGAAATTTGTCTATGATGTAACTGGCATTTCGTTGTCTCGTTTTAAAGCAGATGTTTATGGAAGAGCTAAAATCGAAGAATTAAAACCGGAAGAGGCATCAGCAAGCGCTTCTCAGATGATTTCCGACCTGAAAGTTCGATTTGGCATTGTTAATGAAAGTAAACCATACACAGAAAGTGAATTAAGCCAATACGGAATTCCTTCTGAACTGTCACAGGAGGAACTCCTGAAAATCATCACAGTCAGATATGCTCTGTTTACCACAAGTTACGCCAAGTACAAACCGGTTACAATCGCAACAGATGTAAATGAAAGTACCGTTGCTGCAATTTTGGAAAATCAGAATGTTCTTCAGGGTGTCGATATCGCAGAAGATTCGATCCGGGTTTACACAGACAGCGTATATTTTGCTTCTCTGCTGGGATATACCGGTAAAATCTCATCGGATGAACTGGCTGATCTGCGTACTGAGAATCCAGATGCGGGATACTCTACTACATCGATTGTAGGTAAGTCCGGCATTGAAAAGGTCATGGAGACAACGCTTCAGGGAACAGACGGTTCTGAAAAAGTATATGTTGATAATATGGGTAAAGTACTTGGCTTTGATGAGTCATCAAAAGTTGAACCTTCACAGGGAAATGATGTCTATCTGACCATCGACAAAGATCTTCAGATTGTGTGTTACAAATTGCTGGAACAGAAGATTGCCGGTATTGTTCAGGCAAATATCAGAAATATCAAAGAATTTGAGGCTGATTCCAACACTGACGGTTCCGCAATTCCTATTCCGATTTATGATGTTTATTATGCACTGGTCAATAACTCTGTGATTGATATTTCTCATTTTACGCAGGAAGATGCCTCAACAACAGAAAAAAGAATTCAGGCTGTTTTTGAAAGAAAACAGCAGGAAATTTTTCAGAAGATTAATGAGGAGCTTACCGGAAGTGATCCCGTATCGTATGGGGAACTGAGTAAAGAGATGCAGGGATATGTCAGTTACATTGTCAATGAACTTCTCATGACCAAAACGGGGATTCTTTCTGAGACTGCCATTGATAAAAATGATGCTGTTTATAAAGCATGGACGCAGGATGAAACGATCAGTCTCCAGGAATATCTCACATATGCTGCCAGCCAGAACTGGATTGATATCTCGCAGATTACTGATAAAAATACTTATATGGATTCTACAGAAGTGTATGAAGAATTATCTGCTTACATTTCCAGTTATCTGAAGGAAGACACTGATTTCAGTAAGATGTTGTATAAGTATATGTTGCTGGATGACGAGATTACAGGGAACGAATTATGTACTGTCCTTTATGACCAGGGTATTCTTTCCAAACAGGACGGCATATATGAAAGTTTTATGTCAGGAAATACCAAGGCTATTGACCTTATGATCACTAAAATCGGCAATCTGGAGATTACCCCGGCACAGCTTGCACTGGAACCCTGTTCTGGTTCTGTTGTCATTGTAAATCCGAATAACGGAGAGACTCTGGCATGTGTTTCTTATCCTGGTTATGACAATAACCGGCTGGCAAACAATATGGACGTTGCCTATTACCGGCGTCTGAGCAAAGATCTCTCCAAGCCGTTTTATAATAAAGCCACTCAGGAACGTACAGCTCCCGGTTCCACCTTTAAACCGATTACAGCAATCGCAGGACTCAGTGAAGGTGTGATCAATGACAATACTTATATTTACTGTTCCGGTGTGTTTGACCGTATTCAGGACAAGCTGAACTGTTGGGAACTGAGCGGACATGGACTTTTATCTGTTCGTGATGCTATCAAGAATTCCTGTAATATTTTCTTCAGTGAGACAGCGTACCGTCTTGGTGAAGATGCTGACGGTAATTTTTCAAATGCAGCGTCACTGGATGCCCTTACACGATATGCACAGTTGTTTAACATGGATAAAAAATCAGGAATTGAGATTTCTGAAGCATCACCACAGATTTCTGATAAACTGCCAATCCCTTCCTCTATTGGACAGGGTACACACAATTATACTACTTCCCAGCTGGCCCGCTATGTAGCGACAATAGCCAACAGTGGAACAAGTTATAATATTTCACTCCTGGATAAAACTACCGATTCCGAAGGAAATCTGATAGAAGATTTTACTCCTGAAGTTTTAAGTACCATTAATCTGGAGCAATGGATCTGGAATGATGTCCATAAAGGAATGGAAGGAGTAATCCAAAACAGCTCTAACCTTCCGATTTTTAAGGATCTGCCGGTTTCTGTTGCAGGAAAAACCGGTACGGCTCAGCAGTCAAAAAGTCATTCAAACCATGGTCTTTTTGTATGTTATGCACCGGCAGAACAGCCGGAAATTGCCATGGCAGTCCGTATCGCCAACGGTTATACTTCTACCAATGTTGTATATGTTGCGAAAGATATTTTGAGTTACTATTTTGGACTTCAGGAAGAAACCGATATCCTTAATGGTAAAGCTTCTTCCGGCAACGTTTCTAATACACGGACTGACTAAAACCGGAAAAAATAATTTATCCGGTTAAGAAACCATGCGGAAAGGAATAATGAAACATCAAAACCAAGCGGGAGGATAGTAATATGAGCGAAGTGATTGTTGTAACATCCGGAAAAGGTGGCGTCGGAAAAACGACAACAGTAGCCAATATCGGCACAGGTCTGGCTGCTCTTGATAAAAAAGTGGTTCTGGTGGACACAGATATCGGTCTCAGAAATCTGGATGTAGTTCTTGGACTGGAAAACCGAATCGTCTACAATCTGGTTGATGTAATTGAAGGAAACTGCAGATTGAAACAGGCGTTGATCAAAGATAAACGATTTTCCAATCTGTTTTTACTTCCGTCTGCACAGACAAGAGATAAAACTTCAGTAACACCGGAACAGATGAAAAAATTATGTGAGGAACTGAGAAATCAGTTTGATTATATTATCCTTGATTGTCCTGCAGGTATTGAGCAGGGATTCAAAAATGCCATTGCCGGTGCTGACAAAGCAATTGTGGTAACCACTCCTGAGGTTTCCGCCATACGTGATGCCGACCGGATCATTGGTCTTTTAGAGGCAGATGACCTCAGAGACATTCATCTGATCATCAATCGACTGCGGGTTGATATGATTCGCCGCGGTGACATGATGTCTGTTGATGATGTGGCTGAGATCCTTGCTGTACCCCTGATCGGCATCCTGCCTGACGATGAATCGGTTGTCATAGCTACCAATCAGGGGGAACCTCTTGCAGGCAAACCAGAATTGTGCGGACAGGCTTTTTCCAATATCTGCCGCCGAATTCTTGGAGAAGAAATTCCCTTCCTGAACCTAGAAAGCAAAAAAGGATTCTTTGGACGTCTGTTTCGTAAATAGGAGGGATGGTATGGGATTTTTTAATAAGCATCAAAAAACATCAGGAACTATAGCAAAAGACAGGCTGAAACTTCTGCTGGTTGCTGACCGGGTCAGCTGTTCTCCACAGACCATGCAGATGCTGAAAAACGATGTAATTAAAGCGGCAGGTAAATATGTACCGGTAGATACAGGGAATGTAGCAATCTGTTTTCAACAGTCACCACCGGTGCTTACTGCCAGTATTCCCATAAAATCCAAAAGCAAAATGTCATTTAATCAATCAGAAATATAGATAAGGAACAGGTGTATACAAATGCTTAAACTATACAAACTTAAAAATTATAATTTCCGCCTGGTGCTCTGGCTGATTCTGCTAAGTACAATAGGAATTCTGCTGGTTGGCAGTGCAATGAAATCTCTGCAGACAAAACAGCTGTTCGGAGTTGTACTTGGACTTTTCGTAATGCTTATTGTTTCCCTGATGGACTACAGCTGGCTTTTGAACTTTCACTGGATTATCTATGTCGGGAATATTATAATGCTTCTGTTTGTTAGATTTTTTGGTAAAACTAGCGGAGGGGCTGCCCGATGGCTCGATCTTGGATTTGTTCGATTTCAGCCAACAGAGCTTTCAAAAATTCTTATTATTATGTTTTTTGCCCGATATCTGATGGAGCATGAGGATGATTTGAATTCCTGGAAGACAATCCTGTCATCCGTTGGTCTTCTGGCTGTTCCTCTGATACTGATCAAGGAGCAGCCGGATTTGAAAAATACCATCACAGTAGCTATAGTATTCTGTGCTCTGATGTATATAGCCGGACTAAGCTATAAAATTATTGGAGGTATACTGGCTGTAGCAATTCCTTTATTTATAGCTGCCATGTTTCTGATTACGCAGACAGATGTGGATATTATCGATTCTTATCAGAAAGATCGTATCATGGCATGGATGTATCCGGAAGATGACACCTATAAAGATGATATCATTCAGCAGAATAATTCTATAATGGCCATTGGTTCAGGACAGCTTACAGGCAAGGGATATAATAATAACAAAGTATCCTCTGCTAATAAAGGTAATTTTGTATCGCAGATTCAGACAGACTTTATTTTCGCTGTCGCAGGAGAAGAACTCGGCTTTATTGGTTCAGTGATTGTCATTCTCCTTTTGTTTTTAATCACACTGGAATGTATAGTAACCGGCCGAAAAGCGAAGGATCTTTCGGGACAGATTATCTGTTGCGGTATGGGTACAGTCGTCGGATTCCAGAGTTTTCTGAATATCAGCGTTGCAACCGGTCTCTTTCCAAATACCGGTACTCCATTACCTTTTGTAAGCTATGGACTTACTTCCATCGTAAGTCTATACATCGGAATGGGGCTGGTATTGAATGTAGGTCTGCAAAACAGGAATTATTTAGGAGGGTGAAAGGATGAATATCGGATTAATTGCTCATGAATCAAAGAAAAAATTGCTTCAGAATTTTTGTATTGCTTATCGAAGTATTCTTTCAAAACACGAACTATATGCAACCGGAACATCCGGAAGGCTAATTGAAGAGGCTACAAATCTTACGGTACACAAACTGCTTGCCGGTCATGTTGGCGGTGAACAGCAGATGGCATCTATGATTGAACAAAATCAGATGGATCTGATTATATTCCTTCGCGGACCTTATCAGCCAAAAAAACAGGAACTGGATACCAACAAGATTTTCCGCCTCTGCGATACCCATATTATTCCACTGGCAACAAATCTTGCATCTGCTGAATTGCTGATAAAATCCCTTGACAGAGGAGAGCTGGACTGGCGTGAAGTTTATAAATAAAAAACCGGGGAATCCCCGAATAAAAAACACAATTATTTTAATTATCATATTGATCATCTGCACTGCTGCAGGCGGCACTGCCCTGTATTTTCTTCACGATTCCAGACAATTGGATCTTTCTTTCGCCTATAATGTTGATGTCGAACTTTATGGCACCCATGGGGCAGAGGCACAAATGCGCAAAGCACCTTCGTTTGCCGCAGATCTGTGTGTATCTTCACAGAACGTTGGTCTTGAAGGTGTTTCTCTTTCCAAGAATGCAATGGGAGCATTGTTTGATCTTGATAACGATGAAACTGTATTTGCCCAGGGGATTCATGAACGTGCCTATCCGGCAAGTATTACGAAAATAATGACTGGTATTCTGGCAGTCAAATATGGTAATATGGACGATATGATTACTATTTCAGAAAGTTGTCTGAATCTGGAAGAAGGTTCTACTGAAGTTGGTTTTCAGTCCGGGGATCAGGTGACTCTGGATGATTTGTTTCATGCTCTTTTAATTTACTCCGGCAATGATGCCGCCATGGCCATTGCAGAACATATCGGTGGTTCCGTTGATACATTTGTTTCCATGATGAATGAGGAAGCTCTTGCGATAGGTGCTACAAATACTCATTTTGTAAATCCTACCGGACTGCATAATGAGAGTCATTATACTTCTGTTTATGATATTTATCTGATGCTGCGGGAAGCAATGAATTATTCTCATTTTATGGAAGTTATGCAATTATCTTCTTATAACATTACATGTTATCGGGGAGAAGAAAAAATTGTAACCCGTCTCGACTCTACAGACCAATATCTGACCCATCAGGTAACCGCACCCAAAGATGTGACGGTACTTGGCGGTAAGACCGGTACAACTTCTGATGCCGGTTCCTGCCTTGCTCTGTTGAGTCAGAATGCATATGGAGAGCCGTTTATCTCGATTGTTCTTCACGCATCAACCAAAACAGCACTTTATGACAGTATGAATCAGCTTCTTTCAAAAATAAATTCATAATTTTATGAAAAAAAGCTATTTTACCATTGTATTTTTTAGTTATTTATTCTATAATTGTACCAAGAACTCAGAAGTTTTTAGTAAATACATACTATGAAGTCGAAGGAGGAAACTGCTATGGTTCAATTAATTGTAGGCAAAAAGGGGAAAGGTAAAACTAAGCAGCTTTTGGATAAAGTAAATGCAGCAATCAAATCTGCTGATGGCAACATCGTATATCTCGATAAGAGTACCAAGCATATGTTTGAATTAAACAACAAAATACGTCTTATCGATGTTTCTGCTTATCCTTTAAAGAATTCAGATGAATTCATTGGTTTCATCTGCGGTATCATCTCACAGGATCATGATTTACAGGAAATGTACCTTGACAGCTTTTTGAAAATCGCAAGTCTGGAAGGCAAAGATGTTTCTGATGCACTGAAACAGCTGAAAAAGATTTCCAGTACTTTCAATGTGAATTTTGTCATCAGCCTGTCTGCTGATAAAGAAGAAATACCGGAGGAGTTCCAGGAAGACATCATTATTGCTTTATAATTATGTGAACGCAGTTCGAACAAAACCGATAAAATGAAAAAAGTCTGTTTAGGCAGACTTTTTTCATTTTTATCAAAAGAAATCTTCCGCAGAAGCAAACACCATATTTCTATTCATTTCCCAGTCGTCCAAAGAATGTACAGTGATACAACCCGGCCAATCCTACAATTGTATAAACAATCCGTGAAAGCCAACTCATATTTCCAAATAGAAATGCTACCAGATCAAACCGAAACAGCCCTATTAATCCCCAGTTCAGAGCACCAATGATGCCAATAACCAACACGGTATAATCCAAACCTCTCATATTAATTCTACCTCCTAATCTTGTATTCTCAATTAGTATTTTCATTATTTATTAAAATATGTAAAAAAAGTGAAGTTTTTTATTTGCACTTGTGCAATTAATGTAATGATGGTAATATATCTTTATATAGGCACAAAGAAAACAGAAGGGGAGTGTTTATTTGGCAGAAAACAAACAGAAGAGATTTCAGCATATCGGTCGTCTGCTTAATAATATAAGAGGAAAATTACCGCTTAATATCGGCACTTTTATTTTTGGTGCACTTTTCTTTTATATGGTTATTTCTGTTATTCTATACCTTACAGCTGATCATATTGAATCATACCAGGTAACAGCAGGACCGTTGGCAAGTAATCAGACATACGTGGCTTTGGCTCTTCGTGAAGAGAGTATTGTAACATCTAAAGCAACTGGATACATCACATATTATGCTGCAGAGAATTCTAAAGTAGCTAAAGCAGGGGTTGTCTATTCACTGGGTGATACACAAACAACAGCAGCCGTTGATGATTTAAAAGAAAATGACTATGCAAGAATAAGATCTTCCATGGCTGGTTTTGCCGCTTCCTATGATAACAGTAATTTTTATGACACTTATAATTATAAATATTCGTTAGAAGGTACAATTTTACAATACAGTGGAATAAAAATGGAGGAAAATGGTCTGGCACCGCAGTCTGTTGGCGGACAGACAATCTACACCTCAGATCAGGATGGTATCATCATGTATTCTGTGGATGGATATGAAGCCATAACACAGGATCAGCTTTCTCCGTCGCTGTTTGATCGAAAAAACTACAGTATAACAAATCTTCAGACATCCAGAAAGGTTGCTGCAGGTGATGAAGTTTATAAGTTAATAACAAATGAAGAATGGTCACTGATTATTCCACTTACCAGTGAACAGACGGTCAACCTTTCCGGAAGAAAAAGTATACGTGTCAAATTCTTGAAGGATGATGCGACACAGGTAGGAAATTTTTCAATTATAACTGACAGTAACGGGGAATTCTATGGAAAGATTACATTTTCTAAGGGACTGATTCGATATGCCGGTGATCGTTTTCTGAATATTGAGCTGGTAACCAATACAAAGAGTGGTTTAAAAATACCGCTGAGTTCCATTGTCACAAAGGATTTTTACGTTATACCTGTTGAGTACGTTGCCTATAGCGAAGAAGATGGAACAGCCGGGTTTAACAAAATGGTGGAAAATAAAAAAGGAGAAAGCAGTTCTGAATTTGTACAGGTTACGATTTACCGTGAAGAAGAAGGTAATTACTATGTTGATACTTCCATGTTTTCAGAGGGGGATGTCATCATTAAGCCTGATTCTCAGGCAACATACCAAATCAATAAGACCAAAGCACTGGAAGGAGTTTACTGTATCAATAAAGGCTATGCTGTTTTTCGTCAGATAACAATTATTGATCATAATGATGAATACTGTATCGTTGATACCGGTACAGAATATGGAATTGCTCAATTTGACCATATCGTTCGTAATGGAAAATCGGTGCACGAAGATGATGTACTATATAAGTAAAACTGTAAATTCACACGATTCAGTCTTTGAGTTGGAACATAAAGGAGTGTAACAATATGATTACAGAACAATTAAAGGAAGTCAGACAGGAGATTCAGAATGCCTGTCGTCGAATCAACAGGAATCCGGAAGAAGTTACCCTGATAGCAGTCAGCAAAACAAAACCAGTTTCTATGATTGAAGAAGCCATAGCTGCTGGTCAGACTGTATTTGGAGAAAACAAGGTACAGGAACTTTGTTCGAAATATGAAGTTCTCCCTCAAAATCTTCATTGGCATCTGATCGGACATCTTCAGCGAAATAAAGTTAAATATATTGCAGATAAAGCAGAACTAATTCACTCGGTAGATTCACTTCGTCTTGCAGAAACAATTAATCAGGAAGGTGAAAAGCATGGCCGAATTGTTCCCATACTGATTGAAGTAAATGTAGCCGGTGAAGAAAGTAAATTCGGTGTTTCTGTTGAAGATACGGTGTCTTTGATCACAGAGATTTCTCAACTGCCATATGTTCGTATTCAGGGCCTGATGACAATTGCACCTTATGTGGAGAATCCGGAAGAAAATCGACCGATTTTCCGTAAATTAAAACAATTAAGTGTTGACATCAAGGAAAAAAACATCAATAATGTTTATATGGATATTTTGAGTATGGGCATGACCAATGATTATCAGGTAGCTATTGAAGAAGGGGCTACTATGGTTCGTGTCGGTACCGGTATATTTGGGGAAAGAAACTATTCCAAAACTATATAGATAAACAGATAGGAGATTATATCATGAGTATTTTAGACAAATTTTTGGATGCGATTCGTTTGAATGATGATTTTGATGACGATGACGATTTTTTTGATGAGGAAGAACTCGAAGCCATGGAAGAGGAAAAGCCCAAACATCGCTTTTTCAAAAAACTGGATGATGATTATGATGATGAAGAGGAAGAAGAATATGTAAAACCTTCTTCTAAAAAAGCAAAAGAGTCAGAAAAAGTTGTTAAACAGCCCACGAAACAAACTGCAAAGCAGCCCTCTTCATCTAAAATCACACCGATGAGAAACAGAAAATCCGGCAATAGTTCCAACAATATGGAGGTCTGCGTTATTAAGCCATCTTCCATGGAAGATACCAGGGATATTGCAGATACTTTGATTGATCGTTGTACTGTTGTATTAAACCTTGAAGGAATTGATGTTGATATTGCTCAGCGGATTATCGATTTTTCCTCAGGCGCATGTTATTCTATCGGTGGAAGCCTGCAGAAAATTTCCAGCTATATCTTTATCCTTACTCCGGCTAACGTAGAGATTTCTGGTGATTTTCAGGAGATTCTGAGCGGCGCATTTGATGTTCCGTCTGTGCGGACTAATTTTTAGTATCCAACAATCCGTTTTAGTAATGTAACGATAAAGAGCATCAGGAAAATCACCTGGATCCCTGATGCTCTTTCATTTTTGACAGGAGGCATTTTATTTATGAGCAAACAAATGAGAGTTCACAGAGAAGGAGAATTCGATTATCAGATTGTATGGGAGGATAGTTTTTGTATGCTTTCCTCTGAAATAAAAAAATTAGGCTTATCTTTTGGTAAAATCTGTATTGTATCAGATCAGACAGTTTCCGAATTATACAGCAATGTTGTACAGGCGGAGTTGGAGAAACTTCAGATTCCTGTCGACCTTTTTACATTTCCTGCAGGAGAGAATAACAAAAATATTGAAACTGTAAAGGATTTGTATGAGTTCCTGATTTGCCGACATTACGGACGCAATGATCTGCTTGTTGCACTGGGTGGCGGCGTTGTTGGTGATTTGACAGGATTTGCGGCTGCAACTTATCTTCGGGGAATTGATTTTATTCAGATTCCCACAACACTCCTGGCTCAGGTAGACAGCAGTGTCGGCGGTAAGACAGGTGTTGATTTTAATCAATATAAAAACATGGTAGGAGCTTTCCATCAACCCCGCCTTGTATACATGAATGTCAACACTTTGAAAACACTTCCTGATGATCAGTTTGCCAGCGGTATGGGAGAAGTACTCAAATCCGGACTTATCCGTGATGGTGCTTTCTATGAATGGACCATCAATCACATGAGTGAGATACAGGAACGTATTTACCCTGTTCTTGTAAAAATGATAAAGAAATGTTGTGAAATCAAGTCTCAGGTAGTTGAAAACGATCCGACAGAAAAAGGCGAGCGGGCAATTTTAAATCTTGGGCATACGATCGGACATGCAGTGGAAAAAACGATGGATTTCCAGCTTCTCCACGGTCAATGTGTTGCACTTGGTACTATTGCAGCCGCATATATTTCTTTCAAACGGGAGTATCTGACGCTTGAAGAATTCTATGAAATCCGTGATATGAACGTTGGATTTGACCTTCCAATTTTCTTTAATGGTGCAGCATCTGAAGATATACTTTCTGCAACAAAATCTGATAAAAAAATGGTTGATAATAAAATCAGATTTATACTTCTGAAAAAAATTGGTCAGGCATATGTTGATACTACAGTCACCGATGAGGAAATGTTGGATGCAATTAATTTTATTAACGGAGACTTAATCGATGGCGAATAAAAAATCAGGATTATTATATGGAATATCAGGCATTTTAGGCGTATGCCTTCTTACATTATTTGATCAGTGGACCAAGTATCTGGCTGTTGTTCATTTAAAAGATAAGGATGATATTATTTTGATTCCCGGTGTATTTCAGCTTCAATATCTTGAAAATAGAGGTGCAGCATTTGGCATTCTCCAAAACCAGATATGGATTTTCGTGATTCTGACAATCATTTATCTGGGTGCTGCCGTATGGATTTATTCCAGAATTCCCAGAGAAAAAAAGTATTTCATTCTTCACCTGACAGCTGTGGTTTTGACAGCCGGAGCTCTTGGTAATTTTATTGACAGAATCCGTCTGGGTTACGTGGTGGATTTCTTTTATTTTTCATTAATTGATTTTCCTATATTCAATGTTGCAGATGTTTTTGTTGTAGTATCTTTTATTGCATTGGCTGTCTGCATTTTGTTTATTTATAAAGAAGAGGATTTCAATTTTTTATCCTTGAAACACAGAGGTGAATAAATGGAACAAATTTCTTTTCCGGTTGATAATGAATTTGAAAACATAAGAATTGACCGTTTTCTGGCAGAAATGATGAGAGAGCAGTCCCGTTCCTATATACAGAAGTTAATCAAAGAAGGATTGGTCACTGTAAACAATCATTCTATCAAATCAAACTACAAAGTTCAGTCTGATGATTTGATTCAGATTACAGTGCCCGAACCGGAAGAACCTGATATATTGCCTGAAAATATTCCACTGGATATTCTGTATGAAGATCAGGATATTCTGATTATCAATAAACCCAAAGGAATGGTGGTCCATCCCAGTGCCGGTCATTACAGTCATACAGTTGTAAATGCAGTAATGTATCATTGTAAAGATAATCTGTCCGGTATCAACGGTGTTATGCGTCCGGGGATTGTTCATAGAATCGATATGGATACTACCGGTGCTATTGTCATCTGTAAGAATGACACTGCTCATCAGAACCTTGCGGAACAGCTGAAGGATCATTCTATTACAAGAAAATACCGTGCCATTGTTTATGGCAATTTCAAAGAAGATACCGGTACAATTACCGGCGATATCGGCCGTCATCCCACAGACCGTAAGAAAATGGCAATCGTACAGAGAAATGGAAAACCTGCGGTTACACATTATCAGGTTCTGGAGAGATTCGGTTCATACACATATATTGAATGCCGGTTAGAAACCGGCCGTACTCACCAGATTCGAGTTCATATGGCTTCAAAAGGTCATCCGCTCCTTGGTGATACTGTATACGGACCTTCCAGGTGTCCGTTTGTTCTTCAGGGCCAATGTCTGCATGCCATGACACTGGGTTTTCAACACCCTGCAACCGGTAAATATGTTGAATTTGAAGCACCTTTACCCGAATATTTCACACATTTGTTACAAAACTTAAGAAAATAATTCTATACATTGTTAGATTTTTATCTTATAATAGAAGTAACAATGATTGAACGGAGGTTTTGTTATGCAGACTAATACGATAATTACCATCGGAAGACAATATGGAAGTGCAGGACGCCAGATTGGTCGTGCCATTGCAGAGGAACTGGGAATCAAATGCTATGATAAAGAACTTCTTGACCGTGCCGCCAAAGAAAGTGGACTGTGCCAGGAATTATTCGAAAATCATGACGAGAAACCAACAAACAGTTTCCTGTATTCTCTGGTTATGGATACTTATTCATTCGGTTATACATCAGCAGCTTTTTCTGACATGCCAATCAATCAGAAAGTTTTTCTTGCTCAGTTTGAAACAATTAAGAAAATTGCAGCTGAAGGCCCCTGTGTGATGATTGGTCGCTGTGCAGATTATGCCCTGTCAGATTTTGACAATTGTCTCAGCGTATTTTTCCATGCTGATCTGAAGACCAGAATTCGAAGAATTGCTAAGATTTATGATCTTACTGACGCCAAAGCAAAAGATAAAATTGTGAAAAGTGACAAACAAAGAGCAAGTTATTACAACTATTACACCAGCAAACGCTGGGGAGATTCTGACTCTTACGACCTTTGCGTTGACAGCGGCAAGATGGGAATCGACGGTTCTGTTGAGTTGGTATTGAACGCAGTAAGATTGAAAGAAAAGGGCTATAAAAAACCAATTTTCTAATATGTTTTCAGGCAGGCAGGTATAAGTTATACAGCTTTTACCTGCCTTTTTACGCCTATCTGGATTTTTCCGGCCATCCCTGAATGCTTCCATTTACAATTGCAGAAAACATTCTTTCTTTCACACCCGGGTTTTCCTGATTCAGCTGCTGCAGCAAATTCTTTGCATATTCTCGTTTGGTATATCCGTCAGCCGGACATGGGCTCTTAATGACAGGAAGTTCATATTTGTTCTGAAATCCCTTGATATCAGCCTCTTTCACATACATCAGCGGACGAATCACTGTCAGATCCATACGGTCGAGATATGTTTTAGGAGAAAAAGAGTGAAATCTTCCCTCATAAATAAGAGAGAGCAGCATTGTCTCAACAATATCATCTTTGTGGTGTGCATAGGCAACTTTATTACAACCAGTTTTCTTAATTGCTTCGTTCAAAGCACCTTTCCTCATCTTTGCACAAAGCGAACAGGGATTACTTTCCTTGCGTTCCTCAAAAATTATCTGAGCGATATCTGTCTTTACTACCGTATAGGGAATGTCCATCTCTTTACATAAATTCTGAACAGGGGTTACATCAAAACCTTTATGTCCCAGATCTACGGTAATAGCCTCTAAATCAAAATGTTTGGGGTAGAAGCGTTGCAGACCATGCAGTGCATATAACAGCGTCAGACTGTCTTTTCCCCCTGATATACCAACGGCAATACGATCTCCTTCCGAAATCATCTCATAATCATCAATTGCTCTGCGTGCATAACTCATTAACTGTTGTAAATTCATTGGGAACGTCTCCTTTATCGTTTCTTAATTCGTAACAATTATCTTAATTATTAATCATAGGAATTCCATCGGTAAGTATGGACAAAACTTCCTGTATCATCTGTATTATAAACCAGTTAATTGCAAAATGAAAGAAAATTATTATGTACCAAATTCCAAAAAACATGTGCAAAACATTTTTTCTGTGGTATACTAAAACTAGATATAGCTGTTGATTCATAAACAGTTAAGTACTTGAATTCAACATTCTGGAGGAAACTATGAAGTTTAATTGGAATAAAAAATATTTACAGATAGGTATTACAGCATTTTGTGTGATAGCGGCAAGCATGCTGTTTTATTTTGGTATTTTTCATATGGACACTCTGAAACGTGGTCTTGGAACTATTTACACCATCCTGACACCTATCATATATGCAACTGCGCTGTCCTATATTCTGTGGCCATTGGTACGTTTTATGGAGAAAAGTGTTATATACCGGATCTGTGACTTAAAAGGATGGAAACCATCTGAAAAAATCAGAAAAATCATACGTATGATTGGAGTATTATGTGCGCTCCTCCTTTTTATACTTATTATCTATGGGTTACTGTCTATGCTGATCCCGGAAATCATCAACAGTGTAACGAACATCGCTGACAGTCTGCCACGGTACATCAATAATATTCAAGCCTGGATGTCTGATGTACTGAAAAACTATCCTGAACTGGAGGAAAGTTCCAGTTCTGTTTTCTCAGGGCTTATGGGGAAGGCAGAAACATGGCTGACAGATGAATTTCTTCCTCAGTTGAATAATCTGGTAAAGAATTTTTCCAGCGGTTTTTTTGGTGTTCTTGTATTTTTAAAGAACTTCCTGATTGGTGCAATGATATCCATTTATCTTCTATATGGGAAGGAAACTTATATTGCACACGGAAAACAGTTTTTATACTGTATTTTCCACCCGCAGACTGCCAATAACATTATCCGTGATCTGCAATTTGTTGACAAAACATTCGGCGGCTTTATCGTTGGTAAAATCGTTGATTCCATCATCATCGGAATATTATGCTACATTGGAACTACACTCCTGAATCTACCCTATGCACTGCTAGTTAGCGTAGTGGTAGGAGTTACTAATGTTATTCCTTTTTTTGGACCTTACATTGGCGCTATTCCCAGTGCATTCCTTATTTTGCTCGTAAATCCTGTTCAATGTATCTATTTCATTATTTTTATACTGATACTGCAGCAATTTGATGGAAACTTTCTGGGACCAAAAATTCTTGGCGGCTCCACCGGACTTTCCAGTTTTATGGTTATTGTAGCTATTCTGATTGGCGGAGGCCTTTTCGGTATCTTTGGTATGTTTGTAGGCGTTCCAGCCTGTGCTGTCATCTGTACCATTATTCGAAATGCAATCAACAGAAGATTAGAGAAAAAAAGTCTTCCTGTCGATTTAGCATGTTATCTTGATATCGATCATCTGGATGCAGATACACTGAAACCGGTATATAAGACAGAGGAGAGTCCTATATCAAAAGAACCTTTTACCAGTTATACCCGCAGCAGACAAAAGAAAACAGATGCATCACAATTCTCACATTTACAGAGAATCTTCAATGAAATCAATACACCAGAAGAGAAAAAGAATGCATCTGACTCCGAGCAAGCACAAAATATAACAACAGATAAGGATGAACGATTATGAAATTTGTAATTCAAAGAGTAAATCATGCAAGTGTTACCGTTGATGGAATCATCACAGGTCAGATCTCCAAAGGTCTCCTGGTTTTCATCGGTGTAGGTCAGAATGATACCAAAGAGACAGCTGACCAATATCTGAAAAAGATGGTTGGACTGCGTATATTTGAAGATGAAAATGGAAAAACCAATCGTTCCATCTCCGATGTCAATGGGGAACTTCTGCTGGTTTCGCAGTTTACTCTTTATGCCAACTGCAGAAAAGGAAATCGACCGAGCTTTACAGAGGCCGGATCACCCTGGCTGGCAGAAGAGTTATACGAATATCTGATCTCGGAAGCAAAAAAAATCGTTCCAGTTGTTCAGACCGGGGTATTCGGTGCTGATATGAAAGTTAATCTCCAGAATGACGGTCCATTTACTGTCATTCTGGATCATACGGCTTTTGCATCCGAAAAGTAATCTCACAGTTCCCGCAATTTGACTGCCGATGCAGCTTTTCGTCTTCTTGCATCATCAATCGCAGCATAATGCTTCTTCGTTGTGTTGACATCCTTGTGGCCCAGAACATCGGCCACAAGGTAAATATCACCGGTTTCCTGGTACAGAGTTGTACCGTAGGTACTTCTCAGCTTATGCGGCGTGATTTTCTTTGTAGTAGTTATTTCTTTAGCATATTTTTTTACCATATTTTCAACAGCCTGAACACCCATTCGTTTTCTCTGGGTAGAATAGAAGAGTGCATGTTCATGTCCGGCTACCGGTGTGATGGATTCACGCACCGGAAGGTAATTCTTTAAAGCTGCCTCAACCTCTCCGCCAAAATACACAAACATCTCGTTGCCGCCTTTTCGTACAACCTTAACCGCATTATTCTTAAAGTCAATATCCTCCACATCCAGTCCCACACACTCTGACACACGAATTCCCGTTCCAAGCAGGAGAGTAATCAACGCCAGATCTCGTTCCTTTGTTTTTTCATAATATACCTTTTTCTGACCTGTCAGCTGATCGCCGCAGTGTTCGATATAATCCAGCAGCATGGCAACTTCATCTGTATCCAGGCGAATAATTGCCTGGTCATGAATTTTAGGCATATCTATCAAAACAGTAGGATTTGTTTTTATCATTTCATGACGATAATAATATGCATAAAAGCTTCTCAGAGCCGATATTTTGCGTTTTAAGCCACGTTCTCCGTTGGTGACGAGACTTTCTTCATCATCGGTATAAACCTTCAAATATTCCATATATTCCTCGATATCGAGGGCCTGAACCTGATCAAGAACATCAATCGTAAAATCCCAGGGATTTTTCCCTTTATAAGAAGGATTTTGCTGAATCAGGAACTGAAAAAACAGGCGAATATCATATGCATAAGAAATCCTTGTTTTCGTTGTAGTTGTTGCATCAATTGCCCGGAAATAATCTCTGGCAAACACAGGCAAAGTCTGCAGGACCTCCCTGAGTCTTAAAATATTATTTGTATCAGTCTGTTGTCTGTATGTAACTCGATCCATAATAAAAAATCCTTTCATTAACAAAAATAAGTGACAAAGTTAATATAAAAATCATAATAAAACAAGATTTGTCTATAAATAACTATAGCACTGACGGGAAACTATGTCAATCTATTTAAAAAACTCGTGTTTGTCGTATAGATGTATAAACCTTTCTTTTAAGGCTTTTTATTCGTTTCCTGGCATTTTTATAAATTTGAAGAAAGAAAAACGACCTTTACCAAACATCCATTTCTATGTTTTGTCCCGGTCGTTATCTTTTGTCTATGATTTATATTCATCAGAATAATATGGTACACAAATCTTTGTTCCATATTGCAGTTTGTCATCTGTCAGGTGGTTAATTGATTTAACTTCATCCATATATGCCCGTATATCTGTATATTCATCCGTCATATATTGTTTTGATATATTCCATAAAGTCGCATCCCGATCCACATATACTGTTGTATAATACTTGTATCTTTGAGGAGCTTCCTCTGTTGCATTAACGGCTGACACACCACACATAGCAATCATGACAGCTGCAAATACGATAAAAACCATCATATGCTTTCTACAGTGATTTCTTCTTTTCATCCTTTTTTTACCTTTCATACCAATCCCCTCCATGCGATTTTTCGAATATCTGTTCACGAACATCCGTTCTTTATAGTCCCTATTATATATTGTGAACAAATGTTTGTCAATATAATCAAACGATATTTTCGAACAAATTTTCGGAATATCTGTTTGCATTTTTCCTTTTTATGTGTTATGATAATAAAAAGTATTGGTATCCAATAGATGTATAAATGCTTACTATTTTAATTCGTGGAGGTATTGCAATGGCTTATGGCAAGATCACTAAAAAACAACAGGAAATTTTAGATTATATAAAGAATGAGATTGTAAATAGAGGCTTCCCTCCTGCTGTCCGCGAGATCTGCGAGGCTGTAAATCTTAAATCTACCTCTTCTGTACACTCTCATCTTGAGACATTAGAAAAGAATGGTTATATTAGAAGAGACCCGACAAAACCCAGAGCCATCGAGATTGTTGATGATAATTTCAACCTTGTTCGGCGTGAAGTTGTAAATGTACCCGTAATCGGACGGGTTGCAGCCGGTGAGCCGCTTCTGGCTATTGAAAATATCGAAAACTACTTCCCTATTCCTGCTGAATTTATGCCGAACGCACAGACTTTTATTCTTAATGTTCAGGGTGAAAGTATGATTAATGCAGGTATATTGAATGGGGATCATGTGATTGTGGAACAGTGCTCAACCGCAGACAATGGTGATATGGTGGTTGCACTGATTGATGACTCCGCCACCGTTAAAACATTTTATAAAGAAGAGGGTCATATTCGCCTTCAGCCGGAAAATGATTATATGGATCCCATTATTGTCGAGGGAGATTTGCAGATTCTAGGGAAGGTAATCGGTGTTTTTCGTTTTATGCATTAGTAACATATGGATATAAAAAGCCGCCTTTAGTTTACATAATATATTTACGTCAACTAAAGGCGGTTCAGATAATCATTTCTATACAAGCTTTTTATCTCAAATCAGTAACTTCAACAGACTTACCATCTCTCCAGATTCTCTCCAGATCATAAAACAGTCTGTTTTCTTCATCAAAGATATGAATAACAATATCGCCATAATCCATCAGAATCCAATTTGCTGTCTGATAACCTTCCATCTGTTTACAATTATATCCTGCTCTTCCGAGTACTTCATCTACATTATCAGCCATTGCCTGTACCTGATTTCGATTGCTTCCGCTGGCAATAATAAAATAATCCGCCAGAGTGGAGACTTTCTCGATATCGATCACTTTGATATCTATCGCCTTTTTATCTTCCAGAGCTTCACAGGCCATTTTAGCCATATTCTTTGATTCTGCCATACTATTATTTCTCCTTTATCTGTCCCTGCTTATAATCTCTTGTTTCAATTAATTCTTTATAATACTTATAGGCTTCCACGGTTGTCTGATCCATATCCTCCGGATTTCCTGAAAGATAATGGATTGTATCCTCAAGGATCTGATACATGCACAGATCCAGATCCTGAAAAGCTGTTTTTCTTACTTCAGCCAGTCGCGGAGCTTTGAATCTGGCGGGTTCAATATAATCCGCAATAAAGACTATTTTTTCCAGCCTGGTCATCGCCGGTTTACCGGTTGTATGCCATGTAATTGAAGAAAGTATTTCAGGATCATTGATGCCATACTTTTCCTGAGCGATATAGGCGCCCACCTTTGCGTGAAGCAAAAAAGGATGATCCTTTTCAAAATCACTGACAGGGATCTGATTTTCTTTGCATAATTTTAATTTTTTCTTAGTAGGGATACATTTTGCACAATCATGCAGAAGACCTGCCACTTTTGCTTTTTCCTGATTTTCCTCATGAACAATCGCCAGAGATACGGAGGTATGCATAACACCCAGGGTATGCCAGAGGCGATCTTCATCCAGATACTTCTTCAATTTCTTAGTAATCTTCTGCAAATCCATCTTTTCTTCATCCATAGTTTTACCTCTATTTCGGAATCTCCTGTCTGATCAGGCTTCTTCCAACTGATATAGCTTTTGCTCAATAATATACTCATATACCGGTTCCGGAACATAATACCGAAATGTGTCGGATGACTGAATCCAGTCCCGCAGCATACTGGATGAGATATTAAGATCCGGCACATCAATCAGATGAACTTCTCCCTGATATTTCTCAGACAGGTATGCAATCTGGTCTTCCACCTCTGACCTGGCTACAGAATTTCTTCCGGCTGCCAGAATAATTGCAGAATGACAGATTCGATCCGGATTCCTCCAGTGATCAAACTCAAATAGTGAATCTCCTCCAATGATAAAATAGTACTCTTCGTCCGGATTTTGCTCTTTCAGGCGTTCTAACGTACGAAAGGTATAAGAGTATTCATCCGGTTTCATATCCTCGAGAGAAAGGGCAAAATGGGGATTTCCTGCAATTGCTCTTCTGACCATCTCGATACGCTGCTCATCGGTCGTTTGTCTTTTACGATCCTGTTTATGGGGAGGATTACCTGCAGGCATAAATCGAATCTGCTGCAGGTCAAACTGCTCATACGCCTTTTCGGCAATAATCAGATGTCCGATGTGAATCGGATCAAATGTCCCGCCCATGATACCTATTTTTTTCTTCATAAAGCAAGTCCTTCCTTAAGGAAGCTGAATTTTCTTCTTCTCTTTTTTTCCTTCTTTATAAAGTACAATTTTTTTACCAATCACCTGCACCACCTGGGAACCTGTACGTTCTGCAAGCATCTGCGCCATCTGGCGTGGATCATCCATGCAGTTCTGCAGAACACTGATTTTAATCAGTTCTCTGGCCTCCAGAGCCTCTTTTACAGAAGCAGTGAACTCCGGTGTCAGACTTGACTTTCCGATCTGCAGAATCGGTTCTGTATTCATTGCAAGGCTTTTTAAATAAGCTCTCTGTTTACTGGTCATGATATCCTCCGTTATTTGTAATAATCAAACTCAAATCCATACATACGAACGGTGTCGCCTTCCTGAATTCCTGCTTTTTCCAGATCCTCCAGAATACCACCATCTTTCAGGAAACGCTGGAAGAAAGCAAATCCCTTCTCAGAATCAAGATTAGTATACCCAAGCATTTTTTCAATTTTGGGACCTTCCACAATAAATGTATGGCTATCTTCCTCAACTTCAACCGTATACGGAAGATTTTCACCGATCAGAACATCTTCCGGGAAGAATTCCTGTTCAAAGATAATCGGTTCTTTCTCTGTCTGATCAAGAAGTGCTTTTACAGCATAGAGCAGTTCTTTCACACCTTTTCCTGTTACGGCAGAAATAGGAAATACTTTAATTCCTTTGGGTTCAAATTCATCCCGCAGTCTCTGCACAGGATCTTCTCCCTCCGGATAAATCACATCAATCTTATTGGCAGCAATCACCTGTGGACGGGAAGCAATTTCCGGATTGTAAGCCTCCAGTTCTGCATTGATCTTGTAAATATCATCAACCGGATCTCTGCCTTCTGTGGATGCCGCATCCACAATATGAATCATCACACGGGTTCTCTCAATGTGCCGTAAAAACTGATGACCAAGTCCCACACCTTCGGATGCGCCCTCAATCAATCCCGGAATATCTGCAATAACAAAACCGTCAGCACCGTCCAGATCGACAACGCCAAGATTCGGGGTCAATGTAGTAAAATGATAATTGGCAATTTTCGGCTGTGCATTGGTCACACGAGAAAGAAATGTTGACTTTCCTACATTCGGATACCCAACCAGACCCACATCGGCAATGACTTTTAATTCCAGCCGCACTTCCAGTTCCTGCGCCGGCTGACCCGGCTGTGCGTACTTCGGAACCTGCATGGTGGCAGTAGCATAATGCATATTGCCATTTCCTCCCCGGCCGCCTTTCAGAATAATCTGCCGACGATTTTCTCCTGACATATCCGCAATAACTTTTCCGCTTTCTGCTTCATAAATGACAGTACCTTCCGGCACCTTCAGGACAATATCTTTCCCATCCTTGCCGTGGCATCTCTTTTTTCCGCCCTCTTCACCGTTCTGGGCACTGAATTTTCTTTTGTGGCGGAATTCATTCAGGGTGTTCAATCCCTCATCCACTTCAAATATTACGTCTCCGCCGCGACCGCCGTCTCCGCCATCCGGACCGCCATTGGGTACATAAAGTTCTCTCCGGAAACTGACATGACCATCGCCGCCTTTTCCGGAACGGATGATTATTTTCGCTCTGTCTGCAAACATATATATACTCCTGTATTATTTCAATGACAAATCAAAACTATTCACAAAAAACAGGCTCCAAACCAGATTGATTTGAAGCCTGCACATATGCATTACTCAGCTACCGGAACGATAGAAACCTGTTTCT
>JBJELU010000039.1:0-163016 GCA_051879355.1 Oliverpabstia sp.
CAGTATAACACAGAGTTGACTTTATGACTAGTTATTTAATTTTCGTTATACTAGTTATTTAATTTTCGTTATACTAGTCACCCCCTAGTCATCCTATATTATCTTCCGGCTTCTTTATCCAGTTTTACATTTCTGAAGTACAGAATCATGTCGATGGTGATTTCTGTAATGTTCAGGAAGTAGAATGCCCAGGCCAGCATGAAAATCCAGCCTCTTTCCGGATTCTGATTGTACTGCAGGAATTTGTTGATGATTCCGAATACATAACCAATCCAGATGAATACTTCAAAGAACAGGCTCTTTCCTTTTGCAGTTCTGGAAACCCAGGATTTGCGGATGGAAATCGGCCAGGAAAGTCCGAAGCACAGAATCATCAGTGCTTCCAGAAGGTTGCAGATCATTTCAATATCCATAATAAATACTCCTCATTTATCTTCCGTTATTATTTGTGCTGTTTCAGGTAAGCAGCTCTTCCCTCTTCATAAAGGTTGTTTCCTTCGCTGTCGATAATGACAACCAGCGGCATATCCTCCACATACAGTTTTCTCAGAGCCTCTGCCCCAAGATCTTCGTATGCGATCAGTTCTGCCTTTTTAATACATTTTGCCAGCAGAGCTCCGGCTCCGCCGATAGCACCAAAGTAAACACCACTGTATTTTTTCATGGCATCAATAACTTCCGGAAGACGGGCTCCCTTTCCGATCATTCCCCTTGCACCTACAGACATCATGGTCGGTGCATAAGCATCCATACGTCCACTAGTAGTTGGTCCTGCGGAACCAATCACCTGTCCCGGTTTTGCAGGAGTCGGTCCTACATAATAAATGGTAGCATCTGTGGGATCAAAAGGAAGTTTTTCTCCTCTTGCCAAAGCCTCACACATTCTCTTATGACCGGCATCACGGGATGTATAAATAGTTCCGGTCAGATATACAGTATCTCCTGCATGGAGTGTTTTTGCCAGTTCTTCTGTCAGCGGCAATGTAATGTGCTTTTCCATTTAAATCACCTCCGTTTTATGACGGGTCACATGGCAGTTAATGTTAATTGCACATGGCATACCTGCAATATGAGTCGGTAATGTTTCAATATTCAGACCAATGGCTGTGGTCTTTCCGCCAAAGCCCTGGGGGCCGATACCCAGCTGATTGATTTTCTCCAGCATTTCATTCTCCAGATCAGCATAGAACGGATCCGGGTTGGAAGAATCGATCGGTCTCATCAGAGCTTTCTTTGCCAGCAGTGCTGCTTTATCAAACGTTCCACCGATACCAACACCCACTACCATCGGAGGGCAAGGATTCGGACCTGCTGTCTCTACTGTCTCAATGATGAAATCTTTGATCCCCTGCAGACCTGCAGACGGTTTGAACATGCGGATCGCACTCATATTTTCACTTCCGAAACCTTTTGGTCCCACAGTAATTTTAATATTTTCACCCGGAACGATTTCTGTATAAATCATTGCCGGTGTATTGTCCCCGGTATTACCACGGCGAACCGGATCTTTGACTACGGATTTTCTCAGATATCCTTTGTCATAACCACGACGGACACCTTCATTGACTGCATCCGTCAAATTGCCGCCCACCATATGTACATCCTGACCAATTTCCAGGAATACACATGCCATACCGGTATCCTGACAGATCGGTACGCATTCTTTATCCGCAATCTCAAAGTTTTCAATAATATTATCCAGAACACCTTTTGCGATTTCACCATCCTCACATGCACGGCAGTTTCTGATCGCACACTTCACATCTTCCGGAAGATGTTCGTTAGCTGCGATACACAGTCTTTCCACCACATCCGTGATCTGACTCACTTCTATCTCACGCATCTAAAATATTCTCCTTTCCTTGCTCCACAATAAGATATGAGACACAAAACCATCCCTTGGCTCATTCTACCATAAAACTACAAAATATACTATATTTTGTACATTCCACCAGAGAAATTATGTGCAAAAACCAGAGCACAGCCCCGGTGTCAGCACTTCTTTGTCCGGACCATCGAAAAGGCGCCGGTCCTTAGAGGGCAGGCGGACCGCATTTGTCCACATGGCCTCTTAGTACCGCTGCAGCCTTTTCTGAGCGAAAGCGTGTCCCGACAAAGAAGTGCTGACACCGGGGCGTCCCTCTGACAATTCCATTACATAATTCTCTTAACTCTTATCTCTCATGACGGGCATATTTTGGCAGCAGCAGTGGAGAAACATTTCCGGTCTCTACACCTGCATCCTTAAGTTCCTCTGCATATGCACGGATATGATTCAGATTCATCTCTCCAAGTTCAACGGTTTTGCACTTTGCAGCAGCTTTTTTACCGGCATTTCTTCCAAATACAATCACATCAAGAAGAGAGTTACCCATCAGTCTGTTTCTTCCATGGATTCCACCTGCAGCTTCTCCTGCAACTAAAAGGTTCGGAATTTCTTTTGTAAATCCATCACCATCAATCTCAAGACCACCATTCTGATAGTGAAGTGTCGGGTAGATCAAAATCGGAACCTTTCTCATATCAATGCCATAGTTCATGTACATACGGAACATAGCCGGAATTCTCTTTTCGATCGTTCCTTCTCCGCCAAGAATTTCAATCATTGGGGTATCAAGCCATACCCCCTGTGCTCCTCCAGGAACTTCTACACCGCGGCCTTCTCTACACTCACGGATAACACCGGACGCATTTACATCACGGGTTTCCAGCGGATGAATGTAAGCTTCTCCGTTCGCATTTACCAGCTGAGCACCGACAGAACGAACTTTTTCTGTTACCAATGCACCAAGAATCTGGGATGGATATACTGCTCCTGTCGGATGATACTGGATAGAATCCTGATAAAGCAGGGAAGCACCCGCTCTGTATCCCAGTACTAATCCATCGGCAGTTGCGCCGTAATGGTTGGATGTGGGGAATCCCTGATAGTGCATTCTTCCTGCACCACCTGTTGCAATAACTACTGTCTTCGCTCTTGCAACAGAATAGTCTCCTGTTTCCATATTAAGGAGAACAGCACCGGCAACCTGTCCTTTTTCATCTTTCAGAAGTTCAACAGCTGAAGTAAATTCAACTACCGGGATACCGAGATTCAAAACTTCATCTCTTACGGTACGCATGATTTCTGCTCCGGAATAGTCTTTTGCAGCATGCATTCTCTTTCTTGATGTACCACCGCCATGTGTGGTTACCATTCTTCCGTCTTCTTCTTTATCAAACTCAACGCCAAGTTCATTGAGCCATTTGATTGCATCCGGAGCTTCCATAACAAGTCTTTTTACAAGTTCCGGTTTTGCAGCAAAGTGTCCGCCGCCAAAGCAGTCCAGATAATGCTGTACCGGTGAATCATTTTCTTTGTCTGCTGCCTGAATACCACCTTCAGCCATCATTGTATTTGCATCACCGATACGAAGCTTGGTAACGATCATAACATTAGCACCTGCATTGTGAGCCTCGATCGCACAGGAAGAACCAGCTCCGCCACCTCCGATTACCAGTACATCAACATCATAATCTACTTTCGTAAGATCAATATTTTCGTTCATCAGACGGCTTGTAGAATGAAGCATTTCAGTCAGTTCAAGCGGAGCCTTCTGACCTTTGTTTGGTCCAACTTTAATCTCTGCAAACGCATCTGGGTTATAATCTGGATGGAACTCTTTCAGGAGAGCATCTTTTTCATCGGCTGTCAGACGTCTGGGTTCTGTTGCCATACGTTCTGCTCTTGTAGCTTCTACCTTTTTGACAGATTCCATCATATTTTCTGGATATGGTGCATACATATTTCACGCCCTCCTTATTTCTCAATCTCTCTGTTGTTGTAAAGTTCCTGCATCTCCTGAATCGGTTTCTGCATGATCTGCTCAATGAGTTCATCATACGCACCTTTGTTAATCTCTTCTACTCTGTTTGTGAGATGTTTTGCTTCCGGTGCGATATATTTTCCGGTGAGACGTCTTGCCAGAAGACCAACCATCGGATGAGAAATACCTGCCGGACATCTTACGGAACAGCATCCGCAGCCTACGCAGTCAAAGGATTCTTCTGCACATTTCTCGAATTCACCTCTCTGAGCGTATGCGATATACTGCATAACATTCAGATTCTGGGTACATGCCTTTGTACATGCATTACATCCGATACAGCTATAGATTTCCGGATACAGTTCCATCATAATCTGCTGATTCGGTTTAATCTCATTGATATCATACGTTCTCTTATCGGTAGGGAAGAATGGAATACTTGCCACATACATTCCCTCCTGTACCTGTGTCTGACAGGCAAGGCAGGTTTTCAATTCATTCTGTCCTTTGATTCTGTAAATCGTAGCACAGGCTCCGCAGAATCCATGACGGCATCCACAGCCTCTTTTCAGTGTATAACCCGCATATTCCATCGCAGTCATGATAGTCAGATCTGCAGGAACACTATACTTCTTACCAAAAAAATATACATTAACCATATTTTCCATAATTGGCAGTCCTTTCTCTTTTTTTACCCCGGGGATTTTTACATTTTCCCGGAGAGAATGTAAAAATCCCCGGGACATATTTTAGTACTCGTTGGGCAGTTCGTCGATTTCGTCAAAACGGAACACAGGTCCGTCTTTGCAGACGTATTTGGAACCGATGTTGCAGCGACCGCATTTGCCGACACCGCATTTCATGCGAAGTTCCAGGGTGGTATATACCTGTTCTCTGGTGAAGCCCAGTTCCTGGAGTCCGGCAAGTACAAACTTAATCATGATTGGCGGTCCGCAGACAAGTGCTGTCTTGTCGGTGTCGAAACCAAGTTCTTTTACGTAGTTAGGTACGAATCCCACATGACCATCCCAGCCTTCCTGTTCCCGGTCAATGGTCAGGTATACGTTCACACCTTCTGTCTTCATCCAGACTTCCTGGATTTCTTTCAGCTGGACCAGATCGTCTGCGGAACGGGAACCGTAAACAATATCTACAGTACCGTAGTTTTCACGATTGTCCAGTACATAGTTGATGACGGAACGAAGTGGTGCCAGACCAATACCTCCGGCGATAAACAGCAGGTTTTTACCTTTCAATTCTGTCTCCACCGGGAAATAATTTCCGTACGGTCCGCGAACTGT
The DNA here is from genome assembly GCA_051879355.1 of Oliverpabstia sp. GTDB lineage: Bacteria > Bacillota > Clostridia > Lachnospirales > Lachnospiraceae > Oliverpabstia. The sequence goes on from JBJELU010000039.1 coordinate 5,108, forward strand.
GATCTCATCACCCACTTCCAGGCTGTGCAGATAATCGGTAAGCATACCGCATTTTTTGATACTGAATTCCTGATATTCTTTGTTGGTCGGTGAGGAAGTAATGGAGAACATACCCTCACTGATTCCAGGTGCACAGACCATGGCACACTGTCCCGGCATATGTTCAAATAATTTTCCGCCTTCCGGTGCATTGACACGGAATGTTTTTACATCAGGTGTTTCCTGACGGATATCGGTAATGACTCCAACTTTTGGAATCAGAGTATCCAGTGTATAATTTTCATGACAGGTACATTCGCACATTAGTTTTCACCTCCCTGTTTTTGAAAGGACTTAATAACTTTTACAATATTTAAGGATGCCGGACATTTCTCCACGCAACGGCCGCAGCCTACGCAGGAATACATTCCATTGTTGTTTGCGGGATAATATACCAGCTTATGCATGAATCTCTGACGGAATCTCTGCATCTGGCTGGTACGGTTATTGCCGTGAGCCATCATGGTGAAGTCAGAGTACATGCAGGAATCCCAGCAGCGATAACGCTGCACACCGTGTCCGGTATCATAGTCTTTGATATCGTAGCACTGGCAGGTAGGACATACAAAGGTACAGGTTCCGCAGGCCAGACATGGCTTGTACAATTCTTCCCATATCGGAGAGTTGAACTTTTCTGTCAGAGCATCACCGTTCCATCCCTCCAGAGACAGATTGCTGTAAGGAAGTTTTTCCACAATCGTGCGGACAGCAGTTTTTTCTGCTTCCACTTTTGCCTCATCCTCACTGTCAGCTTCCATCAGAAGATCTTTCACTGCTGCTGTCAGAGTCTCACCCTTCTCTGTCAGTGATTTCCAGTACATTTCATTCCCTGCCATCCAGACAGCAACATCTGCCTTCGGTTCTGCACAATCAATGCCGAATACTTTACAGAAGCAGGATTCTTCCGGCTCATGGCAGGCCATTGCCACGATGGTTCCGTGTTTTCTTCTTGCTGCATAGAAGGTATCTACCGGATTTGTAAGAAATACATTGTCCAGTACCTGTACTGCCTGTACATCACAGGCTTTCATTCCGAATACAACAAAATCCTGATTTTTCAGTGCTTCCGGTTCTACATGAAGCTTTTTACCTTCTTTTTTCACACTGTAAAGGTTCTCACTCTGCGGGAAAAATGCATCTTTCGGGGATTTTACAGTTTTCAGTGTATCCAGGTCAACCTCCGCATCTTCGTTCCAGACTTTAAAATTGGTCTGACCGGCGGTTTTTACCGGAAGATATAATTCCTGATTTTCCGCAATCATCCGGAATAATGCGGACAGATTTTCTTTTGCGATCTTATACATACATTATCCCCTCTTTCCTACGATACTCGGTTCCACATCACCAAAGGTGAAATTGGTAAGCGGTGCTTTTTCTTCCAGATTTTCTCCGGCCTGATACTCACCGTAAAACTCATTGATATCTTTGATGAACTTACGGTTGAACAGGTGCAGCGGAATTCCCTGCGGACATACACGGCTGCACTCGCCACAGTCAGTACATCTTCCGGCCACATGGAAGGCACGGATAATATGGAACATTTTTTCCTCAAAGGAATCGGCATTTGCTTTCTGAGAACTGTCAAATTTGTTGCTGTCGAAAACACATTTGCGGCAGCTGCAGGCAGGACAGACATTTCTGCAGGCATTGCAGCGGATACATTTACTCAGTTCACTCTGGAAATAAGCAAATTTTTCTTCAGGCTTCATAGCCTCAATCCGTTCTACTTCTGCAAAACGATCTGCATCTTTCGTATCTTTGGATTCACCGATCAGTTCATCGTAAATCATATGCTCTTTGCCCTTGCAGACATGGCAGCGTTCCAACATGGCATCGCTGTAAGCACATGTTTTTTCTCCGTAAATGGTCTGAACGGTCAGTGTATCAGCTGCATCTGTCAGCTCTGCACCGCTGATGCTCTCAATTCCTTTGATCCCCTGTTTTCTGATTTTTTCAATATCCAGCTTTCCTTTACATCCCACACCGATAATGTAAGCTTTTTCTCTGTCTACCCGGTGCTCTTTCATCAGCTGCTGGAAGCTGTAAGTATCACATGGTTTCAGGCAAACCAGTGTTTTTCCTTCCAGTTTGGAAGCTTCGATCATATATTTACTCAGATTGGCTCCGCAGAATCCATTGTATACGAAGTCTTTCAGAGATTCTTCTGTCTCAAAATAAGCCGGTTCCGGATTATATGGCAGGTCTCCGGCTTTCCAGCCAAGAACCCGGGCTACGGTTCCGTCTGCCAGCAGTTCTTTTGCACGAGTAATTAATTCCTGCATCTCAAATCCTCCAGTCTTACATTCTTGCCCAGGGAGTAAATCTTCTCTACAAACTCGTTCATAGTCTGGGAGAATTTCACACCCTCAGCAGCAGATACCCATTCTACACGGGTACGTCCATTTTCCACACCGATATAATCCAGCATGGAGAACAGCAGTGTCATACGTCTTCTTGCATAATAATTTCCGGTGCTGTAATGGCAGTCTCCCGGATGGCATCCACACATGATCACACCGTCTGCACCTTTTTCAAATGCACGGAGGATGAACATGGGGTTCACACGGCAGGAGCAGGGAACACGGATGATCTTTACATCAGCCGGATAGGTCAGACGGCTGCTGCCGGCCAGGTCAGCGCCTGCATAACTGCACCAGTTACAGCAGAATGCTACGATTTTAGGTCTGAATTCTTCTTTTGCTTCTATCGACATATTGCATCTACCTCCGCGATAATCTGTCTGTTGGAGAATCCCTGCAGGTCCATCGCTCCGGACGGGCAGGCAACGGTACATGCTCCGCAGCCCTGGCACAGTGCACTGTTTACCTGAGCCAGACGGCGCACCTCACGGATACCGTGGTCATTTACCTGTTTATCTTCATAGGTAATCGCTCCGTAAGGACAAACATTGGCACAGGTGGAACATCCGTTACACAGCAGTTCATCCGGCTGAGCGGTACATGGGTTGGTCATCAGTTTGTCTTTTGCAAGAAGTCCGATGGCTTTCACAGCGGCAGCGCCGGCCTGTGCTACGGTCTCCGGAATATCCTTTGGTCCCTGGCAGACACCTGACAGGAAAATACCTGCAGTAGGAGATTCCACCGGACGAAGTTTTGCATGGGCTTCGGTAAGGAAATTGTTAGTATCAATACTTGCAGTCAGCATAGTGGCAATCTTACGTACATCCGGATTTGGCTCAATGGCGGTTGCCAGAACAACCATGTCTGCCTCTTTCAGAATCTGCTTGTTGTCCAGCAGGTCAACACCCTGAACCAGAAGCTTTCCATCCGGCTGTGGAATGACTTTTCCTACCTGACCTTTGATATAATTCACACCATACTGCTCTACAGCTCTTCTGTAGAACTCATCAAAGTTCTTACCAGGAGTACGAACATCGATATAGAATACTGTCACATTAACATCCGGATATTTATCACGAATCAGCATTGCATGCTTTGCTGTGTACATACAGCAGATCTTGGAGCAGTAACTCTTTCCTCTGTCATCAGAGCAGCGGCTTCCCACACACTGGATAAATACCATTTCCTTCGGAGCTTTTCCGTCGGAAAGACGTTCCAGATGTCCTTTGGTAGGTCCTGCGGCATTCATCACACGTTCCAGTTCCAGAGATGTGATAACATCCTTGCTCTGGCTGTAGGCATACTCATCGTAGTTATCCAGTTTGATGGTATCAAATCCGGTAGCAACTACAATAGCACCATACTTCTCAGTTACAATCTCATCTTTCTGATCATAGTCAATGGCTCCTGCCTGACATACTTTAGAACATACACCACATTTTCCGGTTTTAAACTTAATACATGCCTCACGGTCGATCACCGGTACATTCGGGATTGCCTGGGCAAATGGAGTGTAAATCGCACTTCTGTTGTTCAGTCCACGGTTAAATTCGCTTGGAGTTTTTTTGGACGGACATTTTTCCTGACATACACCACATCCGGTACATTTGTCCATATCCACGCTTCTGGCTTTTTTACGAATATCTACAGTAAAGTCACCGACAAATCCGGAAACTTTTTCCACTTCACTGTATGTATAAATCTTAATCTTTTCATGTGCTGCCGCTTCCACCATCTTCGGTGTCAGAATACATGCAGAACAGTCCAGGGTAGGGAATGTCTTATCAAGCTGTGACATTCTTCCGCCGATACTTGGAGTTTTTTCCACAATATCTACTTCATAACCTGCATCTGCGATATCCAGCGCAGTCTGAATACCGGCAATACCGCCCCCGATTACCAGAGCACGTTTGGTTACACGGCTCTCGCCCGGCATCAGCGGTGTATTCAGATTTACTTTTGCCACCGCCGCACGCATCAGGATCACTGCCTTTTTGGTGGCTTCTTCCATATCCTTGTGGATCCATGAAACATGCTCACGAATGTTTGCAATTTCCACCATGTATGGATTCAGTCCGGCCCGCTCTGCCGCTTTACGGAATGTGGTTTCGTGCATACGCGGGGAGCAAGAACATACAACCAGTCCTGTCAGATTTTTTTCTTTAATTGCTTTGGCAATCAGGGCCTGTCCTGCTTCGGAACACATATACTGGTAATCTTCCGCATGAACAACACCCGGCTCCATCATAGCCATTTCTGCTACTTTCTTAACGTCTACAGTCGCTGCGATATTACTTCCGCAGTGGCAGACAAATACTCCTATTCTCTGCACTTAACTCACCTCCTGTATCTTCTGAATGCACTGACTAACAACTGCTGAGGAAGTTCCGGATCCAGCAGTTCCGGAATCTCATCCGGTGACAGATAATTCTGATCTTTCTGACGAACCACAAGCTGTCTTGCGGCATCAATCAGTTTTCCCGGTTTTACATCTCTCGGGCAGCGCTCTACACAGGCAAAGCAGGAGAGGCATTTCCAGAGGGATCTGGAATTCACCAGAGATTCTATATCTTCATTTACTACATAAGATACAAACTGATGTGGTTTGATGTCCATCTCATTAAAAGAAGGACAGGAGGCAGAACATTTTCCGCACTTCATGCATTTCAGCGGATTGACACCGCTGATTTCCTTAATCCTCTCGGCCTGACTTTTTGCGGTATTCATTATTTTGCCACCTCCTCTTTCACACCCAGAGCTTCTGCCAGAAGTTCGGTAAAATAATATACCGGAAGTTTTCCGTTTCCGCTCTTATTCAGGTTGTATAGACACAGCGGACAGGCGGTGATCAGCATTTCTGCACCAAATCCTGCTGCACTGTCCATAATGTTGTCACACATGTTTCTGGACATATCTTTTTCTTTCAGAGATATGTAGCCGCCGCAGCATTCATTCCGGTACGGATAAATCACCGGCTCAGCACCGATGGCACGAATAAAATCTTCAATAATTGTCGGATTTTCCGGATTGTCAAATTCCAGAATTTTACCCGGACGAAGCAGCAGACATCCGTAATAGGCACCGATTTTTTTGCCCTTCAGCGGATTTACTACCTTCTCCTTTAACGTGTCAAAACCTATGCGGTCACGGAGCACTTCCAGATAATGGAGCACAGTAGTTTCACCTGCATAGGGTTCTTCAAGCTGCATATAATTGTTGGCTCTGGTACGGATATCCTCCACATTCTTCATATCGTCATTGACACGTTTGATTACATGATGACATGCTGAACAGAGAGTTACCAGATCCTGGCCCTTTTCCTTGGCCTCATTGAGAGCACGGACGGAAGAAAGTTTTGTAGCAATCTCGTCAGTGCCCAGCGGATAAACTCCGCCGCAGCACTGCCAGTTTTCTATTTCTTCCAGTTCAAATCCCAGTGCCCTGGCGGAAACTCTGGCATAAGCATCCAGATCTTTCGCCTTTGTTCTCAGGGTACACCCCGGATAATAGCTGTACTTCATAGTTCCTGTTTCCTTTCTTTATCAACACCTGTATCTTACAGTTCAATCTGAGCAATAACCGCTTTCAGTGCATTGGCACTGGCCTGCAGTTTCTCAATCTCCGCCTTATTCATACGCATCGGTACTTTTCCCTGAATACCATTCGGTCCCACCAGAGTCAAAGTACTTAAGCATACATCCTCAATCCCATACTCTCCATGCATCATGGAAGAAACAGTCGCAATGGAATCAGAAGAAGCCAGAACCCTTGCACACAGCTGACAGACTGCTGTAGCAACTGCATAGAAAGTAGCTCCTTTGTTGGCAATGATTTTACCGCCGGACTTCTGTACATAAGTCAACATGCCTTCTTTATCCAGTTTGTCCACATCCTTGCCCAAAGTCTGCATCAGATCATAAAACTCATCCACGCTCACACCTGAAATATAAGCACCTGACCAGGGAATAAAAGAAGTATCGCCATGTTCACCGAATACATAAGCATGAATATTTTTCTGTGCAACCTTGAAATGTTCGGAAAGACCACATTTCAGTCTGGCTGTATCCAGAATTGTTCCGGATCCAATAATCTGATTCTCGGGGATACCGGAAATCTTGGTAAATACATAAGTCATAATATCTACCGGATTACTTACGATTATGTAAAGGGCATCGGGAGCCGCTTTTACGATCTCAGGAGTAATACTTTTCAGAATATTTACATTGGTCTGGGTCAGTTCGATTCTTGTCTGACCTGGCTTACGGGCGATGCCGGAGGTAATGATTACGATATCTGAACCTTTAGCATCTTCATAATCACCTGCAATGATAGAAATCGGATCACGGAAACAAGTTCCCTGCTCGATATCCATAACTTCGCCTTCTACTTTTTCTTTGTTGATATCAATCAGAACGATCTCTGATGCGATATCCTGGCTTGAGAGCGTGTACGCAATGGTTGCACCTACACTGCCCGCTCCGATGATGGTAATCTTACTGCTCATAGTGCTCTTCTCCTTTTTTGTTATATTTTTAACAATGTGAGCTAAAAAATTATGAAATCACTACTACTTCGTAGCTCGATTTCATCTGGGAACATCATAGCATATTGACAAAAAAATAACAACCATTTTTATTAAACTTTTTTAACTGACCAAGAACATCTAAAAAGCAACATATATTTGTGGTTTTTAAAGGAATATTTTTGTTATTCCCACAAAATGCCTCGTTTATTATTAGACAATATTTGCAATCTTAAAAAGTGTGTAAGTATCTCATGCATGATGTTACTTACACACTTCATTCTGTCTGTTATTCTATTCTACCTGATATACATCTGCGTATTTCGCTCCAAACTGTAATGCCGCTTCGTGGCTCGCCATTAAAATATCCACATGTCCATAAGCAGTTCCTCTGTCTTCAACTACATAAATATGACCGTTGATAGATAATTTTGTTCCAAAAGGAACGCCTGCCATCGCTACCGTACGTCCAGGTGTGGGGGCTGCACCACTGGCTGTTCCACCGCCTGCCCATTTTCCACAGCAAATGGAACAGGTACAGTAAGCTGTCAGCTTAAATCTTCCCAGATAAGTTCCCTGAGAAGTATCAATCAAAGATTCTTCTTTATCTGTACCTGGCTTACTGCTTCCACTCTGTGAAGAAGAATTCTGTGACTTATTCGATGTATTCTGTTTATTATTCTGTGCTTCTTTTTCTGCAGCTGCTTTCGCTGCTGCTTCCCTGGCAGCCTGCTCTGCGGCTTTCTTCTCTGCAGCTTTTCTGGCTGCTTCCTCTGCAGCCTTCTGAGCCGCCAGACGAGCTGCCGCCTCTTCATCCTTTGCCTGTTTCAAAAGTGCATTGATTTTTTCTTCCTGCTGACTAATCTGCTGCAGCAGGGCACTTTCTTTTGACTCCTGACTCTGAATATCCTGCTGATATTCACGTATCTGAAGATAAGTTGCCTGCACCAGTTCTTCCACGACTTCCTGCTGCTGTGCACTCTCCTGCTGAAGTACTGCGATCGCATCTTTTTCTGCTGCTACTTCCTGCTCTTTCACTTCAATGGCTTCTTTCGTTTCCCGATATGTATTAAGCATTTCTCTGTCATACTGTGCCATTCTGGAAATATTCTCCGCCTGGTTCAGAAAATCAGAAAAACTTCTGGAAGAAAACAACAGATTAAAATAATCACTGTCTGAATTCTCGTACATATACTGAATACGAATCTTCATCGCTTCATACTGTTCCTGTTCATCAACTCTGGCCTGCTCCAGTTCAGCCTGCAGACGATTCAGTTCTCCTTGCTTAACATCATAATCCTTCTGAAGCTTTTCCAGATTATTCCTTAGTTCTTCTAACTGACTGTTCAATTCCTGCAAATAACTTTCGGATTCCCCTTTTTTGGACTCCAGCTCATCAATTTTCTGCTGAGCAGCCTGCAGGCTTGTCTGATTCTGCTGCTGCTGCGCCTTTGCATCCGATATCTTCTCCTGCGTTGTCGTTCCATATGCAGAAACAACGGTTCCCACAGTCAAAATCGCAGAAAGAAGTACTCCTGCTATCATCCCTCTTTTCATATCCAATCCCTTTCAGTTTATCAACTAAACAATAGTATACCACAGACAATGATGATTGTGAAGCTTTTTTTAATACCTTGTAATACTTATGTAACTTTTTGTCGTTGTAAACAACAAAAACTTTATTATTTTCTCCATCCGCTTGCATATTTGTTCTTAAGTACGCCATTCACCAGTTTCCCCCACCCCAGAGGAAATCCATCTACACATACCAGAATCCAGCCTTTTGTGATGGTTGATTCACCGGCACCCACCAGCAGAGTCTCTCCATGCAGATATTTTTCTACTCTGACATCCTCAGGTTTCAAGGAAAGGACTCCAGCATAATCATTTCCCTTCAGCGTCATGGCAAGCTGCTGGGAAGGCTCAAACCTGTCTTTTTTTAAATCTCCCATGTACAGTCCATTTCTCAGAAAATGAATCCCCTGCAGTTTTTCCGGCAGTTCCGGAATCATATACACTTTCTCTCCGCGAACTTCTATACGCTCCCAGTCCGGTTTCCACTTACAATCCTCAAAAAAAGCATCCACCACTTGTCGGGTCTTCTTGTCCGGACGCTGTGTCTTGCCGATCCGCACCACAGCTTCCATGGCGGTTTCAGACTTCTTCAAAAGTGCAAGAAAATGTCCTTCTCCTTTCATTTTATGAGGCCAGATTCTCACGCATCGTTTCAGGCGTTCATCACCATTTCCCCATTCCGAATGCCCGGGTGCAAAGCCTTCATAAGGTTCTATTTCCAGCACATCCATCTCAGGAAAGTTCTCCAGCAGCCAGGAAATACTTCCTTCATTCTCCACAGGAGCAAAAGTACAGGTAGAGTACAGCAGCTGTCCTCCCGGCCGAAGCATACAAACAGCATTTTTCAGAATATCTCTCTGCAATTTTGCAAAATACTCCGGTCTCTCCTCATCCCAGGTTTTAATCACCGCCGGGTCTTTCCGGAACATTCCCTCTCCGGAACAGGGGGCATCCACCAGTACCTTATCAAAAAATCCTTCAAATCTGTCCGCCAGATTGCCGGGAATCTCATTAGTCACAAAAGCATTTGAAATGCCAAAAAGTTCCAGATTTTTCAGCAGTGCTTTGGCACGGGAATTGCTGACATCATTGGCTACCAGAACTCCTTTGCCCCGAAGAGCTGCTCCCAATGCAGTAGCCTTTCCTCCCGGTGCTGCACACAGATCCAGTACACGCTCTCCCGGTTCCACATGCAGACGGGATGCAGGTGTCATAGCGCTGGGTTCCTGCAGATAATACATACCTGCCGCATAATAAGGACGACGCGCCGGCATATCCTCCTCTTCATAAAAATAACCATTCTGCGTCCAGGGAATCTTCCGCAGATGAAATCCTGACAATTCTTTCAGTTCCTCACCGGTAATTTTCAGAGGATTCACCCTCAGTCCGAACTGGCGCTCCTGCTGGTAACTGTCCAGATAAGAATCATACTCCTCACCCAGCATATCTTTCATTCGCTTTTCAAATGCTTCCGGCAAATCCTGTCTCATGATAACCTCCTGTATCGTTCAAAACTCTAAAATTTTCTTCGAACTATAATACCATAATCACACTGCAGGCACAAGGAAGAACATAGAACAAAGTGGGCTTGCCCACTTTGTTCGCCGATGCGCGGCTGCTTTAGCAGCCTTCCTCTGCGCATCGTGTGCATCCACCCGGAGGTTTTTATCTTATAGGAAAGTCGGAAGACTTTCCTATAAGATAAAAAAGGCGGTGACCCCCCAGTCACCGCCTTTTCCACGTTACCCCATATATGACAATTGGTTACGCTTCTTCTTCAACGTCGTCTTCCGCTGCCATTACCTCTTCATACTTTTCCAGAATAAGCTTCTGTATACGCTCTCTGGTGTTGGAATTGATAGGATGAGCGATATCCCGGTATTCGCCGTCCGTCGCTTTTCTGCTGGGCATGGCGATAAAGAGACCTTTCTCCCCCTCAATCACTTTAATATCATGTACTACAAATTCCTCATCAATCGTAATGGAAACGACTGCCTTCATCTTACCTTCTTTCGCTACTTTTCGTACCCTTACATCTGTTATGTTCATACCTGCATTCCTTTCATAAATCCTTCCTTTATCCTGCTGCATGGCCCTGCATTCTAAAGTGAATAGCGTTCATTTTTTTCCACAACTACTTTGATTGCATTTTCCCCGCAATAACAGGAGTTGGCACGAATCGTATCACGGCTCTCCACAATACAGTTTTCAATATGCGTGTTATCGCCCAGATATACATCATTCAGTATGATGGAATTCTTAATCACACAGTTATTTCCTACATATACTTTTTTAAACAGAATAGAATTCTCCACCTGTCCGTTGATGATACAGCCACTGGCTACCAGGCTGTTCTTTACCTGACTTCCCGGATTGTACTTAGCGGGCGGCAGGTCATCAATCTTTGACTGAATCGACGGATACTGATGGAAGAAATAATCTCTGACTTCCGGTTTCAGGAAGTCCATATTTGTCTGATAATAAGATTCCACGGTGGAAATATTATTCCAGTACGTATCAATCTTGTATCCATAGATGCGTTTCAGATTCTTATAACGAATCAGAATATCTTTTACAAAGTCATGGCGGTCTTCCATTGCACACCGTTCAATCATCTCAATCAGCTGGCGGCGGCGAATCACATAAATACCTGTAGATACGGTACGATAACTGGAAACCATCGGTTTCTCTTCAAATTCCTCTACCCGGCCGTCGTCATTCAGCTTCAGTACACCAAAACGTGTCACATCTTCGCTGACCGGCATATCTTTACAGACAATCGTAACATCTGCACGCTTTGCAATATGGTATTCCAATACCTTATTATAATCCAGTTTATAGATACCATCACCGGATGCAATCACAACATACGGTTCATGGCTTTTTTTCAAAAAGTCCAGATTCTGATAGATCGCGTCTGCTGTGCCCTGATACCAGAAACTGTTATTCGGTGTAATGGTCGGTGTAAATACAAACAGACCACCCTGTTTTCTTCCGAAATCCCACCACTTGGAGGAACTCAGATGTTCATTCAGAGATCTTGCATTATACTGTGTCAGTACTGCCACCTTTGAAATATGAGAGTTTGACATATTGCTGAGTGCAAAATCAATACTTCTGTAACTTCCGGCAACCGGCATGGCTGCAATTGCTCTCTTATGTGATAATTCTCTCATTCTGTGGTTATTGCCGCCGGCCAAAATAATTCCCAATGCTCTCATATTCATTCACCGTCCTTTTTTACAATTGCTCCGCCGCTGGCGAGTTCCCCATTCGGATAATCTTCCGCTGTAGTCACACCGCTGATGGCTGTATTCTTTCCAATCTTTACATTGGACGGAATCACTGCATTCTCACCGACTGTCACAAGTCCAAATCCATACACTGCAGGTTTCAGTACATTCGGTGCTTCCTCACCCACACCAAGTACTACATTGTCACCAACGGTAACATTCTCTGCAATAATTGACCTGTCAATCGTACATCCGCTTCCGATCACCGTTTCTTTCATGATAATCGAATCGCGTACCACGGTACCTTCTTTTATCGTTACTCCTGCACCGATGACAGAATTATGTACTTCACCATAAATCTCGGCACCCTCACTGATGATACTTCGTTCTATAACGGCATCTGCCGAAATATACTGTGGGCGGATAATATCGCCTTTGGTATAAATCTTCCAGAATTCTTCGTACAGATTAAATTCCGGAATAATATCAATCAATTCCATATTGGCTTCCCAATAAGATCCTAATGTTCCTACATCTTTCCAGTAGCCGTTAAATTCGTAAGCAAACAGTCTCTTTCCATTATCCCTGCAATATGGAAGGATATGTTTTCCAAAGTCGCAGTTTGGCTGGTCTTTCAGTGCCAGCAGAGACTCCTTCAGTACGGGCCATGAGAAAATATAAATACCCATAGATGCCAGGTTGCTTCTCGGATGCTCCGGCTTCTCTTCAAATTCTGTAATTTTTCCATTGCCATCGGTGATCATGACACCAAAACGGCTTGCCTCCTCAATCGGCACCGGCATACAGGCAATTGTCACATCAGCCTTATTTGCCTTATGGAAATCCAGCATAACTTCATAATCCATCTTATAAATATGATCACCGGAAAGGATCAGCACATAATCCGGGTTATATGTCTCCATGTATGCCAGATTCTGGAATATTGCATTGGCTGTTCCTGTGTACCAGTCACTGTTGCTGCTCTTTTCATAGGGGGGAAGAACAGTCACACCACCAACATTACGGTCCAGATCCCACGGAATACCGATTCCGATATGTGTATTCAGCCGCAGCGGCTGATACTGGGTCAGAACTCCCACCGTATCAATCCCGGAGTTAATACAGTTACTCAACGGGAAATCTATGATACGATATTTACCTCCAAACGATACTGCAGGCTTCGCTACGCTTTCAGTCAGAACGCCAAGACGGCTTCCCTGTCCGCCGGCCAGCAGCATTGCAATCATCTCTTTCTTAATCATGCAATCACCTCTTGTCATATATAATGAAAAATTATATCACACCTTTCACAATTAGTGAACATCTTTTACATATTTTTATCGATTTATTTCCCGTTTTTATGACATTTATACAACTTTTCATTTTTGCATTTTCATTTTTGCCGATTAAGCATATAATGATAATAGTGTCGGCATTTCATTTGCCTTCACGGAATATTTACATATCCATTAATTTCGAAGGAGAATGTTTTATGTATACCATTAATTTTGATAAACCCATTCATATTCATTTTATAGGTATTGGCGGAATCAGTATGAGCGGTCTGGCAGAGATTCTTCTGCAGGAAGGTTTTACCATTTCAGGTTCCGATGCAAAGGAAAGTGCACTGACAGACCACCTGTCTTCTCTGGGAGCAGAAATTTTCTACGGTCAGCGTGCTTCCAATATTATTGACGGTATTGATCTGGTTGTCTATACCGCAGCTATTCATCCTGACAATCCGGAATATGCCTGTGCACAGGAAAAGGGAATCCCCATGATGACCCGTGCAGACCTTCTGGGTCAGATCATGACCAATTATCAGACTCCTATTGCCGTATCAGGAACTCACGGTAAGACCACGACAACTTCCATGGCCTCTCATGTACTTCTGGAGGGTGGTTTCGATCCTACGATTTCTGTGGGCGGTATTCTGCCTGCCATCGGAGGTAACCTGCGTGTAGGTCATTCTGAAACATTTATCACAGAGGCCTGCGAGTATACCAACAGCTTTTTAAGTTTCTTCCCTAAGATCAGTATTATTCTGAATGTAGATGCGGATCATCTGGATTTCTTTAAAGATATTGACGACATCCGCCGTTCTTTCCGCCTGTTCGCAGAAAAACTGCCGGCAGATGGTACACTGATTATCAACAGCGATACCCCTCATTATGAGGATATTATCCGTGACCTGCCCTGCAGTGTCATCACTTACGGACTGGAACATGATGCAGACTATACAGCTTCCGATATTACATACGATGAACTGGGACATCCAACTTTTACCTGTATGCACCGGGGAGAAGCCGTTGGAACATTCAGCCTAAAGGTACCGGGCATCCATAATGTGTCAAATGCCCTTTCTGTTATTGCTCTGGCTGATCTGCTTCATATTGATCATGAGACTCTCCAGAAAGGTCTTCAGAACTTTACCGGTACAGACCGCCGCTTCCAGTTAAAAGGCGAAGTCGGTGGAGTTACCATTATTGATGATTATGCGCATCATCCCACAGAGATTAAAGCAACCTTAACCTCTGCAAAAAATTATCCTCACAAGAACACCTGGTGCGTCTTCCAGCCTCATACCTACACACGTACCAAGGCTTTGCTGCCGGAATTTGCCGAAGCCCTGACTCTGGCTGACCATGTGGTACTTGCTGATATTTACGCTGCCCGTGAAAAAAATACGATTGGTATTTCCTCAAAAGATCTGCAGGAGCGTATTCAGGAGCTGGGAACACCGTGTGAATACTTCCCGACATTTGATGAAATTGAAAATTATCTGCTGACAAACTGTGAAAAAGGCGACCTGGTGATTACCATGGGTGCCGGAGATGTGGTAAAAATCGGCGAAAATATTCTGGGACTGTAATGCGAGGTAATTTATGACACTTACTCCGCAAACATTCCTGATTGTCTGCCCCTTTCTTTTTCTTGCCGGACTGGTGGATGCCATTGGCGGAGGCGGCGGGCTGATTTCACTTCCTGCGTACCTGATTTCCGGACTTCCGGTCCATCAGGCAATCGCCACCAACAAACTTTCTTCTGCCTGCGGAACTACACTGGCAACGGCACGTTTTATCCGTAACCGGCTTGTAAACTTCCGCCTGGCAGTTCCGTCCGTTCTGGCGGCTGTGATGGGTTCCTCGATCGGAGCCCATCTTTCTATGGCAACAGACGAAAAAATCATGCGTTACATTCTGTTCATTATTTTGCCGGTGTCCGCACTGATTGTACTAAATAAGAAGTTATTTCACGATGCAGAAGATGACACCGTTCACCTGAACCGGCGCACCGTTCTGACAGCCATCGGTGCTGCATTTACTATTGGCATCTATGATGGATTTTACGGTCCCGGAACCGGAACCTTCCTGATCATAGCGTTCACTGTTCTGGCACGCATGAGCATACAGACTGCCAACGCACAGGCAAAAGTCATCAACCTGACCACAAATATCACATCTCTTGTGATTTTCCTTATCAATGGGCAGGTACTGATTCCGCTGGGATTGGCGGCTGCTGTCTGCAACATGGCAGGAGGATACCTGGGGGCCGGACTGGTTATGACTAAGGGAAGCAAGATTGTGAAGCCTATTATTTTGTTTGTGCTGGGATTGCTGCTGATTAAGATACTGCAGTAAATGATGCTTTTTTGTAATTACAGTTCAGCCTTCAACTATTTCATCTCAAAATTTCGGTTCTTTCTGAACTTTGGGTATGTCGTCACTTTTGATTTGGTTGGATGCCTGTGCGGGGTCTATGCAAGAAAAAAGTCTTTCAAGACCCTGAAGGGTTATGAAAATGGGGTCTTAGATGACTTTTTTCTTATATAGGCCCCTTTTTCAGTTTAAAACACTTTAAAATGCTCTAAAAAGTAAGTGTATCAAGAAGAAAATGGAACTTTTGATATAAAAATCTGTATAGACCCTGCACAGGCATCTCCCCAGCTCAAAATTGATGGCGAATTGGTGGTGTCTTAGCAAGAGCCCGGATACCGGCATAAAAGCTGGATTTCCGAGCTCTATTTTTTATTCACAACAAACCTTTTTATTCCCTATTGAACACGTCTTTATTGAGTGCTCCTTCCTGATAAGACACAATTGTTGTACATACGGCATCTCCCGTGATGTTGACTGCGGTACGCAGCATATCCAGGATTCGGTCGATTCCCATGATCAGTGCGATTCCTTCTGTCGGAAGTCCTACAGAAGCAAGTACCATGGACAGTGTTACCAGACCAACACTCGGCACTCCGGCAGTTCCGATGGAAGCCAGTGTAGCAGTTACTACAACGGTTGCCAGATTGCCCATCGTCAGGGGGATTCCGTAAGCCTGTGCGATAAATACTACCGCAACACCCTGCATGATAGAGGTTCCGTCCATATTGACCGTAGCTCCCAGCGGAATGGTGAAAGAAGAAATCTGCTTGGAAACGCCCATTTTTTTACTTAAAGTATCAATGGACATAGGAATTGTCGCATTGGATGTGGCTGTGGAGAATGCGAATCCCATAACCGGCAGGAATTTTTTGATGAATTTTATCGGATTCAGACGGGTAAATACAAACAACAGAATCTGATATACGATAAAACACTGGATAACCAGTGCAAAGGTTACATTTCCCATATATTTCAGCATCGGTTTGAATGCCGCAAATCCCACATTGGCGAAGGTTCTTGCAATCAGGCAGAATACACCAAGAGGAGCAACTTTCATAACCGCCATGGTCATTTCCATCATAATGTCGTTGAACTGACTGAAGAAGTTAGACACTACAGATGCCTTGCTTCCCAGTTTTGCCAGCATGATACCCACAAACAGCGCAAATACAATGATTGGAAGCATATCTCCGTTCGCCATGGAATTAATCGGGTTTTTCGGGATAATATTCAGCAGAGTGTCTGTCAGTTTTGTCGCTTCTGCCGTCGTCACTTCACTGGTCTGTACCGCATCCATATCCAGACCAATACCCGGATTAATCAGATACGCAGTACTCAAAGCAATGATTACCGCCAGAGCTGTCGTTACCAGATAGAATCCTATGGTCTTCACACCTACTTTTCCAAGGGTCTTAGTATCGCCGATCGCCATACTTCCGCAAACCAGAGAGCAGAATACCAACGGTACAACCAGCATCTGCATCAATCTGATGAAGCCCTGTCCAACTACATACAGGATACCTTCTACCAGTATGGTATCACGGAAATATCCTGAAGGCAGGCCATAGTGGATTCCCACTCCCAGGAGCGCACCAACCAGCAATGCAATAAATATTTTTGTAGAAAGTCCCATGCCCTTTTTCGTAGTATTTTCTTTTTTTGTTCCTTTATTTATTTTCAAATCTCTCTTTTCTTTTGCCATCACTCAATTCCCCCGGTTTCTTCCAGATATTCTTTCAATGCTTCTTTCCATTCTTTAGGTTCTTCAATTCCGGTGAGGCGAAGCATCATATTGTCCAGTACTGAATAGGATGGGCGCATGGCATCACGGGAAATAATCGGATGAATTTCCATCTTGTCCGCATTGCCCGAAAATTCCAGGATTGCCTTTGCATATTCATAGCGGCTGCAGCTTCCTTTACATACTGCATGGTAAAGTCCATACTCGTCATTATCAATAAAATACTGAATAATTTTAGCCAGTTCCTTCGTACTGGTCGGTACACCAAACTGGTTATTCGGCACTTCCATCTCTTTTATTTTACCCACATTTGTCAGCACTTCATCCACGAAATCTTTTCCAATTCCATAAATCCAGGAACTGCGGATAATGACAAAACGATGAGAAAGCTGTGTCAGAAATCTCTCTCCTGCAAGTTTTGATTTACCGTAAATTGTCTTGGGATGCACCTGGTCAAATTCATTGTAGGGAATTTTTGATTCCTGATCAAAAACATCATCTGTAGACATCTGAATCACTCTGGCATGCAGCTCTTCCGCTGCCAGTGCAATATTACGCACACCGATGGCATTTACTTTATAAGCCATATCCACATCTTCTTCGCACTTCGCTACATTCGTCATGCCGGCACAGTTAATAATCACATCCGGACGATTCACGCGCACATACTGTGTTACTTCATCGATATCTGTGATATCCACTGCATCGATATCTGTGGTCAGAATCTGATACTCTGTACAATCCAGCAGATTCAGCAGTGCAGTCCCCACGTGACCATCCGCCCCTGTAATCCATACCTTTTTCATTTGTTTGTCCTCCAATACATAAGTGATAAAAAGGGCAGCCTGTCAAAGGCTGCCCTCACAACAACATTTATATTAATAGAAACTGCACAAAAAGTCAATAAAAATAACTGTTTTTTCGTCATTATTCTAATACTATAGTAGAAATACTGTCACCCGGTATATGGAAGCGTGCGATTCTTCCCTCTACACGCAGCTGTATCATTTTTCTTTCCGGACTATTGTGCATGATGACCAGTACACAACTTCCATCCGGATTCTGTGCGGCGGTCATTTCCATATCAGGCGAGAAGGATGAGCATCCGATACGGACTGCTCCCGGCCGGATGTATTTGCTGAAATGTTCAATGGCATGGAACATGGGTTTTATTTCTACTGTGTCCGTCGTCGTGAATATTCTTGTACGGGAGTACCTCTGTTCCGGAGGAACGGAGGTACTCCCGTACAAGAATATTCACTTTTTGTTCACTCCGCTACGGAGTAGTTCCTTCCGGATATGAGCATAATCCGGCATCCGCTTGTTTGATTGAGACTGCTGAATATTCTCCTTTGGGAACAGCAGTTGCTCAATCATCGTATCGGTCTGGTTTTGATCCAGCGGCCAAGAGACACCTTTTTCCTTGGCAGCTTTTAAAACCTTATTGACCGTTTTCTTGGAAACACCGCAGCTGAGGGCGATGTTCGTTTGACTGAGGTTCAGGCTGGCAAGCCTGATGATCTCGCGATATTTTGTCATATCAACTGACCTCCTTAAAATGTATTTACGTCAAAAGACGCATAAATACATTATAAGGGAAGAATTCGCGGTTTCCTTCATACTGGAACAGCGGTTTCCAGGCTCCGGAATTGCGGTGTAAAACCGTCCGGAATACTCACGTCGTATCGCAGATAATCGGTGCTCCGCAGTAATTTCCCACATGGTTTGGTCCACCAATCTCATCCATCACCAGATTCCAGTCAAGCCACTGTTCATGCCGTGATTCAAATCACCGATAATATCATGGGCGTACATTACTTCAGCACTACCTGATACCAATGTATTGAAGTTTTCTTTTCCCTGAACTCAATGTGCTGTCCCATCGCTATGAACAATGCTACCGTTGCAAGCTAATGACACGCTTATTCTCAAGTTGCTTTAGTTTTAAATCATTTTTAAAATACTTTCCAAACCATTTTTTAATAAACTGACATCAGAAGAAATATAGAAACATTTTATTCCTCTTTCTCGTGCCACATGAATGCTCTGCTCCGTTGCACATTTATCCAAAGCTATTTTCCCTGCAGCTACTATCTTATCATAAATGGCTTTTTTCTTATTAATCACATCTGGTGCATCTATCTGGCCAGGCATACCAAGTGCAAAAGACAAATCCATTGTTCCCACAGAGACAAGATCTAACTGAGGTATTTTAAGTATTTCATCCAGTTCTTTTATGGCAGAATCCGTTTCAATAATCGCCCCTATCAAGGTTCGATCATTTTGTATTTGGGGGTATGCCTGCAAATCTGCCACTTCATATCCATACTGATTATTTCTCGAATCCGTGCTTACACCACGTTTTCCTTGTGGTGCATATTTTACAGCACTTACCAAATTTATAATCTGTTCTGCACTTTCAACATCTGCCAGTAAAATTCCTGTTGCCCCGGCATCTAACAGACGTCCAATTTTTGCTTTATCAACTTCTGAAAGGCGAACCATGCAATCTGCACCATACAACTCACATGCACGAAAAATATTTACCATATCACATTCATCAAAACAATAATGCTCTCCGTCTAATACGAAAAGATTCACTCCTCCTCTGGCTAAAACTTCTGCTACCATTGGATCTGGAATTCTTAGGAACACACATATTATTTCTCCTTTTTTTTTCATTCTTTGCTTTAACGTAGATCGATTCACCATAATTTTTATTCTCCACTTACTTCACTCCAACAAACACATGCCGGAGCAGGAATTGTTACAGCGTCCACTATTTTTCCAAGTGTTCCATCTAATTTTTTTTCAATCACGCATACATTGTCTGAATCCTTATTAGCAACAATAATATATCGTTCGTCCGGACTGAGACAAATGTGGCGCGGACCTTTTCCTGGGCAAAAAAAATTACCT
This sequence comes from Oliverpabstia sp., assembly GCA_051879355.1. Lineage (GTDB taxonomy): Bacteria > Bacillota > Clostridia > Lachnospirales > Lachnospiraceae > Oliverpabstia. The sequence continues at coordinate 25,156 of JBJELU010000039.1, forward strand.
ATTTTTATAAGGCGACCATCTTTCTTAACTTGAAAACCTACTATGCTATCATGGCCTCGATTAGAAGCATACAAATATTTGCCATCTGCTGTAATTCGTATTTCCGCTGCATGGCTGATTCCTTCATAATCCTCAGGAATGGTTGAGTATCTTTCCAACATTATAAACTTTTTCTTTCTTTTATCCCATTCATATGCATATATCGAGTTCCCTATTTCTGTAAGTAAATATGCTGTTTTTCCGTCTGGATGATATACAAAATGGCGAGGCCCCTGTCCTGCATCCACTTCTATGAATGGCTGTTCCATATGTGATTCCAATTTTCCACTTGTTCGATTCAATTCATATAAAATTACTTTATCAGCCCCGAGATCTGGAACAACCAGTAGTGTTCCATCAGGAGAGAATCTAGCAGAATGTGCATGAGGACCTTCCTGACGCTTTGGTACGATACTATGACCACAATGCTTTACATTATCTGTTATTGATAGTTTTCCATTAGAATCTGCTTTCGCAACCACAACATTTCCACTGGCATATACACTTCCAATTACATACGGTCCTTTATTGTCCAAACAGATATGTGCACATTTTGAACCTTCAGTCTCAATCTTATCCACAAATTCTGGTAATTCATTCTGTTTTATCCGAAAACTATGGATAACCGCCTTATCCTTTCTCTCATTTTCTACATATAAAAATCCTAACCTACATTCTAGAAATGCAGGATCTATGTCATTTCTTCCAAAACTACCAAGTAACTTCAATTTTCCATTTTTATCATCAAAGTCAAAAACATATATTCCCTTACTTCCAGTAATTGCTGAATCGCTATCTAATCCACCTGTGTAAGTTCCAACAAATACGTTATACTTCATTTTCATCCTACTCCCTCTTAATATTGGTCTACCCACTTCCACTCAGACGGTTTCTTAATATATCCCCAACTATAAGCAGTTGTTCCTGATTCACCCAAGCTTTCTGGAAATCCAGGTAACGTAAGTCCGCCGTCTACAAGGAGTGTTGCTCCCGTAATATAGGAAGCTTTTTCGGATGCCAAAAAAGCTACCGCTTCTGCAATATCATTAGGAACACCTTTCCTTCCAAGTGGTATTCTTTCAGCAAATTCACGTTTAGCTCTTACATGTTCTTCATCCATACCGGATGCTAAAAGTTCTTCGTCTGTCCGAACGGTAATTGCACCTGGTTCTACAGCATTTATTCGAATATTGAACGATGCAAGATCCAATGCAAAACACTTCATCATCTGATTCGTTCCTGCTTTAAATCCACTATAGAGACCAGCATTTGGCATAGCACGCTCTGCCCTCATAGAAGTTATCAATACAATAGCACCTTTTACTTCATGTTTTACCATATATCTCGCTGTTTCTCTTGTACATAAAATCATTCCTCGTAAGTCAGCCCGCATTAATTTATCCATCTCTTCCGTGTCAATATCAAGTAATCCACCTCCTAGACCTGGACGAATAGCATTATTTACAAACAAATCGACCCCGCCTAAAGTTTTAATTGCTGTATGAATAAATGATTCTGCAGCTCCTTCTTCTTCCAAAACAGCCTTAAACACATGACATTCTCTTCCATATTTTTCTCGAACTGTTTTTGCAATTTTTTCTGCAGCATCTGGTCTCGTTGCATAGCTTATAACCAAATCATATCCTTCTTCTGCAAGCTTTAATGTGATTCCAGCACCAATTCCTCTTCCTCCACCAGTTACAATTGCTTTCTTTGCCATAATTCACCTCATTATTTTCATTTTTATTTTTTTATCTGATTACGAAATATCCCTTGTACGGCCAATGCCTGAGCCAGTAATACTATCAGAAGGACAATTCCAATAATAGCTTTTTCCCAATATGCATTCAGCGTATCCTGAAGTTTAAATATATTTGTTAATGTTGAAACTACTAGGGATCCAAATAGACACTCAGAAAATTTACCACGACCACCGCTCATCATAATTCCACCAATTACTATTGATGCAATAGCAAGCATATCATATCCATCCCCAGCACTGGCAGCAGCAGCACCAATTCTTGCCATCACATTAATACCAGCAATACAAGCGAGAACACTGCATAAAATATGAGCAGTCAACCTAGTCTTAAATATATTGATACCCATCATACTAGCAGCATCTTCATTTCCACCTATCGCATAAACATTACGAATCAACGGTATATTTTCTATTCCCATATTAAGAACAAAGTAAATAATTGCCAAAAGCATTACTCCAAAAGGAATTATTCCAAATACATTTCCATAACCCAGAAAATCAATAAATTTACTTGATGTTTCCAATTTATAAGTTGTTCCATTTGTTGCAACTAGTAATACTCCTTTTATCAACATCTGCATACAATATGTGGTAATCATAGGTGGTATTTTAAGCTTTGTAATAAATATCGCATTAGCTGAACCAACCGCCACTCCAAATAAGATTGTAACTGTTATTGCTAAAACCAACGATATATTCATAAGTCTTGCACAAATATAGCCTGACATTGCTACTGTTGTTGCTACACTCAAATCAATGGAACCGCTAATAACCACAAAAGCCATCCCGAATGATAATAGTGCATACGTAACCGTTTGTCGCATCACATTCATTATGTTTTGATAAGCCAAAAACTGCTGTGCGTTTACTATAATTCCAAATAAGATAACTAAGGCAAGTGCTATTATTCCTGAAGACACTTTTTGTTTTTTATTATTTATAGACCGAAAATTGTATTTTTCCTTCTTCATAATCACACACCTCTCATTTTCTTAATGTTCTGTATTGCTACTGCCACTATAATCACAACAGCAGTAACAACATAAGACCATTGTGCAGATATATTGTTCATATTAATCATCATGTTAATAATTTGAAGAATAAATACACCAAACACTGTACCTATCAGGTTTGCTTTTCCTCCTGTAATCGGAGTTCCTCCGATTACTACAGCCGCTATAGCATCCATTTCATACAAAATTCCAAGAGCCATTGGATCCGCACTGGAAGCACTGGATGAATCCCATATACCTCCAATTGCCGCCAATATATTGCAAGCAATATATGCTAAAACTACATATCTCACTACCGGAATTCCTGAAATCTTTGCAGCTTGCGGATTATTTCCGATAGCTTCAAGATGTATGCCAAAACGAGTTTTTCTGGCAACAAGTATACCGATAAGTAAAGGTACTAAAATCAAAAAAAACTGAATTGGGATGGTATTACCAAAGAATCTAACATAACATACATCGTGCAACCAGCGGTTTCTAATTCTTACCACTGCTCCATTTGTTAAGACTTTTGCAAAAGCTCTCAAAATGTACATCATAGACATAGTGGCAATCATAGGCTGAATTCGAAATTTCGCCACAGAAATACCATTTATCACACCGACTAGCGTTGCACATAGAACTACTGCTAACAATGAAACTAGCAGAGATCCGGTTTCTTCAAGAATCAACGCAAACATTACTGAATTCCATGCCATCCCACTTCCCAATGAGATATCAATATATCCAGATGAAATAACTAATGTCATTCCTATTGAAATTAACACAAGTGATGTACTCTGTGTAATAATACTTTTTACGGTATTCCAGCTGGCAAAATTTTTTGTCACCATACAGTTTATCAAAAAAAGTACTAGAAAAATAAATGGTGTCATATAACATTCAACATAAAAGTTCGGTTTATCTTCCACCTTCTGACTATTTTTCATCTTCTGACACCTCCGTTTCAATCTTTTCTCCAGCAATGACACGCATAATGTTGTCTTGTGATATTTGCTTTCCCTTCAACTCTTTAACCGAAACACCTTCCCGAAATACAACAATCCGATTGCTTATTCTTACCAATTCGCTAAGATCTGAAGATATTACGATTACACCTATTCCCTTATTTGCCATTTTTCTGATTAAAGTCAATATTTCCTGTTTTGCCCCAACATCAATTCCTCTGGTCGGTTCATCCAATAAAATCACTTTCGGATTTGTTGCCAACCCTCTGGCCAGAAGTACTTTCTGTTGATTTCCTCCTGACAACAATTTTATCATTTGATCTTTTCTCGGAGTTTTTATTTCGAATCGTTCTACATAGTCGTCCACAACACGTTTACTTTTTTTCTTATTAATAATTCCAAAACGACTTAATTTCTTTAAACTGCATAAAGTCAGATTATTTTCGACTGACATATCTGGTATAATACCATCAACTCTTCGATTTTCTGAGCAATATATAATTCGGTGTTTAACTGAATCTGTTGGATTTTTTAAACGCACTTTTTTACCATATAAGCACATTTCTCCATTTTCCATCTTTCTGCATCCAGCCAAAATCTGCATTGTCTCCGAACGCCCAGAACCAAGCAGCCCAGCGATACCAAGGATTTCACCATTGTATAACTTCAGATTGACATCCAGAACCCGAGGCATACTCCGTACATTTCTCAATTCTATTATCGGCTCTCTTTCTATACAATCTGATATTTCTGATACCATTCTTTCATCCACATTTACTTCTTTTCCAACCATCAACGTAACTAACTGAGATTGATTCAATTTATCAACAGGATATGTACCTATATATTTCCCATCCTTTAGAACTGTTATTGAATCACAAATTTGATAAATTTCTTCCATTCGGTGTGTGATAAATATAAAAGAAACACCTTTTTTCTTCAATTTACGAATTATAGAAAAAAGCAGTTCCACCTCTTTTTTATCCAAAGAAGAAGTTGCCTCATCTAGAATTAGTAGTTTACAGTCACTTCTTATTGCAATGGCAATAGAAATCATCTGCTGCGCAGCTGCACCTAAATCATTAATAATTGCATGTGAATCAATATCCAACTCAAGCTCTTTCAAACATTTTTCCGTCTCTCTGTATACGGCTGGCCAGTCAATTCCTGTTTTTTTCAATGGAAATTCTCCTAGAAATAGGTTCTCTGCTACTGATAAATACGGTATCAGATTTAATTCCTGATATACAGCACGTATCCCTTTGTTATGAGATTCCTGTGTAGAAGAAAAGGATACTTTTTCACCATCAAGAATAATCTCTCCAGAATCACTCTTATTAACTCCTGTTAATATTTTAATTAATGTTGATTTTCCTGCACCGTTTTCGCCACTTAACGCACGCACTTCCCCTTTTTTAATATCAAAAGAAATATCACTGAGTGCTTTTACGCCAGGAAAACTCTTATATATATTTCTAATTTCCAAAATATTCTTTGAATTTTCTATCATAACGGCTCCTTTATATAGACAGACAGGAACCTGATTCATTAAGTGGAATCTGGTTCCTGTCGCAAACTAACTCTTAGAATATAATATCACCACTGTTATATTCTTCTTCCACATTCTCACTGTCACACATTCTCAGTTCAAGTCCTGTAACTGTTTCATAGTCTTCTCCCTTAAGATATTTTGTGTAGTTCTCATACATCCCATTTACAATTGCTTTAGGATCAATAATAAGGCAACTGCTCAGCTCACCGTCCATGATGGCTTCACACATCTCAGAAGACAAATCAATTCCACAAGTTATAATATCTTTACCTGGTTCAAGTCCAAATTCCTTAATTGCTGCAATCGCACCTAATATCATTTCATCATTATGCGCATAAATAACATCAACATCACCTTGATTAGCCTGAAGCACGTTCATTGTAATCTGTTGTGCAGTTACACGACTACATTCTGCACACTGAGTAGAGACAAATTTATAATTTCCAACATTTTTATCAATTGTTTCTTCAAATCCAGCTCCTCGATCCAAAGACCAAGATAGTGAGGTAGAACCAGTTAGTTCCAGAATTTTCATGGTATCTTCACCTTTCCAATGATCTGCCACCCATTTCCCCACTTCAGCACCTTGATCGTAGCATTCGCCAATGCCAAGGAACAGGTAGTCCTTTCCAGGTTCATAACCGTCTGCTTTTGCATTAAACACAACCATATCAACACCAGATTTTTTTACAATTTCAAACACCGTACTACATGCACTAGAATCAACCGGATTAAAGAAAATAACATCAGCACCCTGAGCAATCAAATCCTCAACATCTCCTACCTGCTTTTCAATGTTATTGTCTGCGTTAATTAGTGTTACATCGTAGCCATATTCCTCCCCTACTTTTTCAAAATACTCTGCTTGTGCCACATTAAATCCAGCACTTACTTCTGCATAAGAAATACCTATTTTTTTTGCACTAGAATCTTCAGTTGTTTTTTTCTCCTCCCCAATACTTTCACTTACTTTTGAATCTTCTTTAGTTTCACTTTTAAATGAATCTTTGGAAGTTCCACACCCAGCAAATGTAACAATCATAGTAGTTGTTAAAAATAAAGTTATCAATTTTTTCATTAGTATTACCTCTCTTTCGTTTTTAGTAGTGTCAAAAACTACTTATTTTATTGTTCTAAAATTCTTTTAAACCTTGATTTATTGAAAGTTTGCAAACAAAAGCGTTTGCCTCCCAAAAATGTATAATGATTTCGCCAACAGGCATCTCCTCAGATTAAAATTGATGGCTTACCCAAAACTCAGAAAGAATCACGTAAAACCAGCTAAGCTCTCAGATTCCTATACTATCCAGATTTCCATCAGCAGATCACCAACTACTGCAAAGCAGCTGTCATCTTCATCCATCCCTTTGTTGATCATTATAATTATCAGACCAAAAACGTATTCACAGAAGATAAAACCCACATCAAAATCCGCGGTATCATAACCTATATCTGTTTCATCATAAATGCCGTCAGCCGCTGCATCTTTGTTTATCAGATTTCTAACAACCGTGATGCTTTCCCTTGTATCCTTGCAGTACAAATTTCCTTCGCTATTATGAAAAACTTCCCGAAAAGACTCTCTTCATAGCTGACGGATACAGCTTACATCCTCTGATAACCCAGCAGTCTTTCTTCCAATTTGCTTACAAGTTTTATTTCGAAACCACCTAAGTCATTGGACTTACCAACAACGATACATTGTCAATAGAATTCAGCCCTTTTAGACAGATGATTAATCAAACGTCTGAACCGTACATGCAAACAGTTCTATCGTACAACAAACGCCTTCTATGACATTAACGATACCAAATGGCATGCTTCAACTTTCTGAGTCCACATTAAAATTTTGGTTATAAGGCACCGAACAAGGTGTACATACTGAAAAACATATATAACATGCCCATACAATTACACTTCTACGTACTTGCCACGAAATTTGGGTCATGATTTGCATGACACGATACATTTGCGCACCTCCTCAATCCACCGAAAACTTTATCCAAGAAGGAATATATTCCCACCAAGACTAACTTGTCGCAATTCACCACCCATAGAAATGTGAATTTTATATACTTTCAAAACAAATAGCAATTTCTCATCTTCCTTTGCCAGCAGATAATTCTGAATTTTTAAAACATATAACTGCATAAACAGAAGTGGAATAGTTGTCAATAGAACCGCGGAATACCGGTGCACGTAGTTTGAAAATATGCTATAAAATTCTATTAACATAAGATTTCCAAATTATCTATGCAACAGAAAAGGGACAACTGCTTCCTTTTCCAGTTCTTTCTGAACTTTGGATATTTATTTCTCCTACTATTTTAAATTTCACTGGGAATTAAATTGTTCCAGCGAAATTGAATCTGATAGAATATCCATACACGAGAAAGAACCCATTTTTCTACCTTCTGCTGAAAACGAGTTCAAGAGAATTATGTTCGTGGGGCAAAGGAAAATTTCCTTGTGGGTTCTTAGGGAAACACCTTAAACCTTCGGAGAGTTTATTAAAATAAATATCTACAATTATCAAGGTTCAATTGAGCCTACTTTGCCGGCTCTACTTTTTCGTAACTTATTTGACACTACCTCATTTTTATAATTAATAACTGATTCAATCAGTTACCAATTTTCAAAGGCATTCTCGCCAAATATTCGTTCTGTACACATACCATGAACGATTTCGTCATCCTCCACTATCATATCTGTCAGACCAGGAAGGGTCAACCCTCCTTCTACAGGGAGTGCTATACCAGTAATATAAGATGCCTCTTCTGATGCAAGCCAACAAACCGCATTTCCTATTTCGATTGGTTGCCCCTGTCTACGCAAAGGAATCATATTTCTCGCAAAATCTTCTCTATGTAAAACTTCTTCCTTTGATATTCCCATTTTTTCAGCCATTTCCATTGGAATTGTATCAATACACCCCGGCAATACACAGTTAATTCGGATTCCATACGGCGATGCATCTAACGCAGCATTGCAACTGCTACGAACAATAGCCGACTTTATTCCGCCATAGAGTGAAAATTTCTGGTGAGAACGAATGGCACTTTCCGATGCAATATTTACGATATTACCTTGTGTATGAGTTCGAATCCAATAACGTATTGCATCTCGCATAATTAACATATATGCACGATAATTCACAGACAGCACCTCATCAATGTGCTCTGCCGTATATTCATACTGATATAGGCGTGGTGGCATAATTGCTGCATTATTTACTACTAAATCTAGTTGTCCCATTTCATCCACAGCTTTTTTTATAATTGACTGTACTTGTTTGGCATCCCGGAAATCGGACTGAAAATATACACACTTTCTTCCCGCATCAGACGCTTCTTTAATCACAGCTTCAGTATTTTCTACATCAAAAAAATAGGTCGATACAATATCATATCCGTCTTTAATCAGCCTTTGTATGATCCCTTTCCCAATTCCCCTTTCTCCTCCAGTAACCAGAGCAACTTTCTTTTTTTCACTGTTCATATTATTCTATCCTCATTTCTATATTATGTATTTAAAATTGTTACAACTGCTGCTTCTCTTACATAAACCCTACTGCATACTTCTCCAATCTCTCCAGTTGTTTTCTCGTAAAACAACGCCACAACTTCATTATCTGCTTGGTTACAGCAAATAATATATTTTTCGTCTGGTGTAAACATGAACATTCTTGGGCATAATCCTCCACAGGAAAAAAACTTTTTACCGGTTATTATGCCATTTTCCTCGTCAATCGTGAATCGAACAATCTGGTCTTTTTTAGCTTCGTTATAATACCCTCGCACGCTCGCAAATAAAAAACATCCATCAGATGAAATCTGAATTTCAGCTCCCTGAATTTCCGGTCCCTCATAAGTTTTCCAGAATCCCTCAGGTATGATATTTACCATTTGTTTTAGATTAAGCATTCCCGTGGGAACATCAAATTCAAATACACCTATGCTACTATCCAATTCAAAAAGTACATATATCCACTTATTATTTGGATGGAAAACAGCATGCCTTGGCCCTGCTCCGGGAGATGTACCAATATTGTTTAAATAGCACAATTTTCCTCTTTCCTTCTCAAATTTTATTATATGAAGCCGATCAGCTCCCATGTCTGGTACGACAATATATTCCTGAGTCCGATCCAGCACAACCTGGTGTGGATTGGATTGACTCTGTCGCTCTCGTTTTCCTCTTCCCTGTGGCATCTGCAAATGGTCAGAAACCCTCTCTACAGCCCCTTCTTCATTTATTTTGCACAAATATATTTGTGAAGATTTCCAACATGCAACCAAAACATAATTACCATCCTCTGTCACCACATTGTTCACACAGCCAGTACCTTCTATGTCTAAAATATTAATCAATTCAAGTTGCATATGCTCTTCATTCACTTTATAAGCTGCTACTTTTCCTTCTTCTAATCGTTCACTAACTGCATATATCATTTTACCATTTGTATGACAATCTAAAAAACTTGCATTTAATCCATTGTATATAGACTCCTGCAACTGCAACTCTCCCGTCTCAGAATCCATTGTCAATAAGTGAACTCCATAATCACCTGCATAAGTACGAAAATCTAATGTTCCAACTCCAATTAAATATCTACTCAAAAAAAAACCTCCTTTCACATCCCTGTGTTCAAATTCTTTATTGCTTTTCTCGTTGTTTATGGTAAAATATAAATAGAAATAGTTTTTTAGATCAATCGACGCTATTTCGTTTCTCACCAACTTGTTCGCACCAAGTTGGTGATTTTTTACTCAAGTTGAGTTCATAATAACTTATTATCAACTTCCCATTAATTCTCTGATACTGAATTAATGCGACTTTATTTTTAGACAACATAGCTACAACATAACAATTTTACATTGCATAATCTGTCTCGTACAAGGCATATCTGGATTTTCGATACGATTCAATAGCAAGCGCATTGCTATTTCTCCCATACTTTTAGGATTTCTCTGCAAATAATTGTATCTAATTCCAAACATGTCCGCAGAATCCACTTTATCAAACGACATACATACTACATCTTTTTGTAGTTCAATCCCATTTTCGATGGCCGCTTTCATAAATCCTATTGTAGAAAAGTTGTTACTTGTAAAAATCGCCTTAGGTAAATTGCCATCTCTGATTTTTTCTTTCGTGATCTGGTAAGCAGACTCAATCGTAAAATCTCCCTCGAATATAAAACGTTCATCTATTTCTATTCCATTATCCATTAATGCTCTTTGATATCCGTTAAAACGATCTCTTACAATCTTTACCCTTCTGTCCCCAGTTAATATCCCAATTTCTCTATGACCAACTTTTATTAGTGCTTCTACAGCTTGATATGCACCCAAAAAATTGTCAAAAAAAACCCCATCTCTCATGTCTAAATCAGTTGAAGCATCCAAAAACACAACAGGACAATCTGCTTTGTTCAAAAATACATCTAACTCTTTTTTAGCCACAACATCATCAAAATCCGTGGTAGGTGCAATAATAATCCCTTTCACCCTCTGTTCTCCTAGCATTCGTAAAGCTTTTCTCTCTTTTTCCGGCTTACAATCTGTATTATAAAAAAACACATTCAAATCATATTCATCTGCCACTATACTAATCCCTTCAAAAGCCTCTGCAAAATATGGATTAGCTATTTCGGAAATAATTACTCCTATGGTATCCGTCTCACACTTTGATAACAAACGAGCCGTTGAAGAAGGTACATATCCGGTGTTTTTAATAACCTCTTTTACTTTATCATATACCTCATTGCTAACATAACCAGATTGATTTATTACACGAGATACAGTTGCTTTAGATACACCGGCTAATCGCGCAATTTCTGAAATTGTCATATTTAACCCCCAATCTGAAACCGGTTCCATATCCGTTTTTTGTATTATATCATTTGGTAATTACTATTTCAATTGACTTTTTACACAGTTATGCATATATTTTTTTATTAAATAGTAATAATTTTATGTTTTTTCCACAATATTATCACTCGTTATTTTCATATATGTTTCATATTTTATGAAACATATATGTATATTCTGTAAACAAAAATCAGATATTCAGCATAAATTGGGTTCTTCCATATTTATCCATATTTATTCATTTTTACTTCTAATGAAATTATTTCTGTGATAAAATTTTGATATTAAATAAAGGCAATATATGATACTGAACGATTCGTGAAGTTGGATACGTTTTTTCCAAGTGTGTTGCTGTCAATTATTTCTATTAGCCATGATGACAATTCTATTCATATTTTTAAATACAATCCAAAACTTATTCTTCCAAATGTATAGGGTGTGATCAGGGAACCAAAACTTATCATGGGACTTATTTACGCAAAATTCAGGCACTGCCGATTTTTGGAAAAACTTTACGACTTCATCTGCATCCTGTCCATGAAAACCAGTTATGAAAGGTGTGCTCATATCTGTCATGCAATGAATCTTCAAATCAGTGAAGACAACATGATTCGTCTTTTAATCAAACGTTATTATCTACAGCCAATTTTACTTAGGGACGCTTCTTTTGCCATGAGGAGCGCCCTTTGTCTATATTAACATGACAAAGGGCGCTCCTCATGACAAGATGCTGGGGTCAAAAGCCCCGGCATCGAACGTCCCTTTTTAACTTTTGGTTACTATTTTTAAGTTTCTACCGTAGTTTTTGGTATATATGGCGCTGATTGTAACTATGCCCTTCCCATATTTTTATGCCAATAGCGGATTTTCTGCATAATTCGAAGACCCTTTCACATAGTGAAAGAGTTTTCGAAAATTCAACGCTGCGATTTTACTCCCAAAGAAGAATCTTCCTCTTTTTTTTCCACGAGGAAGCTTTTCCAGATGATAGTTTCTTCGAAGAATTGAGGGGATCGTTTCTACTCCGTTTCGTATCCTGCGATACAGATTATACGTTTCACTTGACATTCTCTCCTCTAGTCCGAGGCGAATAAGGCTCTTTTTCGTAATAAGTACTCTTGCTATATTTTTGAATATTTTGGCATGACACTGTTCCTTACGTGGGCAGTTTGCGCATACATCGCTGTCAAAGGTGATTTTAAATTCATCATTGCTCTTCTTATAACAACAACTTCTAGGGGTATTTCCTGCCGGACACTTTATCACTTTTGTTTTTTCTTCGTCCATTTCAAATCCGGAAACATCTCGCCGCTCCTTTTTGGCTGTCAATGCAGTAGGAAGTAGTTCGATGTTCTTCTCAGTAGCCATTTTTTCTGCTTCCTCACTATAGTAGGCTCCATCCACGATAATACTTGTGTTTGCTTCTTGTTTTGGCAAAGCTTCAAGATGTTCTTTTATAAACTGCGAGTCTGAATGGATATTGGGTTCATACTCATAGCTGGTTACAACAGAACCATTTTTCCCAACAGTTTCCTCTACATTAGCCACGTAGCCACGATATTCTTTCCCTGCTTTCCTTCGGAATGTAGCCTCAGGATCAGTTGGATTTAACAGCATGCTTGAATTGCCGAGGTTGTCTTCTTTAGTAATCCAGCGACGTTTTCCCTGCTCGATAATGGACTGCTCTGAAAAACAACGAATAAAAAGTTCATACTCAGAGACATCTTCGAATCCTGTTTTGGTGATATCATAAAGGGTTTCTGCATCTTTTAAAAACTGTTCCATACGCTCTTCCAGTGTAGAACTTCTTTCATGATAAAAAACTTTGTTGAAATCATTCGGCTGTGCGTAATGCAAAAGTGTCTCTGGAAGCATTTCCGGCTTTACACTATGAATATATGTGACCAATCGGGATATACAGGAATAGATCAATTCACTTCGTGCAAGCATACGCATGTTTGAATTAATCATCATAGAATCCATTCGACGAATCTTACCATCAAGCTTCATCATTTTGGCGATTTCTTTATTATAGTTTTGGATGGCAGCTTTGTATAAATCAACTCCGTGAGTTTGTTCATAATCATAACATCTACGGCGAAAACGGCTCAGTGTTTTATCACTCAGAGGCTGCTCAGTAAAGCTTGTAGTATGGAGTGCATACTGTAAACGTAAATCAAGCATAAGGCCTTCAACCAACTCATCGTCAGAGTAATCAAACAATTCTTTGATGATACATGCTCCGATGATTACATTAACAGGAGTGTTTGGCCGTGAAGCTTTATCACTATATAAAACAGCAAAAGGTTTTTCATCAATTTTAGGAAACACTTGTTCTGCGAAAACCTTTGCCCAGGAATTTTCTAACGCTTTTTGCTCACGCGCAGTGAGGTTTGAAAAACTATCGAACAGAGATAACTGTTCTACATCATTTGTTTTAAAAGACATATGCAAACCACCTTTATTTAATAAGATGATTATACCATATGTCTTTCATCAATAGTGCACTAGTCAACAAATTTTGGACACGAATTTCAAAAAATTATTCAGTTACATCGTAAGACTACACAAGCCGTACGACACCCTTGACATCGCTCCAAGAAACGCTGGACAGCTTTCGCCGACGGTATGAACTCATGAACAGATTTAATTTGTCATCCGCCGGACATATATTGTAGCGTTTCTTTCCGGCTGAATGTCAAGGGCTAGCCGCTAACGCGGTGTCTGGTATCTGCCTCCGGATCCGAATCTATGAACAGATTGTGCGGAATACTTTTCACGGTACTGCTTCGGAGTAAGATAGCTAAGGGCATAAGCCGGACGTTTTTCGTTGAAGAACTTGATATATTCATCTACTTCTTCATGAACTGGTTGTTCACCAGTGACATGAAAATCCATAAAAAGCTCTGCTTTGATCCAGCCATTGATGGATTCCATTGCGCTATTATCAGTAGGAGTTCCTGCTCTGGACATGGATCTTGTCACATACATTGGAAGAAGATCGTTAAATGCTTTTGAAGCATAAACGGATCCCTGATCGGAATGAAGAACCATCTGGTATTCCTGATGTTGCTTCTTTATTTCAAGAAGATCTTTCAGGCCGCTTATATAGGTCATTCGATCGCCACGTTTAGAGGAAAGGGAATGGCTTAAGATTTCATTATTCCATAAATCCATATATAAGGTGAGCTCATAATAGATACCTTTTACCCAGAATGCTGTCATATCGCTGACGATACACTGAAGTGGTCCGTCAATCTGCATCTCTGACATAAGGAGATTAGGAAAGATCTTAAATGGAGCACCAGGTTTCTTGTATTTATAATGTTTAGCTTTGCTTTTTACGCCAGCGGCTTTACAACATTTGTGCGCATATGGGTCGGACATCTCGACGCCTATATCCAGACGGATTTTAGCATTTAGCCATCTGTATCCGTGTGATGGATATTTCAAATGGTATTCTTTGAATAACTGGATGTTTTCAACCAATGCTTTTGTTCTTGGAGCCGGATTGCTGAGCATCTTCTTCCAATAATAGAAGCTGCTTCGATTAATCCCCATAGTTTCACAGAGAAGATTAACCGGAAACTCTCCTGAAAGCTCAAGAATTACCTGGTATTCTTGCTGCTGTAATGAATTACCGAACCATCCCCCTTCACTTCGTAACCTTTTTTTAATCGTGTTTCTGTAATACGTGCCTGAACCAGAGCTTGAATCAGTTCTTCTTTTGTCATAGATTCATATTCTTCAAGATTTGGTCGTTTTACTTCAATGGCAGGTGAAGATTTGGCTTTTGCAGTTGAATTCTTTCTTCCACCTTTTTTTGGTGGAAGGTTATTGGTGTCTCTATACAGCCACATATAATTACGAGCTGTATTGTCGTTGATATCATATTCCTGAGCAGCTTGAAATCTGGTTATTTCGCCTTCATAAATACGGCGACCAATGTCCAAACGTTGTTCTAATGTGTATTTCATGGTAAACCTCCTGTGGAATTAGGAATCAATCATGACTAAATATGAGAATTCACTGTTTAGATTATAACTCATACGTGTCTAAAAATTGACCCCTTCGTGTCCAAAATTAGTATACCACTTCAATAGTAGTTATTTAATTAGTTGGAAATACCTTTTGACCCCAGCATCATGACAAATACAACGTCCCTGAATCGCAATACTATTCTAATACTAAAGTGGAAATACTGTCTCCCGGTATATGGAAGCGTGCGATTTTTCCTTCTACACGCAGCTGTATCATTTTTCTTTCCGGACTATTATGCATAATCACCAGTACACAGCTTCCATCCGGGTTCTGTGCAGCGGTCATTTCCATATCCGGCGAGAAGGATGAACATCCGATACGGACTGCTCCCGGCTGGATGTATTTGCTGAAATGTTCAATAGCATGGAACATGGGTTTTATTTCTACTGTGTCCGTGGTTGTATCGCAGATAATCGGCGCTCCGCAGTAATTTCCCACATGGTTTGGTCCACCGATCTCATCCAGCACCAGATTCCAGTCGAGCCAGCTGTTCATGCCGTGATTCAAATCACCGATAATATCATGGGCGTACATCTTTGCATGGCGCACATCATCCCCTGCTTCGGCTCCGTAACGAGCCAGTTCCACACAACCCTCACTGTGCATCAGCTTCAGTTCCGGAAAATCTTCCCGTACCATCTGCAAAGTATCAAAATGATCTCCTGAGTACCAGTGATATGCCACACCTGCCACCATTCCTTTGGTGGTATCATCTGCAATTGCACAGGCTCTCTCATAAACCCTTTCTTTGTTATGATCCCAGATATAGATTGCCACATCCAGATTACTTTTCTGCAGAGTCGGATACAGATAATCCCGAAGGAATACCTTTTCCTCCTCTGCCGTATACTCACAGGAATCCCAGGTCTGTACTGCCAGCGGCTCGTTCTGTACTGTCATACTCTGCACCGGAATGCCAAGTTTCTGATACTCTTTCAAATATTTTACAATATAATCCGCATAGGTCTGATAACACTCTTTTTTCAGATGGCCGCCCCCGTTGCGAACCCCTGTATCTTTCATAAATGCCGGCGGAGACCAGGGAGACAGAAGCATACCCAGAGGTTTTCCTGCCGCTTTGGCACAAAGTTTTACCAGCGGCTGCACATATTTTGCATCTCTCTCCAGGCTGAAATCACCAAACTCCGGATCATCCGGATTACTTACCGCACAATAGTTGTCGATAGAGAAATCACAGCTATCCATATGAATGCGTCCCAGTGTATAGCCGATTCCATCTTTTCCATAATAACTTTCCACAACCTTGTGATAATTCTCTTCACTCATCCGAGCCAGGGTGTAACCGGCAGACTCCGTCAGTGCCGCACCAAAACCTTCGATAGTCTGATACTTTTTCTGCGGATACAGGTTCACCACGAACATTTCCTGTTCTTTGGTATCCGGAATCAGACCGATTTCATAAGTCTGCTTTCTCAAACCTTCCTTTGATAAAATTGTAGAATACATATTCAACTGCTTCATCGCATTTCCTCCCATAAGATTATTATTTATGGAAAAAGGATGGGCCAGCACTTCGACCAACCCATCCCTTTTCCATTCTATTGCCTATTATTTTAAGCCTGCAACATATTCGTCCAGCTGTTTCTGGAATTCTGCACGTACTTTTTCAATACCTGCAGCTTCCATCTTCTTCTGGTAATCAGCCAGTCCTGCCTCAGCATCTGTGTAGCCAAGCTCCAGCGGCCACCAATACTGCTGATGTACGTTCTGGCATGCAGCATATTCAGTCTCGATACTGGAAGTGTCCAGAGTGAAGGATGCAAATTTTTCTCCTGTATCGTCAGCAGCGATCATTTCTTCAAATGTCTCTTTCCAGCCATTGTAGGATTCCGGTGTTCCCTCAACATCTCTGTTCAGCTCTGTTGTACGTGCTGCCCACATAGCGGAAGTAGAATAATTGTTAGTATCCAGCAACTTGTACTGACCTTCATCGTTCAGTTCATAAGAAGTTCCAAGGATACCATACATGAATGCATCATATACTTCCTGATCAGATGTGATCAGATCCCAGAGCTGCATAGCTCTTTCCGGATTCTTAGAAGTATTGGAGATAACCATTACGTCCTGTGTAAATGGCAGATGGCTCATGTATTTTACAAAGTTAGAATATTCGCAGCCGTATTCCGGATGCATAGTTGCATAGTTCTGCAGGTTGTCCAGATTGTGTACTTTAACAGCAGCTTTACCATTCTGGAACTTGGTGGAGTCTGTATCAGAAAAAGCTGATTTAGTAAAGAATCCTTTTTCATTCCATCTGTTCATCATTTCCAGGAAATCGCCAATTTCTTCTGTCTCATAGTAAGTAAATAACTGTGGATTTTCCTCTGTAGGATCATAGAACAGGAAGTCGTTGGATGCTCCCTTGGAGGACTGATAGCCCAGAGACCACATATAAGTATCATCCATTTCAGAACCTGCCTGATAGATTTCCAGCGGTTCCAGTTCCGGATGCGTTGCTTTCACGATATCCAGATACTCTTCCAGATCTTCAAAATTTTCCATATCAACAGGTAGAATACATTAAATACCGGCGGCAGAATCAGTGCCCACAGACTGTCTTTCAGGTGCAGATACTGGATATAGAAAATGTATGTACAAACCATTCCACCGTTAAACAATGTTGTAAAGTAGAAGAAAAATGAAAATTTATTTCTGTACTTAAAGTCCTTTCTGCTGAGTACATATGCAGTCATCGTGGTCAGAATCAGACCCAGCAGCACGCCTACTACAGTACCTGAAGAAGAATCATGGTAACCAGTGTCTGACGGATACATGGAATCGTGATAAAGCGGATTCTCTGGAAAATTGTGGCTCCATCGATGGAAGCCGCTTCATAAATTTCCGCATCTACACCCATAATAGCTGCAATATAAATAACAGTGTTATATCCACACCATTTCCATGAGTTGAAGCAGCAGATAATGTATTTCCATACACCTGGCATTTCATAAAGGTTAATCTTTTCTCCACCCAATGCTGTAATGATAGAATTCAAAATACCTGTCTCATAATTGAACAGCGCAAATACGAAAGTTCCTACGATAACCCAGGAAATAAAGTATGGCAGGAAAATGATAGACTGTGTGATTTTCTTGAAAATCACATTAGTAATCTCAGTAATGAAAATGGCAATCAGCACTGCCAAAAGCTGAGATGTAATCAGGTTCAGCAGGTTATACAAAATGGTATTCCTGGTAATCAGCCAACCTGTTCCTGAAGCAAACAGATACCGGAAGTTTTCCAGACCATTCCACTCACTGCCGAACACGCCAAGGTCGAATCGGTAGTTCTTAAATGCCAGAACCAGACCGAACATTGGCAGGTACATGAATACGATGGTGAAGATCGTCGCCGGGAGAGAACGAAAAAGCACTTGGTTTTCCGTCAAAATGTATACATAAAAAACGGAGCACCGTGATAACTTCTTATTCACAGTACTCCGTTCATTCATGTTTAATCTGTCTCATCTACTATAATCTGTATCTGCCTGCAGAATTCATCCAGGTTTATTTCATCTGCTGCATATCTCTGGAAAAGTTTTCCTATGTTTTTAATATCCTCCATAGGATAACTGGTAAATGGTCTGGCTTTCAGTTCTACATTTTTCACATAATTTCTCATTACATCCATATCAGGAACACTAAGATCTTCTTCCTCAATGATATCAAGTCTGGCAGGCAGACAATGCATTGCCTGAGAATATGCTATACTGCCTTCACGGCTTGCTGTATATGCGAGAAATTTTTTTGCTGCCTCTTTATTTTGAGAAGCTTTATTCAATACATACTGCCAGGTGGCAACATTGGTAATATTCTCTTTGAACAGTGGAACATCTGCTGCATGAATCTTATTTTCACCGTATACACCGGCACGTATAAAAACATCCATAGATCCACTGTACATAAAAATTGACCCATATTGTCCTGATATAAATTTCTGTTCCATCTGCTCGTATTGATCTATAAGCTGTTCTTTTGGAACATAGCCTTCCTCCATCATATCATGGAGATAAACTACTGCTTCTCTGGTATTTTCATTCGACCAATCCTGGTAATCACCACCAAACATATTGACAAACTGAGACAGCTCATTATATACATAAGATTCCTCCCATGCACTTCCATAACCATAATTATGATTTCCATAATTCAATGACAGAAGTTTATCAAAATCCTCTTTTGTATTGATCTCATGCAGTTCAGCTTTTGAAAGATATTGTTCATTTACCCAGTATAACATAATATCCATAAGATAAGGCACGGAATAAACTTCCCCATCCACCATGGCAATTTCTTCCATATAGCCCTCAGGATAACAGGAAAGAATTTCATCCGATATTACATCCTGTCCCAGAGATTCCAGATAACCCTGTGACTTAAATTCGCTCATCATCTCATCGTTTACCGCAATAACATCCACAGAATCGTCACCTGATGAAAGAATGGTTGAAATTTTAGCATGGCGGTTATCTGCATTTTGAGGACTTGTAACAACATGAATATTAATTTGAAGTTTTTCTTCCGTTTCTTTAATAAACTGCTGAAATTCTTCCTTATTCCCATCTACATGCATCAAGGTAATTTCCTCAGTATATTCTTTTTCATCCGAAAATTCTTCTTTTTGTTTTTCTTCAACACCACACCCAACGCACAGCAACACAATGGAACATGTCCATACGAAAAACAGTTTTTTCACACCGTATCCCCCGCCACCTCTATCTTGGCCAACGATCCTCTTTTTTCATAAGCGGCTGAAAGCTCTGATGCGGTTCTGTCTGATACCAATAAGCTACACTTGCCACATCATCCTGGCGTTCAAATAATCCTCTGTATCCCACACCAATCTGCTGGATAGTCACTTTCAGATCTTCGTCAAAGCAGATGGGATCCTGGATATGCCACCGGTAAAAGCCCCTCATCGGCATGCAATCATCATTATGATACAAATTATGAATCTCTTCATCATGAGAGGAATAATACGGATATCCAAGATATGGTGTACAATAATTCTGTTCCACTGTCTTTCCATCTACCTGTTTTGCAAAACTCCAGGAACCGCCAAAATAATCTTCTGTTCCTGTACCGCAAATGGTCGGATACTCTTCATCCCCATCCATATAGAACTTGATTTCACCTTCACCCCACCAGTATCTCTCCAGTGTTGTGAGTGCCATGTAAGTTCCAACATAATGACCTTTTCCTTTTACCTGATCAAGAATTACATAATCTTTCTGAAGCTGCGTAATTTTCTCACGTCTCCACTGTGCATGGAAGTATGCGATATCCTCCGGCAATTCTTCATGAAGACAATAATCTACCTGATAAAAAAATGCAGGGATTGGATTGGCATGTTGATTTTCCAGAGTAATTTTCGCCTTTTTTCTAAAAGGCATCTGGAAATAACAGTTCATACCTCTGCTTGGTACCACCACGATCGGAACTGAATTTACAATACATTCTCTTCCGAAACCACAGCAGAAGAAGTCACCAAGAGGACTTTCCACAGAGGGTTTCTCCTCATCATCCCAGTACATACGAAGCACCAGATCCCGAAGTACAAAACAATCTGCCTCTGTAGTTTTATTTGTAACGGTAATCCAGATATGATTGATCACACCCGGTCCGTCAATTTCTGCCAAAGTAACGGTTTCCCCACTGGGAATATCTCTCAGGCATGGACTTCCTTTTCTGGATGGACCCAGATGACTTGCCGCCATACCGCCTTTTCCTTTTTCTCCCCGGGGATTTTCCGCATTGATCGCCCTACTCTTCACATTCTTTGCCAATGGCAATGTTCCCAAACTTCCTGACATATCAAACATTTCTACACCTTCCTCTCTTAAGCTTTCACGCCGCCTGCCATAATACCATCCATAATCTGTTTTTCAAATATCGCTACAAAAATGATAATCGGCAGAAGAATAATCCACCCCATAGCACTTACCAGATCCCAAGGAACTCCATACATGTTATCCCGAAGCGGAAGCTGTACGATAGCTACGGACAATACCTGAATACCATTGGAATAATATAATGGAGTAAAGAAGTTATTCAGGCATGTAATAAAATTGATGATGCAAACTGTAGCAATAGCCGGTTTCATCAGCGGAATCACCACCTGAAACAATCTTTGTGTAAATGTGGCTCCATCTATAGCGGCTGCCTCTTCCAGAGAAACCGGTATTTCACCTACAAAGTTATTTAGAATCAAAACTGTAAACGGGATTACCGCACTGATATACAGAATAATCAATCCCGGATACGTATCATACAGACCAACTTTCTGCATAAACTCATACAACGGTCTGGCAGTAACTACTTCCGGAATCAACATGGTAGCAAGAATAAATCCAAAAGCAACTTTAATTCCTTTTGACTGAAATCTTGAAAATCCATACGCAGCCATAGCGGATAAAACGGTGCTGATCACCAGAGTAATCCCAACAATGAATACTGTATTTCCTATTTTATCAAGAAGTCCAACATTTTCAATTAAAAATTTGTAACTATCCAATGTGGGATGATCCGGCAAATAATCAATCGGCATTTTGAACAGTTCTCCTGGTGGTGTGATGGAAGATATAAATATCCAGAAAACAGGGAATAGAATAAAAAATGCCACGATTGCAAACAGCACCCAACGTCCTGCTGCCATACAACCTTTATAAAACTGATATTTCTTACTGTTTTTCATCAATGTCCCCTCCTAATCAGAATATTTACTCATAACCCGGATATTGAACCAGCTGAAAACTGCCATAACTATAAACAACATCACAGCCAATGTTGATGCATAACCTACATTCAGATTTGTAAAAGCCTCCATAGTAATACGGTATGCAATCAGTGAAGTATCCTCACCGGGACCGCCGGATGTCATAGCATACACCAGATCAAATGTAGTCAATCTCCAAAGGGTAAATGGTATACAAAGAGTTATTACATTTTTAGTTATTAATGGAAGGGTAATTCTGAAGAAACTCTGAATACCATTCGCTCCATCAACTTTAGCAGCCTCATAAATATCACCTGATATAAACTGCAGTCCTGACAGAACCAGAATAGCAAAAAACGGAAGATCCTTCCATAAATCCATTGCAATTACTGCTGCTCTGGCCGAGCCTGTATTGATCAACCAGTTATACTGAAAATCCGACACAAAACGACGAATCAAATCATTAATCAGACCGTAGTCGTTGTTAAATGCCCATTTTGCCGCCATACCTATTACAACAGCCGGCATCGCCCATGGAATCAACACAATTGTTCTCAAAAAACGGCGTCCTCTGAATTTCATGTTCAAAATTAAAGCAAGGGCTACTCCGAGGACTATGTGAAATATCATGGATACCACAACAAAAATCACTGTAAACTTAACAGATGTAATTACTTTTGCATCTTTGAATACGTTTACATAATTAGATAATCCAACAAATTCATTGACACCGGACAAAATTTTTATATCAAACAAACTGTTTTTCAGTGTTACCAGAATCGGATACAGCGTTGTAAATCCCCGGATGATTACTACCGGAAGAATCAATATCCATGGTATCCACTTCATTGATTTTTTACTGATTGTCACCTTTTTTTCTCCTCTTACATATATTTTTGTATCTCAGGATAAAGGGCACCGCATAATACGGATTTCTGCGATGCCCCATAACTACTCTCTATTATTTACAGAAACTGTATTCTTCCCTGTTCTTTACACAACGATTTTTATGCACTGTATTTTTCTACCAGTTCCTGTGCTTTTACACAGAATTCATCAATTGTGATTTCGTCTTTCATACAAGACTGGAAAATAGTACCCATATCTGTAATAAATTCCATGGTCTGCGGAAGCATCGGACGTCCCTGTACATTACATTCTGATGCATATCTGCTGTACATTTCTTTTGCAGGATCTGTGTCAGGTACTATTTTTTCTGCTACATCTGCTCTTGCCGGATAACGGTCGAATGCTTTATAGGAAGCTTCCATTCCTCCTTCATCTGCCATATACTGCAGGAACTTAATTGCAGCTTCTTTATTTTTGGAAGCAGCGTTCAATACATAACTCCATGAATCTGTAAAAATTGCTCTTTCTCCCGTTCCGCTGAAATCGGGTACCATAGCCATATGAATTTTATCTTCTCCCAGCATACCAGCTTTTTCATAATCAGTTCCAAGTCCCCACATAAACAGGCTTCCATATTTTCCATCATTTGCCTTCGGATTCATCTGATCGTATTTATCAGCAATCTGATCGATTGGTGTCTGACCATTTGTTATCATATCATGCATAAACTGAATTGCTTCTTTATTTGCAGGATTGGTCCAGTCAAAATAATCACCGCCGAACATATTTACAAACTGTGCAATTTCATTAAATACATAAGTTTTCTCCCAGGAACCGCCATATCCATATCTTCCATCGCCTGAAGCAGCTTCCAGATACTTTACAAAATCTTCTTTTGTATCAACAGATGTAATTCCCACTTCATCCATGATTTCCTGATTTACCCAGAATGCCAGATATCCCGCATATCCAGGTACTCCTACGATATTACCATCTTTATCGGTAATCATCTGTTCAAGATAACCCTGTGCAAATTCACCTCTGATATCCTCTGTCATAACAGTATCATTCAGACCTTCCAGCCATCCTGAGTTTTTAAATGATGCACTCATTTCATCATTAATTTCAATAATATCCACGCTTACATCACCTGTAGATAAAATTGTTGTAATTTTCTGCTGACGGGTATCCGTGTCTGTCGGAGCTGCAATTACATTAATATTCAGTCCTGTTGCTTCCTCCACATTCTGAAGCCACTCATCAAAATCTGCATCTGTTGTATTGACACTGTACAAAGTCAGATCATATGCTTCATCACTTTTTCCTGATGCTGCCTCTGTACCACCTGTTGTTGATGTGGACTTATCAGAATTTCCTCCGCCACATCCTGTAAGCATTCCTGCGGCCATTGCTGCACAAAGCATAAGGCTTACTACTTTCTTCTTCATTCGTTCCTCCATTCCCGGCATCTATCTTTTCGTCTGCCGTCTGTTATTTTTGATAGGTAAAAAATAACAAAAAAATGAAAGAACCTAAATACAATATTTTTTGATTCATTTATATTATTTTTATCTTTGTTGAAATCCAATGATTCTTTTTTTATAATAAGAACACAGTATAACAGCTTTCAAATACTTCTGTTGTGCAGGAAAGGGATTTACAGCCATGAAAAATATTTACAAAAAACTACGCTCTATATTTTCCGGCTTTCGTACCAAACTGCTTGTGGCTTTTTTCATATGTACTTTACTTCCTTTAAGTATTATAGGAAGCATTTTCTATCGTGTAACTTACAATATTGCCTCTGACAGGATCATAAATGCCACCATCCTTGCCGATGATCAGTTAAATACACAAATCAATAGTCGGATAAACCAGACGGAAAATGTGGCTGATTCTATTCAGTACAATATGTACACACTTGCTCATTACGGCAGTAATCTGGATGAATATCTTTCTGCATTTAATGAGGTTCGCAATAATATTTACCTCTATAAAACCACTTTCGATTTTCATCATATTATGATTTTTCTTCCGCAAAACCAGATGGGAGCCGCAGAAGGTCTTTATTTTTATTCGATGAACGATTTTTTAAACGATTATCTGCCTGATGATCAGCTGATAAATCCAGGTACAGATTCCATATGGTTTTATCAGCCCAATCTGAAACTGCCTTTTATTCTATCACAGACAGACTCGGAAAATGATGTAATTGCCTGCTGCCGCGTGCTGCGCAACCAAAGCAGCCAGGAACTGGAATACGCTTATTTAATTTTTCTGAATCCTTATGAATTTTCGAATATTTTACAAGAAACTTTTTCAGATTCCCGAATTACCAGTTATATCATATCGGATGACAGAAAAATTATGGCACATACAGATATCTCGAAATGTGGCACTCGACTGACACAGGAAATTTTTTCGTCGATTTCTTCTCATTCGGAAACTACATATGTTGAAAATCAAACTCATTATCACTCTGTTCGACTGGATAACGGCTGGTATCACGTGACAGAAATCCCAGAAAGATATATCCGGGACAATACACGTATTCTTTTGAAAACAATTTTGATTACTATCCTCATCATGATACCGCTGACAATTTTAATCATTATTTTGATTTCGGGAAATCTCACAGTACGTCTTCGCCGTCTGTCAACAGCCATGCAAAACTTTCAGCTGGGCAAAGAAGTTTCTCAGGAAAATCTGTTTCCGGTTTCCAAAGATCCTTACTTTTACGATGAAATAGACACTCTGGGAGTTACTTTTACCGATATGCAATCTTCTCTTAACGAAAATATGAAGTCCATTCTGGATTTATCTCTTTCAGAGGAAAAGTTAAAATATCAGCTGCTGCAATCCCAGATTAACCCTCATTTTCTCTACAATATTCTGGGAACCATTAAAACCTGTCAGAGCATGGGAAAACTGGATATTGCCGATCAGATGATTACAGACCTGACTCGTTTTTATCGATTATCTCTGCGTAAATCGAAAGACCTTATTTCTATAAAAGATGAGCTGGAAATTGCACGGCTTTATCTGGAGATGGAAAAGCTCTGCCACAACGACACTCTATCCTGGGAAATACATGCCGAAGATGGCATAGAAAATTACCTGATCTGCAAATTTACATTACAGCCGTTTCTCGAAAACTGTATTCAGCATGGATATTCCCGCAGCACTACCAGCATACATATCCAAATGAATATCATGTATGGAGATGATGAAGTCATTATCACCATTGCAGATAATGGTATCGGAATACAGCCGGAGCAACTGAAAGAATTGCAGGATACATTGGAAAATAAAACTGTGAATTATGAAAAACATTTTGGAATAGGAAACGTCAATAAAAGAATCTCAAGCCCTTCTTTCGGCAATGGATCTGTACAAATTGAAAGTACACCCGGAGAGGGCACTGAAGTCACCATTATTTTTGAACAAATGGAGGAATAGGCATGAAAAAGGTAATGATTGTAGATGACAATTATCTTTCCACCGAGGGTATCGTAAAAAATATCAATTGGCAGCGTCTGGATGCAGAAGTAACTCATGTTGAGAATAACGGAGAATCGGCCATAGACGCCATCAAAAAAGATCCTGTAGACCTCATTATTTCTGATATAGAAATGCCGGATCTGGATGGAATATCCATGAGCAGTCTGGCTATCTCCATCAACCCTTTAGTAAAAATCATACTTATAAGTGCATATGACAAATTCGAATATGCCAAACGTGCTATCCGTCTAGGTGTCTGCGATTATATTGAAAAACCTTTGGATTATGATTATCTAACTCAAAAAATCGAACATGCTTTTGCTGCCATAGACCGGGAACATCGCAATATGGAATTATTGAAACAAAGCCGTCCGATTTTGACAGAAAAGTTTTTTCTGGATCTTCTCCATTTCTCAGGAAATGATGCAAGTACCCATCTTGGAAGATATGCGGAATATCTGAATTTAAAACTGGATTACAATCGTTTCTGTGTTATTAAACTGGAAATAGAGAACTATTCTTCTATAGAAGCAGAACTGGGTATCACACAATATCAAATGGAACTGATGAATGTGGCAGATTTACTCCAGGAAACTTTCAGAGTATTTGACACTGTTTACTTTGTGAAAGAATTCAGCAGTATTATCTGTATCCTGGCACAAAACACAAATAACTCCAGCCATTTTTTTCATGTTATTCATAAAACCGTCTCAACGTTTCTTGATACCTATCAAGACGGAGTTCTTCAGATAAATATTGGAATTGGAACGATTGTAAACACCATCTGGGATTTGCATATTTCCTTTGAAAATGCTTCGCATGCTCTGAAATACCGTTTTTTCTTTCCTCATCAGAATATCTTTGATGCAAAAGACGCCATGGGAAAAGAATTCAGTCTGCTCTCCTTCTCAGATTCACGAGAGGAGGAACTCATACAGTTGATCTGTCAAAAAAATACGCAGGCAATTGACCAATGGTTACATAATTTTTTTCAGGATTTGTCTCAGAAATGCTACACAAAAAATATTCTGTTTATCAGAATTTATTCTCTGTTGGGTCGTATACTGAAATTTCTCTACGAGCTAAATATTGATACTTCAGATCTGGAAAATAAAATTATATCTGTTTACAATCAATTTGACCAGTTCAGCACTTATGAACAATTTTATCATTGGATGAATGATTTGTGTATTTTGGTCTGCCAAAAACTAGATACTTCCCTGAACTCCTACCACAATCAACTGTGCGAGTTGGTTCAAAGTTATATTATAGAAAATTTCGAAGACAATACGCTTTGTCTGAATGACATAGCAAAACACGCCAATGTAAGCCCCGCTTATTTAAGTGCCCTGTACAAAAAGAACTGCGGACAGAGTATCAGCGATACCATATCTTCCTGCCGTATAGATAAAGCCTGTCAGTACCTGACAAAATCTAATCTGTCTCTGAAAGAAATAAGTACCAGATGTGGATATACGAATCAGTACTATTTCAGCAATAGTTTTAAAAAGAAACTTGGTATTTCTCCTTCTGTCTATCGGGAACAAAATACCCAACTCTCTTCATCATAAAAAGTACGCCTCCCAGCGTACTTTTTTATCCCAAAAGGCAATGTAACCATTACAGTCAATTTCGTCATATGGTAAAATCTTCGGAGTGTAGGACTTGTAGAAATATTCCATCTTGTCTGCAAAACGAAATACTTCCTGCTGGTAGTCAATAAGTGAAACTGTTTCTTCCTGACCGGAAGGGAGAATACTTCTGATGTATTCTCCTACGAGATGTTGGACTTCCCGTTCGAACATCAAGCGTTCTTTGCACATATCATAGAGTACATGAAATCGCACTATGGTAACATACATCCTTCCCGGACGCATTTTGTTTCGTTTGGGGTAAAACAGGAGAATCTCTGGGATTTTCAGAAGCATTGGGGAAAGCGAGTCCGAAAATATGCACTTAGCAAGACTTTGGCGCGAAGGCTTTCCTGAGCGTCAATTTAGTCGCGCTTAGTGCAGAGTTGAGGAGGAGCGGCCTGCTTCTGAAAATCACAGAGATTCTCCGTCCGCTCCCTACAAACGAACTGCAAAAAAGTCACACCATCCGCTCCTCTGCCTCGTCTATGG
This sequence comes from Oliverpabstia sp., assembly GCA_051879355.1. Lineage (GTDB taxonomy): Bacteria > Bacillota > Clostridia > Lachnospirales > Lachnospiraceae > Oliverpabstia. The sequence continues at coordinate 53,591 of JBJELU010000039.1, forward strand.
TCATGACGGGTATTCGTATCATGGCCGTGGTTCCATGTCCCAGCTGGCTTTTGTATTGCACACCGTATTTTTCACCGAAGCACAGTTTGATTCTGAAGTTGATGTTTTTTACACCATATCCCTTTCCGCTCTGTGCCATGTCTACAGAGACTGCATCGTGTATCTGTTCCTCTGTCATTCCCGGTCCATCATCCTGGATGCAAAACAGGATATCATCTTCCTGGCGCTGTGCGGTCACGTGAATCCTGCACTGTGATATGGCTGAGTTTTCTGCGATTCCATGTACAATAGCATTCTCCACAAAGGGCTGCAAAATAATATTCAGGCAGGCCTTATGTTTCAGTTCTTCAGGTATGTCCACCGTCATCTGAATTGCATTATCAAAATGATAATTTTCAATGTTAACATACACCTGGGTATGCTCTACTTCTTCCTCAATGCTAATGACACTTTTTCCATGATTCAGACTGAGCCGGTAATAGCGTGCCAGATTCCAGGCAATTTTTTCAATATCGGATGCTCCGTAATCCATAGCGATCCAGTTGATCAGATCCAGCGTATTATAGAGAAAATGGGGATTGATCTGTGCCTAAAGTGCGCGAATTTCCGCCATTTTTACATTTCTTCCTCCGCATTAGCAGCCGCTTTCAGTTCATTAATTTCCAATTGTTCCCATGGCACATGTCTGACCAGACCATTTCTTATCACAGTTTCATCTTCCACAATGATTGCTCTCAATATATTTACCCCGTCTATTTTTATCGTCTTGCCGCAATCCTGAATCACTTAATATTTCTTATAATAATAATCGAATTTTATCATATTTTTAATACAGATTCAACAAAAGAGAACCTGACTTTACTATCAGAGTTACTGGTCACGAAGTGACCAATAACTCGCTTCGAGATGCACAGAAATGATGCATTCTGCATCATTTCGCGCTGTATGTCTCGGGATTTTCGTGCTATAAGCACGAAAACACCTCGCGGAATAGTAGCGAGTGAACAGTAATCTATCAGATTCTCTTTTTTTTCCAATATTCTATTTTTCTACCGGGAACCATCCAAGGTCAACACATCTTCCCAGATCCCAGCTGTCCCAGCCGACCCAGCCAGGGGTATTCACTGTGTCGGTCAGCAATTTGTAACTCCAGTAGAAGTAACCGGAACATTTGCTCCATGCTTCCAGCTGTGCTCTTGCAAGTGCATTGTAAATTTTCTTTTTTTCTTCCCAGGATACGGTTTCCTGTGCAGCTCCTTCCATGCCGTTCAGCACAGTCTGACCGCCTTTCGTATCCCAGCCGCAGGCCAGTGAATTAAACAGACACCATTCTCCGCAGATGACCGGGAAGTACGGTTCCATCTCTTCTACACTCTTCTCAAACCTTTCTTTGATAAATTTTACGTAGGCTTCCACGGTCTGTTCGCAGCCCATACCCTCTGCCACCATCAGGTATAGATGAGTATCCAGAACGACATTTTTGTACTTTTCTTCCCGCATGAAGTCTTTCCATTTGTAAATATCAAATCCATCATGGATGACTACATACTTTTCTTCCGGCAGGTACTTTCTCAGGCGGTCATACGCTTCCAGATAAAAGTTTCTCAGAAACTCCCAGGTATTGGGGGCAGTTCCTTTTGCCATCTCCGGATCAACTGCCGGATAACGTTGCTGAATATTGAAGGTATCCCAGATTTCCCCTTCCGTAATAGGTTCATTGATCACCTCAATTCCCCACAGGCCTTTTCTCTGCCCATAACGTTCTGCCAGACGTTCCAGAACGGTCAGTACAAATTCTACTTCTTCCGGTTCCTGTGACCATTTACATACGCCACAGATTCCTCCATTATCAAATCCATTCTGTCCGTCCGGTGCTGTATGCAGGTCAATCAGAATCTGCAAACCATATTTTTCTGCCCAGTTAAATGCTTTATCCAGTTCTTCCACACAGCCGATAAACGGCTCACGGTCACCGAAAATAAAATACGGCACCGGAATTCTCACAGCTTCCATTCCCATCGCTTTGATTGTAGCAAAGTCCCGTTCGGAAATATACTCCGCTCTGTGAATCTTGATCCTTGCCTCATAAACTTCTCTGGACAAACGGCGGGGCAGATAATATTCATCCTCTGCATCTGTTCCTTCAAACAACGCAGGACTCATCCATTTTTCCAATACAAGCCAGTTTCCCAGATTGACACCTTTTACATGCATTCTGATTTTCTCCTTTTCTTTTTATTTCACTCTGCATCTGCCGAATGTTTTATCAATATATTTACAGTACCATCACAAAACACAAATATATATCGTATTTCTCTGGAATTTATCACAAATCTCTTGTATACTAAATTAAGAAGTCAGATGGGAGGTATTTTATGAGCAAATCAGTTAAACTTATGACCACAGAAGAAATTCTTCAATTATATTCTCAGACTGTTTTTTATAATCAGGAAATGCAGCAGCATCATAATCCTTACGATCAGGAATTGCGGGAAGTGACCAGTATTGAAAACGGAGATATTGATGCTCTAAAGCAAAGTCTGGAAGAAAATTTTACAGGGAAACTGGGCCGACTGGCCAAATCTGAACTGAGGAATATAAAAAATCTTGGAATCGTTGTGGCAACACTGGCAAGCCGTGCGGCTATACGGGGCGGAGTCATCCCGGAAATCGCCTTCACCCTCTGTGATGCCTATGTTCAGAAAATGGAAGAACTGAACGATCCCCAGGCTGTCAATCAGATTATCCTGCAGTGTAAATATCAGTTCACTCAACTGGTAGCTGAGGTTAAGAAACTGAACCGTATGGCAGGAAAACAGTTTCCCCATTCCCAGATTATCCGCTGCAAAAACTATATCATTTCCCATCTTCACCAGCGGCTGCAGGTGAAAGATATCGCAGAAGCACTGCACACCAGTCCCACCTATCTGGCAGATCTATTTCGTGAACATGAAGGTCAGACAATTACCTCATTTATCCTGCAGGAGAAAATCAAACTGGCAAAAAATATGCTGATTTACTCCCGATACTCCTACAGTGATATTGCATCCTACCTTGGCTTTTCCTCCCAGAGCCATCTAGGCACACGTTTCAAAAAAGCGACAGGATTGACACTGCGACAGTATCGGGAGCAATATGGACAGAAAGAGTCCTGGTGAACTATTTTACATCTGTTATTTTATCCTGAACGTAACCGGGATTTTCGTGTTGACGCATATCTTCTGCTCTGATAAAATATAATATCTATCTGGATATTTTCAATCTGTGTTGAGGAGAACCCTCTATGATAAAAATTTATAAAGAAAATTACAACCATTTACCAAAGCGTTTTGTTAATAAAATTGATTCTGATATCAATTTTATTATTCATGAAAATATACCTTTCCTCAAAAAAATTTACTTATTTGGCAGTTGTGCAAGAGGGGATGTACGAAACAGCAGTGATGTTGATTTGCTAATCGTCACAGAAAAACCTTTGACCAACCGCACACTTGCTGCTCAAATCAGATGGACCTTGGATGATGATTTATGCGGTATCAAAACAGATGTAGTATATATGACCGAAGATACGATTCAGCAAAGTTCTGCCTTTCACCGCATCATTAATTCTGAAAAAGTAATGATTCTGGAGGTATTATAATGATAAAAAACAATTATCTGGATATTGCAAAAAATGATCTTGATTATCTGGAATCTGTGCTGGCAACAGGAAGTACCTTTTATAATCAGCTTGCTGTCCAGTGCCAGCAAGTCACCGAAAAATACCTGAAAGGGTATCTGGATACACACTATTTTGAAGAAGATGTTTCCGATTTACTTCGTAAGCATAATATGAAAAAAATTGCTTCCCGGCTCAATGAAATCTATCCGGAACTAAATCTGGACACAATCGGTCTGGCGTATCTGACAGACTTTTATTTTGATGCCAGATATCCTGGCGATGATTTTTATACAGTAACCAGAAGTGATTTTGATAAATGCCTGGAAATCATGTATGACACTCTTAAGAAACTTAAGACAGCACTATAAAAAGAGGACAGGTTCCGAGTCATGGAGCCTGTCCCTTTTGGATATTCTTAAATTTCTTTCCAGATGATTTCGTTTGCCTCCAGCGCCAACTCGAAGCTGCTTCCGTCACCTTTGTAAATTGTTGTTTTCTGTGGTTCATAAGTGTTGTTTACGATGCAGTATTTACCATTTTTCACATAGGCATGTACTTCTACATTGTAATTGGTACTGAACCACTTGTGCAAATTCTCTTCGTCATGGGAAGCCCACAGGATTGCACGGTACAGTACACGGCTGTTTTCAAAGCTGTAAGGCAGACCGCTGATGTAAACACCACGTCCGTCACCAAATTCTTTGACTGCCATCTGCACTTCTTTTTCTGCCTGTCTGATGATAGTGGTTTCCGGCATTGCATAGATGTTTTTCTTGCCCTCGCCGAAGTCCACATCACCTTTACAGTCCTCGATGATGAAATGTTCATGTTCATCCCAGTTGTATTTGTCTTTATTCAGATCAAATCCATTTTCACGTTCTACACCAAGTACATTGCGCAGCTGGATGAATTTACCCTGCCACTGATGTGCTGTCGGCTCACCGATTCCGATAAATCCGCCGCCGTTGTATACAAATTCATTAATGGCAGATACAATGATCTCATCCGTCCAGTTTTCGCCGCCGGTATAGGCAGTATCTGCATCACCCACATTCAGGATTACATCAATCTCTTTCAACATTTCCGGATTCTTGCGGATGTCATCAAATGTAATAAATCTTACATCAAACGGAGCTCCACTCAGTGCTTCCATAATGCCAGCATAGGAGTAGTTCTGTTTATGATAAATTGCATGGTGAACCATGTGATTGCCCCAGGCACGCATTTTACCCCAGCAGTTCAGAACAGCAACGGTTTTCACGCAGTATGGAGTAGTTCCTTTGATATTTTCATACAGAGTACGGAATTCCTGACATACACTTTCCACATAGTCAATAAATTCCGGGAACTGTACAGCCAGCTTCAGGTATCCGCCGTATCCGATCCGGTCAATGGGCTTTCTCAAAATAGCACGGCGAGCAGTTACCCAGTTTACTTTCGCTTCTTTCACCGGATCTCCGCCCTCATAGAACGTATCCGGGAAGAAATACGGCAGGAAACGGCCTTCTGTGTATTTTACACCGGGAATATCGCTGATCAGACGCAGAGTAGCTCCATTTCCCACAGAACCTACTACCGCATCCAGTCCCACGGATTTGAATTCATCCATAAACGGTTCCATTCCAATCCAGTGGTCCCCCAGGAACATCATAGCTTCTTTTCCGTATTCATGAACAATGTCCACAAATTCTTTTGCCAGTTTCGTTACTTCTCTTCTCTGGAATGCCGTGAAATCCATAAATTCTTTGGAAGGAATCCGGTACATATTGTTCATATAACCCTGGTCAATGATGAATTCCGGACGGAATTTGTATCCCACTTCCTGCTCAAACTGTTCCAGAATATAGGGGCTTACAGAAGCGGAATATCCATACCAGTCCACATATTTTTCTCTTGCCAGTTCATCAAAAATCAGTGTGAACTGATGGAAAAATGTTGTAAAACGAACTACATCCACATAAGGATGATCTTCCAGGAACTTCCTCAGACGTTTCTTAGAAAACTCTTTTGTTTTCGGCTGACGCACATCAAATGTAATCTGTTTCTCTACGCCCTGCCAGTCATTGGTCACCGCATTGTACATATGTACCGGATCCCACATAATGTAAGCAAGAAAACTTACGGTATAATCATGAAAAGCCTTTGCCGGTTTGATGGTCACATCTCCGGTTTCCTCACTGTATGTCCACTCCGTAACAGGAACCACATTTCCTGTAGTACGGTCAATGACTTCCCACCATCTCTTAATATCATCATGAGAGTTCACCTTCAACATATCCGGATAAAGGTGATCCATCAGATGAATTGACAATTCCCCGCAAGTAGCCGTATGAAAAGATGTCATAATATACATCTGCTGAATCTCATCCGGATTGGCCTTTGCCCACGCATTATCTTTTCTTGTTGTGTAATAGGTAGCATAAACTTTCGCATCCACCTTTTTCAACTCTTCCGGATAATCTGTACCATCGCAGTCACGGATGGCATCTGCCCCCCAACGATTTACCAGCTCCAGTGTCTCCGGCACAACATCCACATCTGTCGGAATTGTTACTCTTCCTCTTGTACATACTTCGCTCATACACTTCTCCCTTTCTGCATGTTTATGCACTATGCCCGCCGCTTACAGAGGCGGGAGTCATCTCCCATGTTTCTTGTAACATTATATAAACATCCAGGAGAAAAATCTATCTGTCTTTTGCCTAAAATATTATATATCTTGCGGTATAATTCTTGAAAATACTACCTTATTGCTATATACTATTTTTATATAACTATTGAGCACCTTCGCAGTTAAATCGTACCCGATTTTGCTATTACATACAGGAGGAATTTTATGTCCAATCTGACATATTCTTTTACCGATCTTTCCACGGATCATTCAGACAAACAGCAGCTTCGCTATGTCTCTTCTTCCTCTTTCGGAAAAGATTGGAACGGTATTCTCCATTCCCATGAATGTACGGAGCTTTTTTATGTAACTGATGGGGAAGGATGGTTTTGCACAGAGGAAAAAGCATATCCCATTTCTAAAAACCAAATGATACTGGTCAACCCAAAAGTACGCCACACAGAACGATCTTCCGAAACACATAACATGCATTATATTGTCCTGGGGATCGATCATCTGCAGCTTTATTTCGACCAAGCCCAGGATATTGGCTCCTTCCAGATTTTTTCTCTGAACACCCGCTATGCTGAAATACTATCTCTTTTGCATATTATTCTGGAAGAACTTCAAAAGCATCGACCTTTTTATCAGGAAATCTGTCAGCATTATCTGTCAATTCTTCTGCTGCAGGTGCAGCGGTTTACCGGACAGAATTTTACGGTATCTGCACCCAGCCAGATACCGTATGAATGTGAAAAAGCTAAACTATATATGGATAAACATTTTTGCGAACCTATAACACTGGATTCCCTGGCAGCAATCACACACTGGGATAAGTTCTATTTTTCCCATCAGTTCTCTGACGCCTATGGAATTGCCCCTATTAGTTACCTGCTCCAAAAAAGGGTGGAACACAGTAAACAGCTGCTGGAAACTACCGATTACTCCATCACTCAGATTGCCGAAGCCGCCGGATTCTCCTCACAAAATTACTTTTCCCAGATTTTCAGGAAAAGTACAGGCTTGTCCCCACGAGAATACCGAAAGCAATCTTCCAGGTACATTCATAAAAAATGAAAAGAGGATAAAATTATGGACTATAAAAAGAAGAAGCTTCCTGCCCGAAAAACGGGCAAAAAGCCACTTGATTCCCGATGCAAGGAATGCAGAGAAGAATATTTGTGATACTATTCATGCAATTCCAACGGCAGTCCATCCGGATCTTTGAAAAATGTCATCTTTTTATGGGTATAGTCATCCCACCGCACAGGCTCTGTTTCTATACCCATGGCATTCAGCTTTTCTATCGTTTCTTCTATACACTCCACGCGAAATGCCAGATGACGCAGACCGCATGCCTCCGGGTAATTAGGTCTGGCCGGACTGTTGGGAATTCCAAAAAGCTCCAGCTCACAATCGCCTAATCTCAGATCCAACTTATAGTCACCCCTGCTCTCTCTGTAATTCTCCCGAATCACCTCGAACCCCAAAAGATCAACATAAAAATGCCTGGACTTCCCATAATCAGACGCAATAATCGCCACATGATGAATTGCATGAAACAAAGATTTACTATCCATATCAATATCTCCTCAGAACATATACTTTTTTGTTACTTTGGAAAGGGACGGAGAATCTCTGGTATTTTTCAGAAACAGGCCGTCCCTTTCCACAAGAATTACAAATAAGTATACCATATCATCCGCATTTATGTTTAAGTTTCTTGAATTCTTTTTCCTGAAATTATATAATATCAACAGGTATTTGTCTTTCATCAGTATTTACAACAGGAGGGATTTTTCCATGAAATATTTTTCACAAGTGACACCGGAATCTGTAGGTATTCACTCAAAAGGTATTATTGATTTTATCGAATCTGCTGCATCAAAGGGTATTGAGCAGCACAGTCTGATGATTATCCGACACGGCAAATGTGCTGCCGCCGGATGGTGGAAACCTTATGGCCCGGAATATCTGCACCCTTTGTATTCTTTCAGCAAAACGCTGACTGCTACTGCTATCGGCTTCGCCGAACAGGAGGGAATTCTTTCATTAGACGAAAAGTTAATCGACATTTTCCCGGACAAGCTGCCGGATGAGATTTCTGACAATCTCCGGGAAGTTTCACTTCATCATCTGCTGATCATGGGATGCGGACATGAGACAGAAATTAATGGTCTCGACCCGGACTGGATTCGTCATTTTCTGGCTCATCCTTTCCTTCACAAACCGGGAACCTTCTACAAATACAATACTGCCGGAACGAATATGCTGGCCGCTGTATTGAAACGAAAAACCGGTCAGGATGTAACAGAATTTCTGCGGCCCCGTCTTCTGGATCCTCTGGGAATCACAGAAATCACCTGTGCTCATCTACCCGATGAGGATTCCGTAGAACTAGGCGGCGGAGGCATGAAACTGCGTACCGAAGACATGGCAAAATTTATTTATTTTGTTTTACATAAAGGCGAATGGGAAGGAAAACAACTGCTTCGCAGTGAATGGTTTGACAAAGCTTCCGCTAAACAGATTGAAACTGCCGGTGACAGCGAAGGACATATTAAAGAGTGGGCTAAAGGATATGGCTATCAGTGCTGGATGTGTTCTCTTCCTGGCTCTTTCCGGGCAGACGGTGCCTACGGTCAGTTTGGTTTTGTATACCCTACTCTGGATATGATTGTCATTATGACCACAGCCACCGAGCAGACACAGGCTCTCGTGGATTCTATGATGGATTTTCTGATTCCCGCGGTAAAGGACGAAGCACTTCCGGAATCGCCGGATTCACGAAAGCTTTCCGATATGCTTCAACAGCTGCATATTCCTGCTTTAGTCGGAGATCGATGCCCTGTCATGGAGCAGGCACTCACTTCACAAACCTACCGGACAATGGCTACATCACCAAAAGAAGGCTGCTGCTCCATGGAAACACTCATCGGAGGAGTTGGTCTGTTTGATGTATTTCAGGGTGAGATTACAGAAATGTCTTTCTCTGTAGATGGAGACACTCTTTACTGGAATGTAACAGAAACAGGTATAGATGGACATCGTGAATACCGTCAGATTGCTGCATCCTTTGCTCAGCATTTTGAACTTTCCGAGTGTAATGGCAATATTTACGGTGCCAGTGTATGCTGGAGAAGCTTCCGTGTACTGGAACTGGAAATCAGAAGAATCGATGCCGTCAGCGGTGCCCGTATCATTTTCCGCTTTACAGATAACGGACTGTCACTGGAAGCTGATGACACACTGGTCAGCGTAGGAGGCCTGGGAATCTGGCCAAAACAAATTGCTCCGTTCCGTCGAATCTGACAGGAGTAACCGGGGGAGAGTGACCGGTCACTCTCCCCCGGTTACTCTCTTATCGTTCTACAATTCTCAGATTCCACGGTTCGATCATAATCATTGTGTTCTCTGTCACAGTCTCTCCGCTGAAAAGTTCCACACCATCATTTCCTTTATATGGAACATCCTGAGATTCCGGTGAGTAGTTCAGATAATACACTACCTCTTTTCCCAGATCATTAGTACCTTTTTTGATAATAACCGGGAAAGTAACTTCCTGTTCTGCTCCCCAAAGTCCTGCTTCTTTAATCACATCTGTGAGAATTTCTCTCAGCATTTCATCGCTGGTCCAGCATCCCAGATAGGTGGCAGTACCTTTTCCATACTGATTTCTGGTGACTGCCGCATACCGTTTCCAGTTATAATGGTCATAAGATGCCAGTACCTGAGCTGTATCTACATTGACCAGTTCCATAAAGTTTATCACTTCATTTTCCTGTCCGGAATACACTTCTGAAGTCAGTTTCACATTATGCGGGAATGTAAAATGACTGTACGAAATTCCAAGGCATTTGTCTATGCCATGTGGCTGGCAGTCCGGATATACTTTCAGATTTTCATTGGTAAATGCCGTCTTAAATGTGGTAAACAGATGGCCTCCCTCAGCAACATAACGGTCAATTCTCTGCAGCAAGTCTTCCGATGCGGCATATAATGCCGGTACAACTAACAGATCATAATCGCCAAAGTTTTCAGATTCCGGCCACAGGAAATCACACTCCACATTCAGTTTGTAAAGCTGATCGTAGACATAACGCACCACATCATTGTATTTGAGTTTTCCTGATTTACCGGAACCATCGATGGTAAACCAGTCCAGTGCTGTCAGGGCTTCATTACTTACCAGCATAGCCACCTTGTTATGTTTTTTCAGATTTACCAGATGACCGCCCAGCTGAGCAAATTCATTTCCAATCACTTTTGCTGCCCGGTAGGTATCATTTTCCTTGAAATCATGACTCAGCAATCCCTTCCAGTAAGTTTCAAAGGAATTGTGGATGGAATGCCAGTGCCAGTATTCTACCATATTAGCCCCAGAAGCCAGATGACTGTATGCCTGCAGACGAAGCTGACCATCATAAGGAACCCAGCACGGGAAGCCCTGAGCCTCTGTCTCTAGCACAAAATAATTATTATTTTTCAGAGAACGGGTGCTGTCACCTCCAAAGGAAATCTCCGCACCGGTCAGTTCATCCTGCGTCGGATGATAAATATCCACACCTGCCACTGTCAGGGCATTGGCTGCATGGTAGTGGTTCACTTTCGGCTGCACACCAAAAGAATATCCTCTCCAGTCAAAATCAAAGTTATGCGTAATAAACTGATCTTCCCTTGCATACTCCCGCACAATCCGGGCCTGCCATTCCAGGTATTCATCTACCAGAGTCCTCTGGAACTTTTCAAACTCTGCACCCAGACTGCCATTGATGGTTCCCCTGACATCCGGAAAATCCTCCCAGGCATTGATACGGTTGCTCCAATAGTCAAGACCAAACTCTGCGTTCATTGCATCCAGATCATCATGGAATTTTTCCCGCAGATATTTTACAAACTGTTCCTGCACATTTTTTCCGGCAGTATCATAATATTTTGTCTCATTATCCAACTGGAAACCGATGACACATTTTCTGTGTGCAGATACTTCCATCAGTTTTCTGATCACTCGTTCTCCATAATACCGATAAACCGGATGAGTGATATCCATAATCTGTCTGGCTCCGTAAATACCTCTTCCATTAATCGTTGTCGCCAGTACATCCGGATGTGATTTGACCATCCAGGTGGGAATTGCATATGTAGGCGTGCCGATAATCACGGAAATTCCCGCATTTTCCATAGCATCCAGCACACGGGTCACATGACTGAAATCAAACACGCCTTCCTGTGGCTCGCAGGTACTCCATGTAGACTCCGCAATTCGAACCAGATTGATTCCGGCAGCCTTCATCATTTCCACGTCCTGATCCAGACGGTCATACGGCATATATTCATCATAATAGGCAACACCATATAATAATTTATCCATTTCGTTCCTCCTTATCCGCTTCTGATAACCTTACTGTAACACGAACCAAATGAAAATAATATCACATTTCTCTGTGTTTTATTACATCTTTCCGTTATATTCCAATACCAACGTTCCGTATGCTTCCATCTGCATCCATCCCTGCAGTTCTGTCCTGTCATACAAATTCTTCATTCTGCGGCGGACATATATCTGTACAGGTTCTTTCTTATAATTCAGCACAAAGAAATACTGTTTTCCGTCTTTTTCTCTCACAGCCAGTTCACAGCCTTCCGGAAGCTCCAATAATTCCTTATATGGTGTCTTCACTCCCAGTTTTCTCAGGAACGTCTCTGCAGCCTGTTCTGTAAATACAGAACCGTAATAGTAAACTCTTCCTTCTCCATAACTATTGGATATCAATGCGGGGGTTCCGGCAAAATAACAGTTTTCATACGTTCCAAGTATCCGTGAGGTTTTTTCTCTGCCTCCCTGAGCTGCAAGCTGATCAGTAAATACTTCCGCTTTTAGTAAATCATCTTCCCAGCGAATCAATACCGGCTCATCTCCCGGGCAGGTACGGGTATATTCCGGAATATCTACGGCAGTCAGATTCTGCAAAAGTCCGGGAAGTCTGTCCATCACACATTGACCATCCATATCTTTATATCCACTTCTGCATCCCAGCACCAATGTTCCTCCCTGTGCCACATATTCTTCCAGCATCCGCACCCGATCCGGCGAAAGAATAGTCGGATGGGGATAAAATACCACAGTATAGTCTGACAGAGGTGTACTTGTTTTCTCATCATCCATATACACATAATCCATTGGAGTATGACTCTTTTGTGCCGCAATGAACAAAGACTGCTGGCTGACTTTTTCCACGTCCTGATGCCATACATCCAGCTGTGCATCCCAGATATTATCGTAGTCTTTTAGAACAGCTACCTGAGCCAGATACCGGGACCCGGCTATCTGCTGGATGGATTGGAACTTCTTGTAAATATCCTTCACTTCCTGCAGTCTACGGTTGTCTCTTCCTGAATAATCCAGAATTCCATGCCAGTAAATCTCCGTTCCCATGGTACAGGTTCTCCAGCGGAAAAAGCTGATAAAATCCGCCCCATGAGCCACACTCTGCATGGTCCACAGCGTCATCTGACCTGGCTTTGGTGTGGGCGCCGCCATCCGTGTATTCCATCCATTGGCACCGGATTGCTGCTCCATAATTCCGAAAACAGGGGATGTGGAACGAACCTCCATCAGATTTTTACTCCACATTCTGTCCTGCATAGTTCGAGAAAATCTCTCATAATCTTCTTTTGTGTAGGCAAAGTTTGGATAAGAGTCGTATGTCATAAAATCCAGACTTTCCTCCCGCATTTTATGATTATCCAGATTACCAAAGAGACCATTGGTAGTAATAAAATCTCCCGGCTTTATGTATTTTCGCACAATGTCACTCTGTAACTTTACATATCTTCTGGCACTTGCTGAAATGAATCTGGTATAATCCAGCACTTCATGGGGATTGGTACTGTCACTGTAGGTAGTTCTCGGTACATGAATCTCTTCCCATTCCGTATACGTCTGATTCCAGAAATTCGTTCCCCAGGCTCTGTTCAATTCCTCCAACGTTTCATATTTTTCCCGGAGAAATACACGAAATGCCGCAGAATCGCTTTCCGAGTAAAATACATCTTTTTCACAGTTGATTTCATTATCAATCTGCCATCCAATCACTGCCGGATGGGATGCATAATGCGATGCTGATTTTTCCACTATGATGCGAGTCTTTTCCCTGTATATGGGAGAGTTATAATTATAATGTCTTCTGGCTCCGTGGCGATATAAAACCCCATCGATATTGGCATTCAAAACCTCCGGATACTTTTCCGTCAGCCACGCCGGAGGGGTCGCCGTCGGAGTACAGAAAATCACCTGCATGCCCACTTTCTCTGCCAGTTCCAGAAACTGATCAAAAAATGTATATGTAAACTCTCCTTCTTTCGGCTCAATCTTACTCCACGCAAATTCCGCAATACGGATTACCTTTATTCCACAGGCAAGCATCCGCCGCAAATCCTCTTCCCACAGATGCTCCGGCCAGTGTTCCGGATAATAACAGGTTCCCAGAACCATCTGATTTCCATTCAAAATCTTTCTCATGTAACAAACCTCCCTTGTAAATCCGCAAATCTTTTGTTACCGTTATTGTACTGCTTGTATTGCCTGACCGTCAATTTTATTCGGAAATAATTACTCCCCATAATTTACTTTTTCCATTTGTCATGGTAGTATAACAGATGTTGCACAATTTTTTATATTTCAATCAACCATAACATACAGAAAGAGGAAAGCTATGCAAAAAGTACAATTAAAAAATTCCCTTATTCTCTTTCTCACAGCTACCATCTGGGGCGTTGCTTTTGTCGCTCAAAGTGTGGGAATGGATTATGTGGAACCATTTACCTTTAACATGGTACGTAATTTTCTGGGCGGACTTGTCCTGATTCCCTGTATCTGGATTCTTGACAAAATCAACCCCAAAGAGAAAAAAGATTTGACCGAACAGGAAAAAAGTCAGGGGCGGAAACTTCTGCTCAAAGGCGGAGTCTGCTGCGGTGTTCTGCTAGCCTTTGCCACCAGTTTTCAGCAGATTGGAATCAAGTACACCACGGTAGGAAGAGCCGGATTTATCACCGCCTGCTACATTATCATTGTTCCTATTCTGGGACTTGCATTTTTTAAAAAGAAATGCCGTTCCACCATCTGGCTTGCTGTCGTGCTCGCTCTGATCGGACTGTATCTGCTCTGCATTACCGACGGATTTGCAATCGGAAAAGGAGACTTTTATGTATTTATCTGTTCTCTGTTATTTTCCCTTCATATCCTGGTCATCGACCATTTTTCACCGCTGGTAGACGGAGTAAAAATGTCCTGTATCCAGTTTTTTGTGACTTCCGCCATCTGTGCGGTGCCTGCCTTCCTGTTTGAATCACCACAGATTCATAATATTTTACTGGCCTGGGCACCAATCCTGTATGCCGGCGTGCTCTCCTGCGGTGTGGCATATACCCTGCAGATCATTGGACAGAAAAACATGAACCCAACAGTTGCCTCCCTGATCCTCAGCATGGAATCCTGCATCTCCGTACTGGCTGGATGGATCATCCTCCATCAGGCACTTACTCTAAGAGAACTATCAGGATGTGTACTGATGTTCGTCGCCATCATACTGGCACAGCTGCCGCAGAAAGCAAAATAGTCTACAGTCGTATTCTCTCGTGTGCGATATATTTATCTTCCATCTCTTTTTTATTGAACGGTGTCAGCCGGAATTCTATCGCAAATGGTTCGTTTTTTGCACGGTATTTTTCCAGCTGCCACTGTCCGCAAGAATATGTTCCCAGTGCGTTCTGTTTGTAATCCACATGGAATACAATGTAATCTCTTTTTTTCAGATCACAAGTATGTTTTGCTTCTTCCAGATCTTTTTCTTCATAATAAGAAGTACTGAAGTTGAAACTATCTTCTGTGGATGCTACGATTCCCATTCCTCTGTCATTGGTCAGAGATACCCACTTGCAGTCCATATGATTGCCATTGGACTGAGGAACCACATAGTTGGTAAAAAGTCCATCCACCGTATTTTCATATACGCCCATCAGCCCTGCTTCTTTGGAATCTGCATAATTTTCTCCGGGACCTCTGCCAAAATATCTGACATGTTCCATCTCCGGATTCAGCCGCATGGAAATACCTATTCTCGGGAACATCTCCGGAGCACAATCCTGTTTTCCCGCCGGAACACCGGATACGCGAATCAGAATATCTCCCGTCGGGCATACTACATACTCATACGTTGTATCAAAGTGCCATGCACTGTTGGTAGTTCCATTGATGGTCTTCACCATCACCCGCAGAAAATGCCCATCTTTCTCATAATGGATATCTCTTACAATTTCATGTTCCAGATGAAGAAAATATTTCTTTTTCATCTGGTCGATCATTTCCATATCATTGCTGATAGGAGCCCGCCAGAATGTCAGCTTGGGGCCTTTCGTCATAAGCTCCATCCCATCCCTGACAATACTGGTAATATTTCCGCGAACCAGATCAAAATCCACATGAAAATCGGCTCCGGAAGCCCGCAACATCGTATGAGTTTTTATCACTTTAAGCATACCTTCCGGTATTTTTTCCAGTCCTTCCCGGTAAATAGGAAGACAAAATTGAGCTGTTGCCAGTTCATGACCGGCAGGTGCATACAGTGTGTTGTCCTTTAACTGATAAGAGATATTAAGATAATATTCTGTTCCCGGTTTTGCATGTATATTCTGCAGTGTATAAGGAATTTGGATATCCCGGGATGTTCTTGCAGGAATCGAAGGCAGATCCAGGCTGCCGCTCTGCAGCATCACATCATCTTCCATCACCTGATACACCAGTCGAAATTGATTCAGATCTGCAAAGTCATAGCGGCTCAAC
The DNA here is from genome assembly GCA_051879355.1 of Oliverpabstia sp. Classification (GTDB taxonomy): domain Bacteria; phylum Bacillota; class Clostridia; order Lachnospirales; family Lachnospiraceae; genus Oliverpabstia. The sequence goes on from JBJELU010000039.1 coordinate 69,707, forward strand.
AAACGAATCACACCCTTGTCGAGATTGACCGCTGTTGTGGTTATAGGCTCAATTACCTTTTTATATTCATAAAGTCCCGGTGACGGTGTACGATCCGGCATCAGCATACCGTCAATGCAGAAATCCTTATTGCTGGGATCATCTCCGAAATCACCGCCATAGCGATAGTATTTTTCCCCATTTTCCGTATACGACTCGATGCCATGGTCAAACCATTCCCAGATAAATCCACCCTGCATTTTATCATGAGCATAGAAAATATCCTGATATTCTTTCAGATTTCCCGGACCATTTCCCATGGCATGGCAGTATTCACATAAAATATGCGGATGTTTGCTTTTTTCCACAATATCTTTCATCACAAATGGTTTTTCCGGATTTTCCAGCCAGGTATACATGGTCGAGTACACATCCGCATAGTCCATGTCAAAGTCCCCTTCATAATGAACCAGACGGGTTGGGTCCATCTGATGAGCCACTTCCGTCATTTTAGCAAAATTGCATCCGGAAGAGGATTCATTTCCCAGAGACCACATCAGAATACAGGGATGATTTCTGTCTCGAGCGATCATCCGCACCATACGGCTGACATAGGCAGTTTCCCAGGCGGGATCATCAGAAATCCACGCATAATTTCCGGTAAGTTCAAAGCCATGGCACTCCAGATCAGTCTCATCGATCACATACATACCATATCGATCACACAAATCATATAAATCATTCGCATTGGGATAATGACAGGTCCGAATGGCATTCACATTAAACTGTTTCATTAAAATAATGTCTTTTTCGATTTCATCCCTGGAAACCACACGGCCATTTCTCGGATTATAGTCATGGCGATTCATACCTTTAAACTTGATTGCCACACCATTAACAAGAAATGTATCTCCCCGGAGCCTGATATTGCGAAATCCCACCTGCTGCGGAATCACCTCGATGATTCTTCCATCCTTTTGAACGGTTATAAACATCTGATAAAGATATGGTGTCTCTGCCGTCCAGTGATGCACTCCCGGTATCACTGCCAAGAACCGAAAATCTGCTCCATCAGAAACTGTCGTTTCTCTCAGGACTTTCTTTCCCTCGGCATCCAGCAGTTCAAATGTTATCTGAACATCCTCTTCACTGCGAAGGCTGCCATTCACAGAAAACAGGCCATCCTTATAATCATCATCCAGATCTGCAGTCACCACAAAATTATTGATTCTATTCTTCGGCACGCCCAAAAGCTCCACATCCCGGAAAATACCACTCTCCCACCACATATCCTGATCTTCCAGATACGTGCCGTCGGACCACTGATATACCCGCACAGTCACATCATTTTCTTCACCAATCCTGACAATATCTGTAATATCGAATTCAGCCTCAATTCTTGCACCCTTACTGTAGCCAACTTCCTGCCCGTTGATCCACAGATGATACGCAGAGTCCACCCCACAAAAACGAATCAGAACCTGTTTGTCACGATAACTTTCATCTACATAAAATTTCCTCTTATAAATTCCTGTAGGATTCTCCGTCGGAACATAAGGAGGATCAATAGGGAAATTGTACCACAGATCTGAGTAGTGCATCTTTCCGTAACCCTGCAGCTGCCAGTTTCCCGGCACCGTAATATCATCCATCCCGGAGATATCAAAATCACTTTGATAAAATCCCTCCGGGCTATACTCCGGAGCATCCACGAACAGGAATTTCCACACCCCATTTAAATTCCGAAACGCATGCGTATACCGATTACTGCCCAACAGTGCCCTCTCTCTGTCAGGAAACGAAAGAAAATGAGCTCTTGGTTTCATTCTGTTAATGCCATCAACTTGATAATTCTCCCATACCTTCATAAAAACCTCCCAGTTTTACCAATAATATCATTATTGTACCATTAATATGGTGATTTTACAAAGAAAAGGGTGACTAGGGGACGGGTTCATAGACAAGAATAGTGTCTATGAACCCGTCCCCTAGTCACCCTTTGGTCCCGTTATTCTTCAATATATTGTTTCAAATACTCTGCATTTGCTTTCAGATCCGGCATCAGCACTTCCATTCCTTTGCGAAGTGTCTCGCAGGTATAGGTTCCTTCTTCCGGCAGCCGATGGCTTTCGATAGTTGCCATTTTGTTAGTTGCCACCAGATAAATATAATTGAGAATGTCTGAATTATCCATGTCAGTTGTAACGTTTGGAAATATCTTATCTGACAATGCAATCAACTGAGGAATACTCATATCTTTAACGTTATCGAATGCTGCCATAATTACTTTTCTCTGGCGGTCTGTACGCTCCCAGTCAGAGTGTCCGACATAACGAGTCCGTGCATAGGCAAGTGCCTGTTCCGGCGTCAGGTTATTTTCTCCGTCTTTCAGACTCCAGTTATTATTTTCATTCAGATATTTTGCTTCCGCCTCATTCAATTCAATACGTATATCGCCAACTTCTGCCAGCGAATTAATAAAACCGTCAAAATCAACTTCTACGTTACCATCAATATGTACACCCAGGCAATTTTCCATGACTTTGTCCAACAGTTCCATACCTCCGAACTGGTAGGCCGCATTGATTCTGTTATCACTGTATCCAGATATCGGTACATACATATCACGCATAACGGAAGTAAGAATAATTTTATTGGTTTTTGTATTCAACGTACAGATGATCATAGCGTCTGAACGCTGACGCCCCTCTCCCGGCCGACGATCCTGACCAATCAGAAGGATATTATAAACCTCATCCGACTGCACTTTATCAATATCTGCATTGTTCCAGACAACATCAGCAGCATCCATCGTATCAGTCAGACCTTCCTCAGTCTCAAATGTTTCCATAGATGGGTCAACAACTACCTCTGGTTTGCTGTCTACACGACCGATTTTATTTAACTTCGCATTCAAAAAAGCAAAGCCTCCGCCAATAACAGCCGAAATAATAATAACCACCGCCAGGATAATCATCCAGACTTTTACTGCTTTCTTATTTTTCATAATTCCTCCAGTTCCTTATCTATGCGACACTTTCAAGATAAAATGTTTTCAGGATTGCCGGTAATATATCTTCTGAATCCCGTACCTGTGCCTCGGTTATCCTGCTGCCGGCACAGTTCACTGCGGTGACATACAGATAGCATAACTCCGTCATATCCATATTCCACTGTATTGTATCCTGCAAATCCTCTACTGTTTTCCAGATACCTGTTATATCATTATCAGCATTTTTCACCGTCTGCCGCATAAAATCCATCAGTATTTCAGTACATCCTTTATCAGAAGCTGTATTACTCAAAATCTGTCCGATCTTTTTCGCTGCTGTCTGCAGATCTACCACCATATAACCGTGAACTGGCATTCCATACAACAGCCGGGACACTTCTTCCTGCATATCATCATAATACATTGCTGAAGAAAAATCCAGATTCAAAAGATTTCTCGGTATTGGCATTGCCGACATCTCTCCGGTACTGCCGTTAAAATTCATCAGCACCATCGAGTATGCATCATCTGTATTTTTACCAATGATAAGCAAACGGAAAGCATCCTGCTGCATCCAATAAGTCTGTCCCTCATAAGTAATCTTTCGTCCCTGATATTCAGATATAGCCTGAACATCTTCCGGTAAACTGAGTTCTACTCTTCGGGAATCTGTCAACTGCTGTTTTCCTCTGATATAAATTCCAGTGAAGATTGCCGCCAGTACAACCAGCACCAGCAAACTTCCCATAATTACTGTTAAAAACACTTTCCATCCCAAAGATAGTTTTTTACGTTTCTTTTTCTTTTTTTTAGTTTTTTTCTTTGAAAATTTTGGTGAGTTCTTCTCTAACTTTAAGTTTTTTTCTTCCATCTCCAGAGTTTCATCTTCCGACAGATCCGATTCCAGGAGAGTTTCCTCTTCTGACAGATCTTCTTCCAGAGATTCTTCTTCCGACAGATCGACTCCCAGAGGTTCTTCCTCCCAGTCATCCAATAACCCATGTAGGTCCAATAAAATCTCCTTTTCTGAAATTTCATTCTCCGACTCGCCCCCAAGGTCTTTCAGTAATTCCTGAAGCTCAAGTTCTGTAATACCTGTCTTATCAGACATCTTTTTTCCTCACTATTCTATTTCCTCTTTCTTCCACCCCCGTAATATCGGGAATATCCATCATGGTATCCACTGTATCTTCCGAACCCGCTGTATTCTGTCTGTACTGTTCCATACTTTCCTTCATTGATTACACAGCCAAGAATATGAACTCCTGTTTCTGCCAGTTCTTCAATACCTTTCAGCACATACCTCACCCCGACATGATCATACTTAACCACATATACTGCCATCGGTACATAACGGGCAAGCACAACAGCATCCATCAAAACCGCAGAAGGAGAGGTATCTAACACTACAATATCTGCCATTTTCTCCAGTTTGTCAAGCACATTCTGCATCATATGACTTCCCAGTATTTCCGCATTTTGCGTCGAATCGTGAGAACCACAGAAAACCTTCAAATCAATATTTCTATTTTCCACAGTATATAATGCTTTTTCCAATTCTTCCTTCCCATTCAGGACATTTGAAATTCCCGGATATGTCCCCGGTATATTCATATAATCCTGCACGGAAGGATTTCTCAGATCACAGTCCACCAGTATTACCTTTTTCCCTTTTTGTGCTAACGATATAGCCAGATTTACAGCAATCGTAGATTTCCCTTCACCGGGAATCGAACTGGTAATCATCAGTGTCTTTTTATGTTCATTTTCCATCCAGCGCTCCACTCTGGTACGCACCGCACGAAGCGCCTCAAGATATTCCTGAGACTGTTGATGATTCAGAATCGTTACTGGTCTCTGTTCTTTTTTCTTCCTTTTTTTTATCCGAAAAGCAGGAAGAATTCCCAGACAGGGAATATTCAGAATTGTCTTGAGATCTCCCGGTTTCCTGATCGTATGACGGGTTGCTACATAAATCAAAAGGATACTCATTCCTGCTATCAGTCCAACCGCAGCTCCTTTTCTCACGGAACCCTGGATGATACTTGTCCTGCCGCTGTCAAAAGGTACTCCACTTTCATCCAGAAGAATCATCTCAGTCTGCCCTACTACAAACTGTGCCACTTCCGGGTAATTCTTCAGAACAGCCTGAAGTACGTCATAGGCTGTTCCCCCATCAGATGCTGTCACACGAATAGTCACCAGATTGGTTCCCTCTACAGCCTGAACAGAGATCTGACCCGGCACATAATCCATCCCCAGATCCTGTGCCACCAGATCCGACAAAACTCCGCTTGTCAGAATATAAGGAAATACCTTTCCCAGCTGCTTCGCTGTAGCAATATCCGTATAATTATCGTTATTCATCAGGTTATTCGATTTGACAGTTGTTATGAGTAAAGTTGCCTCCGCTTCATAATGCGGCACATAGGTGGTAGATACCCGAAAATAAGAAACTGCCCCTCCCAAAACAGTGAATAAAATAATCAGCCACCAAAGATGCTTTATGCCCTGCATCCATTGTTCCAGAAACATATGCAGATCAATTTTTTCTATATTCACCATATCTGTACTTTCCATAACCATATCCTCCTTTTCCTGGCAATAACTCGTGCACAGTTCTTGCCTGATTCAAAATGCATCCGGCCATTCGGGAATTACAGTTGGAAAGTACATCAATTGCGTCATTAATATCCTGAGCCTGTGCCGTACAGTACCTTACTACCAGTACACTCATATCTGCCTGGTCTGCCAAAACCTCTGCATCTGCCATCAAAGACATGGGTGGCGAATCCAGAATGATATAATCAAATTCTTTTCTGAATAAATTCAGAATATTACGCATCTCCTCTGATGAAACAATTTCCGTGGAATTGGCATAAGACTTTTTATTAAAAAGTATATAAATTCTCCCCTCCTTATCATACTGAAATATATTTTCCAGAATATTCTCCTGAGACAATACATCGGGCAGTATCCTGTTTTCATCTATATTTTTTTCAAAAATCAGATACTGGGACGGACGACGCAGATCACAATCGATAAGAAGAACTTTTGCAGGGTTTCTCGCCAGTGTGAGTGCCAGATTAGCTGCCACTGTAGATTTTCCTTCATTTTCCATAATGCTGGTTATCACAATTACCTTTCCGTCAATTTCAGCAGCCATATACGTTAGTCTGGCAGCAATTTTTTTATAATTCTCTGTAAACCAGAAGCTGACAGTTGGATCCGTAACGAGAAGACCTGTTTTCTTATGATAAATCTTGGAAAACAGCGACTTGTATTTTTTTCAAAATATATAATTCCCAACGGTTTGGCATCCAGTTTGTCCGCCAGATCTCTATCTGATTTGATGGTATCACTCATAAAAGACAGGAAAGCAAACAGCGCCGTACAGAAGATCATTCCACACAGAAATCCTTTCTTTTCCATTTTCTTTACATCCAGACTAATATCGGGTGACTGCGGAACCTGCGGTTCCTGCAGCACTTCCAGCATGGCATTACCCAGAACTGCCGGGGAGGCTATTATATCAATTTCCATAATGGAGCGTATGATCCGATATGCCAGCTCCGATGTGTCTGCAGTAACTGTCAAAACCAGAAGATTTGTCTCAGAAATCACTTCCGCACCGACCTGTGCACTAAATTCTGAAAGATTCAAGTCTTCACACACCTTCTTTTTCACAATACTGCTGTTTAATACATTAGAAAATGCAGCCGCCAGCATCTGGGCAGATGAAAGATTGTTATACACATTATTGTCACTCCCACGGGAAGACACAACAAAGGTTGCACTGGTAGTATATGTCAGATCATACTGCTCATTTGCCACGATGTGAAAAATCATAGCTGACGCCGCAGCACCCAGTAATATCACCCACCAGTTATGTATCACATCTCTGATTATACTATAATAATTTACCTTTTCCCAATCATCCGTCCACATTATTCCCGTACCTCCACATACATAGTGACACTCCCCAGTTTTTCCGTTTCCTTCTCTTTATCTGATACATTCAATGTATATACTACCGGATAAACACCCGGACTGCTGTAATCCACCTGTGGATTGATGGATACATCCTTACTGAAATATCCATAATCTTTTCCTGTCTGTTCATCTTCAAATAAAAGTTCCAGGCCGCCGACAGATACACCCGTCAGATACTCCTCGTAATCCACCTGCGTATTCACCGCTGTATACACCAGATATTCTGAAAGTATCGGATACGGAAGGCGCCATTTCTCTTCAGCCAGGAATTCCAGTTCGACCGGAAGCTGTACTGTATCCCCACAGGAATTAGTCACCTGAAAAGTTACACCGGTTTTTCCTTCCTCACCAATATCCACATAAGAACCCTCATCGTACTTCAGCTTAATCAGACCACTGATATCACCATCCAGACAATCTTCAGCTTTTACTTTACTGAGAAGCTGCAGATTTCCCTCATTTTTTTTATACCGTAGAGGGGAAATAATAGAAAATTCAGGCGAAGTGTAGTCCGTATACTCCAAAATTCTCGTATATGTACCCACATTTCCTTTCTTATCAAAAGCGGCATAGTTCACACGAACTTTTCCTTTTTCTAAAAATCTGGAATGTGAAACGACAACCAGAGAATCCGCCACATCACCGTCTCTGTCATCCTCTGCGTGCAATCCCTGCAGCATCTGTTCTTCATCCGCCTGTATACTTACCTGGATTGTTTCCGTATCCGAGGTAATCACCGGTGCCCCGGTATCCTTAACCGCCAGATTTCTCACCTTATACACAGCAAAACCTGCTGCTGTCACACCAAAAAAGATTATAATCAGAATCCGCAAGTTCTTCATATTCTCACTCCTCTAAAACTCCTTTTCTTCTCCGAAAGAAGCCTGCCCCGGCTGTACTTCTTTTCCGGTCAGAATCCTCTGCGGATTTTCCAGAAGGACCATACGTGCATACTCTGTTCCATACGCCTCTTTCAGGTACTCCTTGATCTCCTGCATATGAGGCGTTCTCCGTTCCGACGAATGAGCGTCACTGGCTACACAGGAAACCAGGTTTTTCCGTATCAGCGTATCTGCCGTTTGCTTTGCAATCCGTCCAAATCTGCCCAGGATGCTTCCCTTATTCAGCTGGAGCACATATCCCTGTGCAGCCCAGTATTCTGCGATCCGGGGATCGTCCTGCACAAAATCATATCTCTCCGGATGTGCAATTATCGGCTGATACTGGAGTTCTCTGCATTTTCCCAGGATATGATCACAAAATTCCGGTTCCTCATCAAAAGAAAATTCCGTCAGAAAATACCGGGTTCTATTTAAGGTAAATACTCTTTCATTTTTCAGCAGCCATGGGAGATCCGGTGTAGCAAACACTTCCATCCCACTGAGAACCGTTGTAGAAATCTTTAAACGTTCTGCTACTCTTTTCAATGCCAGAAATTGTTCTGTTAATTCTTCACTGATATAATTGTCAAACATCCCCGGAATATTACAGTGGGGCGTGGCAGCAAGACACCGAACCCCACTGCTTTCTGCCATTCGAAGCATGTCCACCGATTCCTCTATATCCCGGGAACCATCATCCACTCCCGGAAGAATATGTGTATGTATGTCTATCATTCAAACCATTCCCTTTTTAAAAGTCCATTGCCATTCTGCCGGATTCTTCCTCGCTCAGTTCTGTCACTTTCCTCTCAGTTGTCACATCCGGCGCCGAAGTACTTTTCTCCGTATTATTCTTCTTATAATGCAAAGGCAATTCTTAAATTCTCTGTTTTTTCTATAGATAAACAGAAACAGTATATTAGGCACAACCATACATAGGAACCCTTTGCACAGCAATCCTTCAATTCCCTCAATCTTAACCAGACTGCACACACAGGCGGTAATAACACAAACCATCAACGATATTACTGTATAGCTTAAAACAGTCCTTATGTATTCCCCGGCATCTCTTCTAAAGAGGACATGAAAAACATTGTAAATTAACCAGGGAATGTTAACAGCCAGATAACTGACGATTGTTGACAACAAAATAGCGTATACCCCATATTTTCCCACAAAAGCAAGATTAAGAATAAGATTCACGATTGCCCCTGCCAGTGGGCGAAATCTATCCCGATGCCAGATTCCGGCAGAATCTTTATAAGTAGAAAAAACTCCACACAATATATAGAGATAAAAATAAATACAAAAAAGCAGCACTACAGATTGAGTAAACATCAATCCTTCGCCAACCCATATTTTCATAAATGACTGATACAGGGAATAAAGGCAGCTGACACAGAAACCTGAAATCCAGGATATGATAAATGTCATAGTCTTAAAATTACAATAATTTTTCTCCAGACTTTCTGTTACCAGGCTATTCCCGATTCCTGCCCCACAGGCTGTGAAAATCATAAATACGAAGGTTATCACAGCATTCATTATGTAATAATAGTTGTTATACACAGCCAATACTGTCAGTCCCATAAACGAAGATATGACAATAGCATCAACTGCACTTACCACTGTATTTCCCAGTTTGGCAGTAAATAAATCTTTCACCCTCTGATTAATCGTTTTTACTTTTTCTGCTGACAGCGTTCCCTTTGCTTCATATTCAGGAAACATTCTGGATACAACAAACGCATTTATTATATTTTTTGCTGCCTGAGCTCCCATAACAATTATCAGATAGTAATAGTAATTTCTGAACAAGAATAGAACAAACACCTGTATAACCTGCTGTACACAGATCACAATGGCTGATGTTCTGTCAATCACATCATTTCGCTGATAAGCATACAGGATACTTTTTTTATACGAAAAAAGCCAATAAGATAAAACCGTACTTCCCAAATTCATCATATATAGAATATAAATATTGACTCCATGTGGAATATCCTTTTTGATAAGCATGGGAATAAACGGTGTGATTCCAAGGCCAGCCACAAGTATCAGCAGACCAATGATACGATAATATACCCGGTACAACTCCATAAGCGCACAAATGGTTTCTTTATCATCTTCTGCAATCGGCTTATACATACTGAAAATCATTGCACTTCCCACGCCCAGTTCTGCCAGATTTAATACCTGAAGAACAGAAGTAAACAAGCTGTTCAAACCAAGATAGTTTGCACCCAGGGTTTCGATCATTACGGTTCTCGTAATAAACGACATACTAATATTTACCGTTTTTTGAATGATTCCAAAAAATATATTTCTGACAGCATTATCTGTTTTATTTATCTGCATCGCCTGACCGGAACTGGTTTATTTTCGCCAATTCACTCCTCCCTTTATTATTTTTGCCGGATAGCCGCCAATCATAGAATGAGCCGGAAAATCTCCGCCCGTCACCGTACTGCCATACGCAACAATGGAATTATTTCCAATTGATACACTCCTGCAGATTTGTACCTCCGCCCCTATCCAGACATGATCTCCAATGACAATCCTGCACTTATTATCCCTTTCTTTCCCTTCATATATGACCTTGTGAGCATTTCCATCGATGATTCGGATGTTCCACCCCAACATACAGTCCTTCCCAAACCTGATTTTGTCATTGTAATAGAGAAGAAAATTACGATTTGCTGAAAACCTGTCTCCAAATACTGCTCTGGCATTGTCATCAAACCATAATCGTGTTCCGGCATGAAATTGTGCCGTCCCTTCAAATACAATCTTTGCCTTTGCCCGAAAGGAAATCATACCCTTATCTGTTACAGCAATTCCTTCCGAACCGCCGCGTCCGATTGATATCATCCCCTTTGAAATCCGGTCACTTTTCAGTTCTATGACACCCTTATGGACCTCTTCTATCTTTACTCCATAATTGATAAAAAAGGGAAGTTTTACAGCTTGTCTTACTGGCAGTACCCTGAAATTAAAATAAATATTTTTAGGGAGAAGCAGGTATTTATATAAAAATTCATAAGTACGATTTTTGATACTCTTCGCAATTATCATTTTTCCTCTCTTACTGATTCTTAATTTTTTCAGTAATAATTCCTGGCCGGCTTCCACCGCTTCATCTTTTGTGTCTGTTATATGTATGGAGTGAGTTTTCAACTGAAAAACATCTCGAATTCTTGTTTTCAGATCGACCATTTCTTTTAATTCTCCGCCAGACAAAACATAAACCGTTGTAAAAGCAGCTGTGCGGTAACACGCTTTTGCTTTGTATGAGATCCCCTTAAATTTATCATCAGCACTTCCCGCCCATTTTTGACTGCCATACACCTGTATCATCAGCAGCTTTAATTCATGGTAATTTAATCTGATTCGTCTGCGGTATACAATTCCCGCAGTTTCTTTTATCAAAGCTTCCGCTTTCGCTATTTTCTTCCGCTGATCCACACGGGGCCACAAACAGGCCACATAACAATGTTCAGCAAAAAGAATGTACAGATACGCCATAAAATCCAGATACCATTCTTTCAGCTTACGATTTTGAAAAAACTCGTAGTCATATCTTTTGCTGACCCCTTCAATTCTTACAACCGGAAGTGGGTGTTTATAATAAATGGCAACAGCGGTTCGATGTGATCCATCCAGAATACTATGATTATCTCCCACCGGTACGACAGATTGATCTGCCTTCAACCCATTAAACCTGGCATTCTCAATCAATTTATCAAACGTTTCAAAGTATTTATCCAAAGTATTTTTTTCTTCTGAGCCCGGTTCTGTAAACGTACCAAATGAAAATGCACGGAGATGTTCTTTATAAAGTTCCCGTGCCAGATCTTCATTTTGATGTTTCTCCCGGCAGTCAATATAAAATAATTTACACACCAGATCCAGACGCTCCGGTTTTAAAAACTGCATGGGATTCACATACTCAACTCTCAGACTTTGATTTCTGTCTAAATTCCAGCCTTCGATAAAAAAATCTGAGAAATAATCACTAATTTTAATTTCCATAACTTCATCTTCTCCCTTCTCAGAGATGCTTTATCAAAAAATCAAATCTGATATACGATAACAGAATTCTCAATTTTTCTTTACCATGCAACGGCTGTTTTAGCAAAATTGCTCTGTAACCTTTATAAAGACTGCTCAGCCGTGTGTGGAAGGCTGCATAATCCTCAACCTGATGTTCATCCATGCTCGCATAATCTACTGTGTAAATATACAGTAATCTGGCTGTACAGCGGGCAAGTTCAGACATTTCCCCTCGTTCAAAAAAGCAATACCTGTCATACAAGGCTTCCAGATAATCCAGCCGGGAAATGTTAAATTTTCGTTTCATAATACCCGCCGGGTTCTGATAATAGAAGTATAGTCTGCAGGGAATCGTTATTACTTTTTTGGCCCTATAATATAATTTATATGCAGTTGCTTCATCTTCATGAATTTTTCCTTTTGGAAATCTGATATTTTCAAATAATTTTCTTCTATACAGCTTGTTCCACGATACTGTACTTTCGATGTACTCTGTATGATCGTTACTGTAAATTCGCCAAAGCATTTCGTATCCTGAACAAATTCGACCTTCACAGTACCGTTCACAACTTAATGGCACGATTTCCTGGAATTTTTCAAAGCCACAAACTGCCATATCACAATTGTTTTCCATAATGGCACGGTAAAGGAATTCCAGATACCGGGAATCAATCACATCATCCGAGTCTACAAATGCAATCATTTCTCCCTTTGCGATTTCCAGTCCGGCATTTCGTGCATCCGATAATCCTCCATTTGTTTTATGAATAACCTTTATGCGTTTATCCAGCTCTGCATACCTGTCACATATCTGAGGACAATCATCGGGTGAGGCATCATCAACAAGAATTAGTTCATAATCAGAAAATGTCTGATTCAAAATACTTTCTATACAGCGCGGCAAAAATTTTTCCACCTTGTAGACGGGCACAATCACACTAATACAGCCCTGTGTACTCATATTCAGCACCCTCCTGTCTTTTAAAACCTGCCCGGTGACATATTTTTCGATAAATTTTTCTGATTCCCGTTCTTGCAGACAGGTAACCTCTCAGCAATACATATCTTTTAAAAATGAGGCACCAGATAATAGGCCGCATAATGGGTTCAACGTTGTCAATACACAGCTGCGAATTCACTTCCCGGTTTTCTGACAGTGCTTTGGCAGTCATGGCACAATCTTCGTTATTCTCATATCCATAAAAAACTACAAATGCAGCATATCTGCTTATCATCCATTTGAAATCATCTATAAATTTCAATCTGTGGCAGTGGTCCACGATCCAGTTTTTTATTTCAATCTGTATGGCCAGCTGTTCCCAATAATCAACCTCCTTTGCACCAGATGCATTTACAGCATCAACTGTATATCTCATCGCATTATAAGGTATGCAGTATATATTGATATTTCCCCGATACAGACCCACCATAAATTTAAGATCCTCAGCTAAAGTCAGCCCCTCCTGAAATTTTATCTGTGCATCTGACAGAAGGCTTCTTTTTATCAATTTATTCCAGACAAATCCCCAAAAACCTGTTTTATACTGATACTTCATGAATACATCCGGAAAATCATCGGATAAAATCAACCCCTGTTCTTCAATTTCTACCCTACGATATATCCCATTTTTATCCAGACATTGATAGTTTCCAACGATAATGTCAGCTGAGTCATTATCATTATTCCCAAATGCATGTGCCAGAAAATCTTTGTCAGGCAGATCATCCGCATCAACAAACCAGATCCACTCCCCTGCTGCTTCTTTTAAACCAGTATTTCTTGCTGCCGACACCCCTCTGTTATTTTGCTTTATACAGCAGACACGGCTGTCTCTCCGCACATACCTTTTGATAATATCACTGCTCCCATCTGTTGACCCATCATCCACAACAATCAGCTCCCAGTCCTTATATGATTGACAAAGCAGTGCATCAAAAGTCTCAGCCAGATAATCCGACTTATTGTATACAGGCATGATAATGGATACGTTCGGCATACTTCTCACCCCCTCATAATCACCGCAAGAAAACCCGAACACCGATGTTTCATCAGGCAAAGCTGTATTTTCAGCTTCAATGGCAGATCATGCGAAAAGGCAAAATCATCAAATGCCTTTATCAGCCTAGAATCCTGCAGAATTCTATCTATTCTTACTTTTGCATCGCTAAAACTCACGGCACTTCTGCATTCCATTCCTATCACATTGCAGGCATAATAAATCATATGTAATTTTATTTGCCGACGAAAATCATAATCCTTTCGGGGCAGAAAAAATTTTTCCATATAATCATTCATTTTCCTGTAAACTTCCCATGCCCCGGGCCGATAGCTGGTAGTGATTGTCCCTGCATTCTGATAGTAATGATAAAATCCTTTCCCTTTCAGATAGACAAACCTGTCTGCACAATACCCGGCTATAGCATTGAATAAATTATCTTCTGACCATTTGATATCTTCAGCGAATTTTATCCTGTTTTTCTGCAGAAAAGACTTGTTATAAATGCAGTTACAGACTGATAAAACAGGACCATACTCAAGGTTTTCACCCATAATAAGCGAAGGATATATGTTATTTCTCATATCTTCTTTATCATACACACTTTTCTCCAGCTTTGCAGAGACTGCAAACCGTTCTCCCTTTTTCACAATTCTGATATAATCAGACATTACAAAGTCAGCATCATATGTCTCAGCTGCGGCAACCATATGCTCAAACATTTCCGGTTCCACATCATCGTCTGAATCCACAAATCCAATATACTTACCATGCGAGACCCCCATCCCGGCATTGCGGGCACTGCTCAATCCTCCATTTTTTTTATGAATAACCTGTATACGGCTATCCTGTTCCTTCAATCTGTCACAAATTTCTCCACTTTTGTCAGGACTTCCATCATCAACCAGAATAATCTCAATATCATATAAAGATTGATTCATAAGGCTGTTTACACAACGTTCCAACAATTCTTCCACCTGATATACAGGTACAATGATACTTATTGCCGGCATAGCATTTTCCTCAAATCATTCATTCTTTCTTTTCCCAAAAGCGGTCCTGCTATAATTTTTATTTTTTTCTTCAGCCTTGTCGTCCATGGCATCCAGGATACCCAAAATAAATGTTCACATATCGTCTTCTCTGTCGTGTGATGAATACAGTTTATATAGTCATAAGGAGAAAAATACTCCTGTGGATAAATCACAATGTTGTCACCCAATTCCTGATACTGGTTGTTCCTCTTCAATCCCATTTGTTCCAGCATATCAGTTAACTTACCGACATTTGTTCCGGTGATGATCGCCCCATCTTTATCGTAAAATGGTAAATCTGCGTAAAGAGAGAGAAACTGTTTCATTAACGGGTGATGCGGTTCACAGGCCATAAAACTGGTGGCTATATACTGTTCTTCTTCAAATCCCAATACACAGGGATAGTTCAGGATTCCATCAAAACTTTTATAAACCAGTACATCCGTATCAAGGTAGATGCCGCCGTAGTCATACAATGCTTTTACTCTGGCCACATCACTGACATAAGCGTATTTATTTGCCTGACAAGCATCGGCAGTGTATTGCAGTTCATTGATATCAAAATTACTCTGATTCCATTCCTTTATTTCATAATCTGGCAGACATCGCTTCCAGCTTTCTATACACTTCAATACCTTTTGAGGCTTTTCTCCGCCGAACCAGCAATAATGTATGAGTTTAGGTATCATAATTCTCTCCCATCAAATCATATAACTTCCGCATTTCTTTTTTATTGGAATAATCTTCATGATATGTATTTTCTATCAGGCGATTTTTCAGGGTCTGATTTTTTAATATCTTAGATATTTCCTCTGCACACCTTTCATTATCCTGTGGAACAATAATTCCATCGTAACCATCCATAAGCTGACTCCTGGCAGTAGAATAGTCTGATATGATTACTGGTTTATGCAGAGCCTGTGCTTCGCTGACAGTGACAGCTTTTCCCTCAAAACGGGAAAGCTGCACATACCAGTCACATTGTGCAATGTATGGGTATGGATTTTCTTTCTTACCCAAAATAATTACATTCTGCTGCATCTTATTTTCACAAGTCTTCTGACGAATCCTTTTCTCTTCTGAACCAAACCCAATCAGATACCAAATCACATCGGTTCCCTTGTCTATAATTCTTCTGCAGATATCCGGCACATTATCAAAATTTTTTGCAGTACAAAATCTACCTATGCTAAGCAGCACAATCTCATGATTTTTTCTCAGTTTTTCAGGGACTTTCATCACAGCCCGTTTTCGAATGGAAGCCACCGCCAGAAGGTTTTCTATCTTTACAACTTTAGGCTTAAGCCCAGGAAAACATTCAATAAACGAATCGGCACAGGCTTCTGAAACTGCTGCAATCTGGTGATACTGACTCCACATTTTTATTTCAGATTTTACATTAACCTGTATACAGGAGTAATCTGTATGTACCCATGCAATCTTTTTTTCGGCTTTCACTTTTTCTGCGGCAAAATAATGTGGTGTCAAAAAACTAATTGCCAGATCATAAGTCTCATCCGGCATGATTGGAGGCATCAACCACTTTGTAAATTTATGGCTGTAATCCAGTTCCACCTGACTGTCTGGTCCATAATGATGGCAAAAATTATACATCTCGGCTGTAAATTTTCCGATTAATCTTGAAAACACCAAAAGGAAATGGCCTTCTTTAGCCACATCGATCATCGGACGGGCAATGGTCGTATATTGACTGATCACAGGAAGCAGATGAACCTCTCTGGGAAGCAGCGGGAGTAAATCTCCCTCATGACGGAAAAGAAAGAGTGATACATCATATCTGCTATAATCAAACCCATGAAGTAATCCCAATAATGCCTGCTCCGCCCCGCCAATCTGCATAAAGTGAGATACTATCAGCACCTTTTTCTTCATCCATTTTCCCTTCCTCGCGCTTAATAATTTTCGTTAGCCTTCTTTTTCACAATCGCGGTCAGAATCCATCCCATGGGCGTACAGAACATCGTAAGCACCTTTCTGGGTGATTCTTTTATATAATTCTTATTTTTTGCAATCTGGCAGCTGGAACAATAATGAATACAATCCCTAATCAGACGCCTGTTGCTTGTCGGATACCTCATCGCAGCATTTCGTAAAAATGCAAAGCCATTGGGATTTTCCATATATAACTTCCACATAGTATTTGTGGAACCATCTTCCTGATACTCCACTTCACAGATAACCTCATCCATCACAAACATTTTATATTTTTGGTCAACCAACATGTATTTATATACTAAACCCACATACTTTTCTCCTGTAAAAACCGGATAAGGAGGGATACTTTTGATAACATCAGTACGATAAATCAGTTTCTTATCTCCCCATCCGCCCGATGCATAATACCCACCCAGCGTAGTATCTATCATACCAGTCGGAAACCCTTTTCCTATCACATTTCCGGAAAAATCCGCATCCAGTGCAATTATGCCTGCATATCCCTTGCCACGGACTTTTTCCCATGTCTCCTTTATTTTTCTCACAGCGTTGGGAGCCATTTTATCATCTGAATCAATACAGACATTTAACTCTGTATGAATATTTTCATAAGCAGTATTATGAGCTGTATGCATGCCTCCATTTTCTTTATAAATATACTGAATCTCGAATCCGTTTTCCCTGCATTTCCAACAATCAACCATCTGTGCTGTACCGTCAACAGAACCATCATCAACAATTAACCAGATAAAATCCTTACAATCCTGTACACACAAACTTTCATAAGTACGCGGCAATGTATTTTCACGATTATACGTTGGTGTAAAAACGGTAAGAAATGCCATAACCTACTCCCCACTGTTTTGAAGATAAAATTTTTCCAGCTGTCTGGCTGCGGAACCAATATCATAACCTGCATCCTGTATCTCTTTTGTATGGTTTTTTCTCGGATGATGAATCAGCTTCAGAATATCTCTGGCCCACCGGGATGGCGGCTCACTAAGACTTTTGGTGACCACAACACCATTAGTAACCATGCACTCTTCCGATATCTGATCAGAGATCATGCACGGCAGCCCTGAAACCTGTGCCTCAATCAGAGTAACCGGCAAACCTTCAAATAAAGAAGGAAATACAAAAACATCCATTGCCTGCATAAGCCGATTTACATCGGTGCGAATTCCAGTAAAAATCACCTGATTCTGAATCCCCATCTTCTTCACTTTCTTCTGAATCACCTCCCAGTCATTTCCGCCTCCGACAAGAAGAAGTTTTGCTTTTAACTTCAATTTCCGTATTTCCCTGAAAATCGCCAGCAAAAAATCGTAATTTTTAGCAGCTGTAAAATTGCCTACATGACCAATGACAGAGCAATCATCTACATGCAATTCTTCCCGAACCTGTTTTGCCACAACAGGAGAATAACAATAATCCGCAGAGTCAATCGCATTGCGGATAATCTGGTAACTGCTCCCTCCAAACATCCAGTCACCAGCCCCCTCTCCGCAGGCAAGTAAATTTGTCGCATACCGTGAAATCTGTTTCATGTAATATACTTTTACCGGATACTTCACATTTTTTGCAGCACTGCAAGAATGACTATGTGCTATGCGAACCGGCACCCCGCACTCTTTTGCACACTGCAATGCAACGGAGCTGAGACAATCCTGATGAACATGTATGATTCTGTATTCCGGATGTTCTGCAAAAAATCTTTTCAACTCCTTTCGATAGGATCCGCTCCATGGAACGAGACGTGACACATGATAGATTCGTCCGCCCATCCCTTGAATTTCCTGATCATAATCAGCCTCAAAATCACGGTGTACCAGAAAATCAAATTGAATTTTACTGCGATCCATATGTCGATAGTAATTCATCAACATCGTTTCCAATCCGCCCCGCCCCATATAAGTGACAATCTGCAATACTCTGACCAAATTATTTTCCTCCCTTTTCAAAACTGAACTCCCCATGCGACATATATCTGATAATAGAAGAATGCCAGAAATCCGCATATCAGCCCAACTTTCATCATTTTAGCGGAATCTTTTGTAAACGTATGGTCTATCAGCCATGGTACTGCCACATAACCCGGCAGAGTAGTATAAACAGGAATCCTGCCAATATAAATTCCAGAAGTAAATGCTGACAATATGTAAAGAAATGATGTACAGGCAGCACAATTAACGCATATATTAACCACCGGAGAATCTGCTTCATCCACATATCTCTTTCCAATCAACGACAGAATAGCCGGTATGGAATAAAATAAAACCCTCATCACATTGGTTCCATCATCATTCATCCAGATTTCATTGGTCATCAGATCGCTATACTGGGTCTCCGCCAGCATACTGTTTATGATATTGATAAATGGATCGGTAAATAAAACAGCAGCAACAATACCTGCCAGCATCAACAGTGTTCGCTTATTCCAGGCCTTTCCCTGTACAATAAAAATAATCGGCAGCATAATCAATGCAGAACCATGAATTGTTGATGCAAAAAGAATCATTCCTATCATTGGCATATATTTTCTTTTCAATATCAGTTCAAATGAAATCAATATCATACACACTGCAGGAAATTGTCTTATTCCATTAAACATCCAGGAAAGATAATCCGTAGATGCTACAAACATAAACATACTTAACAAAAAGTTTGTCGAATATTTTCTGAAAAAATACACTACACAGAAAATCTGAAAGGCTGCAATCACCAGAAAAAATATTTTATCGCTGTTCCCCGCCAATATTTTTAGAAAAAATGTAAGTACCGAAAATCCCTGGTCCTTTGTATGTTTCTGGAGGTAAACTACTAATTGACTCCATGTGTCGGGAATGTCATGAAATATTTTCCTATATACCTCAGTATCACCAAAATCTGATCTGTTCATTGCCCATATGACATAAGGACACGCCAGAAGTAATACTGAAGTCATACTCCACCGATATTCGATTTTCCCCATCATCTGAACCGGCTGTCTGGGCATCTTCATCGCAAGAAATCCTCCTGCAAATACGAGCCACAGCAGCAGCCACCAGTAATTTGTCAGTATCATTTTTCTCCTCTTTCCACTTATTTTTCCTACAATCCCATTGCCCGCATAGTCTCTTCCACTACTTCCTCTTTTCGGAATTCTTTTTCCATTTTCTCTCGTCCCAGCTTTCCCATAATCTCCCTTTTTCGATGTGAGAGCCGCAGAAATTTTTTCATTCCTATATACAAGCTCTCACTGCTTCTTGCCTGCACAAGTATTCCCGTTTTTCCCTGCTCTACCACTTCTCTGCAGCCCGGAATATTGGTTGTGATCAGAGGACGTCCGGTAGCTGCCGCCTCCAGTAGTACATTGCTCATACCTTCATGGTAGCTGGGTAATACCACGCAGTCTGCTGTGGCATAGTAAGGCTGCGGATTCTCCTGAAATCCATAAAATACTGCAATGTTTTTCTGTTCCAGTTCACTGATCTGTTTTTCATAGGCATCCTCAAAAAATCCCACAATATCCAGCACAAAGTTTTCCCCCTCTTCACGAAGACGGTTCACTGCTGACAACAATTCGTCCATCCCCTTTTCTTTCATAATTCTTCCCAGATACAGAAAATGAATTGTTTCATGGAAAGGATAGGGCTCATAACCGTAATAATTCAGATTAATGCCCGCACCATGCAGGATTTTTTGTTTTTTACTGTTGACGATGTGCCTTCTGGTGAATTCCTCTGCATTTCTTTTATTTTCAAAAAATACTTTTTTAACCCTGAAAAAAGCAACTTTGTAAAGCAGTGTGACCAACTGAGACAATCCTTTTTTTTGAAATGCGGTTCCCAGTCCCTGTACATTTGCATAATAAGGTATATTTCGAAACATGCAGAGAATACCTGCGTAGATATTAGGTTTAATTGAATATGTTATTACCATATCCGGTTTTTCCTGTCTCATCAGCCTGTCATAGAATACCATCAGCCCAAAATCATTCCTGGGATTAATCCCCCTCCGGTCAATTTTTGTCTCAATACACTTCACTCCCATCTCTCTGAAATCATCTTCATGTCCCACGAAAGGCATACTGAGTACAACCTGGTGATTTTCCATTAAAGCTATAATCAATTCTTTTCGAAATCTCCACAACATATAAGAATGATTGGTAATAATCAATACTTTTTTCTTTTCTTTTTGATACATAAGTTCTCCTTTCCTTGCGGTACCGCCGCAGTGCGATCCTGCCCGGAGGTTGGGCGCACCCTATAAGACAAAAAAACAGCATTTCCAGTTTTCTTCTGTAAATGCTGTTTTTCTTATCATTTTATGTATCTTCGGATTACTCCGTATTTCTCATATTATTCTATCATTCTTGTCCACAGACTGCCCGGTTGGATACGGCATCCAGCCAGTACGTCAGTTCCTCTGTTTCTCTCACCTGTATCATCCCCTGCAATTCCGGATATTCGGGACATATTTCCGCAAACAAATCCCTTTGTCCCTCCAGCAGCTCCGGATGGTATTCCAACGTCTTTTCATTATTATAGATTGCTCCATAGATAATCTCCGCCTCTACCAGATCCTGGAACATATGACTTCCATAACTCAGTTCCGGCATATAACCTGCCCGGTTGTCCGACACTTCACATACGGCTGAAAAGTTGGAAATATCTCCGAAAGTAACTGGAACCCCCAGTTCCGGGGAAGAAGTTCCGATTCTTCCCGGTGTCATTAAAAGCAGCTTCTTTCCACTTCCCCTGTAGTATCGATTGATTTTTCCTATGGCTGCAGCTGCATCATATTTTTTACCATATGGGTACTCGTAATAGAGAACCGGATCTACCTGTACCACCACATCGATTTTCCGCTTTCCAGAAGGACCCATAGACGAGTTTTTAATATCAAAAAATATTTTCTGCAAATGCAGATCATTCAGATTGACGGCCTCTCCTTCCTGTCCCAGATACAACGGACGACATTGAAGGAGGTTTACCACAAAATCTCCTTCTTCGTCCATATTGACGGCATATTCGATATCCACCGGATTACCATACACCCGTTCCAGAGTTTTCAATATTTTCTGCATCAGCCCGGTAAATTCCTCTTTCTCCAGAAGTTTCTGGCAGCTTACAAACCACACATCTCTATATCTTCCCATCTGGTACAAACGGTTTTCCGCCTCATAATCATGTTCCAGTACCATTTTTTTATACCAGAGTGGAAGCGAAGGAAGCAGTGTCTCCATTGCAACCTCTGTCAGCTTATTTTCCTGACAATCAAGTACATCGATATACCTCTGAGAAAACTTATGTTTCTGTTCTACCGTGGTAAGCACCGTCACTGCCGGACGATCCAGATTTGCAAGACGGGGGTAATCTTCTGTAGTCCGGTCAACCGCCTTTGTTCCAAGGCCCATGACAATACGAAGCATACCCGCTTCCGGATCCATATCCGGATACCATTTATAAGCGCTATGGCTATATCCCACGCCCGCAGCACCCGGCATGAAATATTTTCCATGGTAGGAGCCCGACACCCTCTGCACCAATATGGCCATCTGCTCATCCTTTTTATCCAATCCCCGTAGAAGCCTGTACTCCAGTGCCGAATAATCCATAGTGCTGGCGTAAACAATCCTTACCGCCTGTTCAAATTCTTCCAGCCGTTGCTCCGGACTTCCCTGATTAACACAGAACACAGACTCATATTTTCCCGCAAAAGCATTGCCGAATCCATCCTCCAGGAAACTGGAGGAACGGACAATAAACGGACTTTGTCCAAAATACTCCAGTACGTTCAGAAATTGTTCTCTGATTTTTGCCGGAAATGTCCCATGCAGCAAATGCTGCTGTAATTCCTGAGCCACACCAAAATATCCCTCTTTCGTTCTCTGCTGAATCCTCAGCTTCCAGTCCCCGTTCGAAACGATATATGTATAAAATACGTCTGAACCGATGTAAAAAGAATCATGCGGCTCATTATGTTCCAGATATTCAGGGATCTCGGTCTCTGCAATTTTTCTTGCTAGCAACATACCGCAGGCTTTTCCACCAATCGCACCGCTTCCGATCATCCGATCCCGAAGCATAAAATAGTCTTCCGGTGTAAAATACTCTTTTACCAATGTCTTCAGCCGTTTATCTTTTGTCATGGTACTGCGGATAATCTGATTTTCCGTATCCTCAGTAAACTGTCCCTGCGCATATGCCATCTTTGCCATATTGAAAAAGCGGTCATGACTGTCGTAATTCTGATCCTGACTGTTCACAGCTATCTTCTGCAGCGTCTGATAATACCGGCTCATACCCACGCCATCCGCCACAGTAGTAAATTGCCCGGTACTTTTCCGATAACTGTGTGGAAGAAACATCTGATCAGAATATCGATTCCATACTTTTAACGGATGAAGGTAGACATATTTTTCATTCGAATACACATCCAGAAGAAGCTGCGTAGTATCCCTGATCCGTGCCACCGCATCAAAAGAATGACGCCCCCGGATTAACGGAAAATAAGCCACCGTATCCAGTTCAAACAAATACGGACAGGTCACCCGGAAAAAATTACCCATCATCAGATCTGTATACCACACTGACTGCAGTTCTGACAGACAATCAAACACATAAAAAGCATCCACACCCTGTCTTGTAATTTCCTCATGAATGGCCACTGTAAAGGCTTCAAATCCTTCATCCGGATCAAACGCTTTTACCTGTATACCACTCAGATCCTGAAGCACCGGTTCATGCTGTGCAAACCGGATATATATAACATTTCTTCCGTCTTTCACTGCCTGTCTGGCAAAGGGTTCCGCAAACATTCTGAATTCATCCAGATTGGAAATCTGCCAGACCACATTATCCCCCAGGCGAATATAATCCAGAATCTCGTCCATCTGTTCATATCCACTGCATATTTTATCAAATGCCGCCATAAAAACCTCCTGTTCTTACACTCCACAGTCTATGATGTTGTTTAATAAATATTCCAATAAATTTTTCATTCATTGTTGTACGAAAAAAAGCAGGACAAGGAGCACAAAACCCCATTGTTCTGCTTTTTACTAAAGATACTATAGCATAGACCATTATTAAATTCAACATGAATTGTCATACTCTATTGACAGAATCCACTTTTTTTCTTATAATAATATCAATAATAATTACTATTATTTAAGGAGGGGTTATGGCAGCTTTAAAGTACAGCCGTCAACGGGAATCCATCAAGGATTTTCTTATGACACGAACAGATCATCCTACGGCTGATGTGGTTTACCAGGAACTTCGGCATACCTATCCGAACATAAGCCTTGGAACGGTTTATCGTAATCTGTCCCTTCTTGCCGATATGGGAGAAATCTTAAAAGTGACCACCGGATATGGTGCTGATCATTTTGATGCTCACACCGCACCCCATGATCATGTTGTCTGCACCAGATGTCACAAAATACAGGATCTGAAAATGAACTATCCGGAGAATGTAGAAGAGATTGCATCCATGTTTTACAGTGGCAAAATTGAAGGACACACAACAAACTTTTATGGTATTTGCAGCGAGTGTCTGGCTATGGAATCAGAGTAATAATTTTTCTGAATATTTATATAGTCTATAAGGAATTCCAAAATATTTAACAAAAAAATCAAATACCGTTGACAAAACATTCAAACTGTGATATTTTAATATCAGTAATAATTACTATTATTAAAAACAAAAAAATTTTATATAAGTAAAGGAGACTACAACATGAAGAAATTTGTATGTAACGTATGTGGTTATGTTCATGAAGGAGATTCTGCACCGGAATTTTGCCCGATCTGTAAAGCACCTGCTGAGAAATTTACCGAGCAGTCCGGCGAAATGACATGGGCAGCTGAGCACGTTGTTGGTGTTGCTCAGGGTGTACCGGAAGACATAATCAAAGATCTGAGAGCGAACTTCGAAGGTGAATGTTCAGAAGTTGGTATGTACCTGGCTATGGCTAGAGTTGCTCACAGAGAAGGTTATCCGGAAATCGGTCTGTACTGGGAAAAAGCTGCTTATGAAGAAGCAGAACATGCAGCAAAATTTGCTGAACTTCTGGGTGAAGTTGTTACAGACAGCACCAAAAAGAATCTGGAAATGAGAGTTGACGCTGAGAACGGTGCAACTGCTGGTAAAACTGATCTTGCTAAACGCGCAAAAGCAGCTAACCTTGATGCTATCCATGACACTGTTCATGAAATGGCAAGAGATGAAGCTCGTCACGGAAAAGCTTTTGCTGGTCTGCTGAAGAGATATTTCGGCTAAGATATCGCAATTACCAAAGAGAGTGAATCAAGCGGTTCACTCTCTTTTTCTTGACTCTATCGCAATAGAATACTATAATATATTTATTCGGAAGATCAGAAAAGTCATGACTTTTCCTGAGATTCTATAAGTAAGGAGGGTTACTATGTCCAAATATGCAGGAACAAAAACAGAACAGAATTTGATGGAAGCTTTTGCCGGAGAATCTCAGGCTCGCAACAAATATACCTATTATGCATCCGCTGCAAAAAAAGCTGGATATGAGCAGCTGGCAGCTTTATATCTGGAAACTGCAGACCAGGAAAAAGAACACGCCAAGATGTGGTTCAAAGAATTCCATGGAATTCATGATGTAGAAGCCAATCTGGAAGATGCTGCAGCAGGCGAGAACTTTGAATGGACCGATATGTATGCACGTATGGCCAGAGAAGCACGTGAAGAAGGATTTGAAGAACTGGCTGTTAAATTTGAAGGGGTTGCAAAAGTAGAAGCAGCACATGAAAAACGCTATCTCAAGTTACTGGAATCTTACAAAAACGACAAGACTTTCAAAGGGGACGCCCCGCTTGGATGGAAGTGCCGTAACTGTGGATATGTACATGAAGGAGAGGAAGCTCCTCAGGTTTGTCCTGTATGTGCTCATCCACGTGCATATTTTGAAAGAAAAGTTGAAAACTATTAAAATATGTCAGAAAAAGGTGCCAGTGCAGCATAGCTGTCGGCACCTTTTTCATCTATTGTTATTCAGAACGGAGAGCTTATAATGAAAAGAGAAACAGGTTATATTCATATTTACTGCGGCAATGGAAAAGGGAAAACTACTACCGGGATGGGTCTGTGTACCCGTGCCGCAGGTTTCGGTTATCGGGTCTTAATCTACCAGTTTATGAAAAATAACAAAACAAGCGAACGAAAGATTCTGGAACAGGTACCTAACATTAGATTTATCGACGGACTGGAACAGGAAAAGTTCAGTTTTCAGATGACTCCGGAAGAAAAGGAACAGCGCAGACAATATTACGAGCAACAATTTAACCTGATTACCCAAATTGCCCGAGAGGAACACTATGATATTCTGTTTTGTGATGAACTTATTTATACCATCCGTGCAGGATTATTTACAGAATCCATCCTTACAGACTATCTGAAAAACAAACCTGAAAATCTTGAAATTATTCTCACCGGTCAGGATCCGAGCCAGGAACTTATGAATCTTGCCGATTACGTTTCTGAGATCCGGAAAATCAAACATCCCTTCGATCAGGGTATTCATGCCCGTCCGGGAATTGAAAAATAGTTTACGTTAGGAAGTGAAGGAATGGAACCATTAGAATTTGCAGGAAACCGAATGGAAGAAGTCGAAAACTGGGAAACCCTGATGTTTCTTTATGATGCTGCTCTTCGACAGGTTTCCACAAAAATAGATATTCTCAATGAAGAGTTTGCACATGTTCATAACTATAATCCCATTGAACATGTAAAATCCAGAATTAAGGAACCCCGGAGTATTGTAAAAAAGCTAAAACGCCAGGGACGAGAAGTTACGCTTGAAAATATGCTGAAGTATATCAACGATATTGCCGGTGTACGTATTATCTGTTCTTTTACTTCTGATATTTATCGAATTGCCGATATGTTGGCAAAACAAAAAGATCTGACAGTCCTGGAATTGACAGATTATCTTGTCAAACCTAAAGCAAGTGGATACCGCAGTTATCATATGCTCGTAACTGTTCCTGTTTATCTTTCTGATGGTGTAGTAGATACCAAAGTAGAAATACAGATTCGCACCATTGCTCAGGACTTCTGGGCCAGCCTGGAACATAAGATTTATTACAAATTCGAGGGAAATGCACCTGATTTTATCAGCAAAGAACTTCAATCCTGCGCTCATATTGTTGCCGAACTGGATGACAAAATGCTGTCACTGAATGAAGCCATCAAACAATGTCCAAATGAGAAAGGGTGACTAGGGGACGGGTTCATAGACACGAATAGTGTCTATGAACCCGTCCCCTAGTCACCCACTTTCCCCTAAAATGAGGAGTGCCCGGACACCTTTCGGCACCCGGGCTATTATTATGAAAAAATTTTATGTGTAATGAACCCATTACAATACACAACTTCGCTATTCCTTTCGGAACTATATTTATAATATCAGCATATTATGAACAAATTATGAACTTCATGTGAATTTATCGTTAATTTATACAATATTTTTATACTTTACCGCGTTATCTTTGTACAATAATCACCACTGATATCATCTATTTTCTTTTTACTTTGTATATTTTCCTTTGTTTTTCGCTGCTTTTCCTTATTTTTTTATCTATTTTGTTGTTTTGTGCAGGACCATTCTTTTACATTCCCAGCCAGCCTTTGATTACATTAAGGATTTTTTCAAACCAGGAAATTATCGTCGCCAAAACGCCTTTTACCTGTTCCCCGCTGATCTGAATATCCATATCTTCCAGCTTCTGATACAGATCCTTTGCCTGTTCTTTCAGTGCATCCACATTCAGGTCCAGAGAACCGATTTTCTCCATAAGCCCGGCAATTTTAGCTTTATCTTCCTCTGTAAGCTGAATATTCATTTTCTTTGCCGTATCATCAATAACTGCCTCAATTTTCTCAGGTTCTTCCACTTCTTCAGCCACAATAATATCTTTCACTGCACCAATCAGAGCTTCCGCCTGCTCCTGCTCTCCCAGAGATTCACCCAATTCACTGGTTATTACCAGTTCCTCTGTAGCTGCATCTGCATTTTCCGGATTGATAGTTTCACCTGTCATTTCTCCGTAAGCTTTCATAGCACCAACAAGAGCAGCTGTTCCGGAAATGTTAAACGGTCCGGCCACACGTACTTCAGCATTCTCAAGACCTGCTGTAGCAAGTGCGTTCTGATACATACCCGTTGTACAATATGAAATATTACTTGTCTTTACTTTAATTCCGGTTCCTTCTTCTTTTTTCTCAACCACAACTGACGACAATGCTCGGCTTCCGATTACACTGGCATCCAGATATGCATCCAGATACGCATGCTCATCCGCATTTGTAACCGTCACAACCATATACTGATCCATCTGTGAAGCATCTACTCCCAGAAGATTCAATACCGTACTTTTTTCAGATTCATTCAGATCTGCTCCCAGTGCCAGATATGGTGCATCTATCTGATCTGCATAGACTCTTTCTGATCCCGCTGCTGCTCCTGCCATTGACAATACCGCCATTAAAACAGCAATTCCTTTTTTAATCTTCATATAATACCTCCTTTATCACGACACTCATTATATCATTCTTTTCTCCCATTGTCTCTTAAACTTCTATTACATTCATAAAACTTTCGATATTCATTAACATTTTCTTCACAAGTTCCTCATTTTTCTCTCACATTTTTAGGATATACTAGCATCATAAAATAATTGATGCATTATTTTATAACTTTTCTTTTTCATATGTCGATTTTATATCGACTCTCCTTCCTTTAAAATAAAGCGTGTTGGTCAGAACTCCTCATTCTGACCAACACGCTTTTTATCTTGAAATTTCTATAAGTTTTTATCTAAAACATTAGATAACATGGCGAATTCTTCCAACGAAAGTGCTTCTCCACGTATAGTCGGCTGAAAACCACATGTCTCAATTGCCTGTTCTATCTCGTCCTTATCAAATGATAATCCTTCATAATTTTTCAGGCTGTTTACAAGAGTTTTTCTTCGCTGATTAAATGATGCTCGTATAATTTGAAACATCAGTTTTTCATTGTTTACCTTCACCGGCGGCTGACTGTGACGTGTCAGACGAATCACTGCACTTCCAACCTTCGGCCGCGGCATAAAACAATTAGGCGGAACATTGGCAACAATATATGGCTCCGCATAATACTGAACAGCCAGAGACAACGCCCCATAATCTTTGGTTCCGGGTCCCACCTGCATGCGGTCTGCAACCTCTTTCTGAACCATAACAGTAATTGATTCTACCGGAACATGATTTTCAAACAATCCCATAATAATGGGAGTTGTAATATAATATGGCAGATTTGCTACAACTTTGATGGGGCGTCCCTGGTTTTTTTCATCTGCCATTTTTCTGATGTCCACCTTAAGAATGTCATTGTTAATAACTGTCACATTATCATAATCTTTCAGGGTATCCTGCAAAATAGGTATAAGATTTTTATCAATCTCTACTGCACAAACTTCCCCTGCAGATTCTGCCAGATACTGCGTCATGGTTCCGATTCCCGGACCAATTTCCAATATAAAATCATCTTTTGTAATATTAGCTGCACGAATAATTTTATCAAGCACATGAGTATCTATCAGAAAGTTCTGACCAAATTTTTTTTGAAATGTAAACTGATATTTATTCAGAACCGCTATGGTTTCCTGAGGGTTTCCCAGACTGGGTTTTTTCACATCACTCATAAATTTCTCTCTCCTGTCAAAAACAGGGCATAGCGTTTACTGCCATGCCCCATCATTTTATAATTCAAAATCTTTTTCGTAAAGAAGGATTCGTCCATCCGCATCTGCATGCCGTTTGGAAATTCTTCTTCCCAGACGGGCACTTCCAGCACGACGAATTGCTTTGTCCACCATATCTTTTACTTTACCAATCGTAATGGGTTCATCCTCTCTCTGATTATCGCCAATCAAAGTATACAATGCAAGAACTCCCATTTCATCAATACGATAACCATTTTCTTTTGCATAGGTTCTTGCAAATGTCACCAACTCATCATTGGTAAATACAGGAATAGATATCACCGTGTCAAATTTTTTGGCAAATTCCGGATAATCTGCAAGCAACTTTCGCATATTGGCTTTATCGTCTTCAATCAAAAGAATCATGCTGTCTGTACGGAAGTCCATCGCTCGGGAAAGCTTTTCAATGGTTTCTGCTGTCATAAAGCTTGCTCGTTCAATCAAAAGAAATCCTCCAGCCATCTTACTGATTACTGCAGCCGGATCTTTGCGATTCATATCGGATGCATCCAGACTTGCATATTTGACAGCCTGTAGTCCCAGCTGTTTACAAATTGCTTTTACCAGTCCTTCACTGAGTCTGGTCTTACCGGTACCATGGCTTCCCATGATAGCAATATTTCCCTGACGGGATGTTTTCTCATTCACATGTTCAAAAACACCATTAATAGCATTCAAAATTTGTTCATCCATTCCCGGAACTTTAGAGAAATATGAAAACAGACGTTTTTGCTCATCTGTCAGATATTCCGGTCGGGTTTCATTCAGAATTCGCATCCGTTTTTCTTCTGGAGTCTCTGCTTCCACCACCGGCATAGTCTCAATGACTTCTTCAACATGTATTTCTTCTGGTTCTGGTTCTTCCTTAAGAATCTCTTCCGATTCAGACTGTTCAGCGACAATCCCTTCTGGTTCTTCATGAAAATCTTCTTCCCGGAAGATTGCTTCTGCATCAATCTCTGCAAAACCAGGATCTTCTTTTCTTTCTTGAAGTTCCATGATCAGTGATAAGTCCAGATCAGGAATAAGACTTTCATTATCTGAATCTTCTTTCTTAATATCCGCCAGTTCACTTATTCCTGCAAACAAATCATCTACGTTCTTTTCCGCTCTCTCAGATTCTTCCAGTATAATTACTTCTGACTCAAATTTTTCTTCATCAGGTTGCTCCAGTACAATTTTTTCTGACAAAGACTCTTCCGCATCGGGCTCCTCCAATACAATCTCTTCCAATTCGGTATCTTCTGTATCAGGTTCTTCCAGTACGATTTCTTCTGGCTCGACTTCTTCGGTATCAGGTTCTTCCAGTATAATTGTTTCTGGCTCGAATTCTTCTGCATCAGGTTCTTCCAACACAATTTCTTCCGGTTCCGATTCATTTGCAGAATCTGCAATATTTTCATCAT
Organism: Oliverpabstia sp.; assembly: GCA_051879355.1. Classification (GTDB taxonomy): domain Bacteria; phylum Bacillota; class Clostridia; order Lachnospirales; family Lachnospiraceae; genus Oliverpabstia. Next base: position 100,762 of record JBJELU010000039.1, read on the forward strand.
TAATCATCAGGGAAGCTTCAAACGCTGCCATAGCCGCCGCTTCATCAGCAGACAATTCCGGCTGTTCCTGAACTTGTAGTACTTCCTCATTTTCCGACTCTTCCTCTGTCGGAGCCTGCTCTTCTTCCGTCTCAGGATTTTCATCCAGTATTTCAGAATCTGTTCTCTTATCGGATTGTTCTACTGCCTCAGCGAACAAACTGGAGGTTTCAGCAAACAAAGCCTCAAGATCCATGTCCTGTACACTGATAACTTCCTTATCCTCCGGCTTTTCTTCTTTCACCTTCACAGGTTTCTCAGCTTCAGTAATCTCAGTACGATGCTCAATGGCTGAGCCCCTATCCGCAGAAATCTTTGTTTCATTCACCGTTTCAGGTTCCAATTCTGTGACTTGATAATCTTCAATATTTCCTTCCTGCTCCGGCTCTGGAGGCATTTCTGATTCAGCGGCTTTACCCAGTGCCTCGAAGGCATTCACTACTTTTGTCCGATTAAAACCAGAAAGTACTTCCTGAAAGCTCTTGGCTAGTTTTTCCTGTAGCTGCGCTGTATCAACATGCACTGGCATCACTGGATCTTTCGTCGCAGCTGCCTCTTCCATAACAGAAGAATTATCTTCGGATAGTATCTTCTGATACTCAGTTGAGCCATCCTTATTTTTAACTGTGGATACCTGTTCCTTTGGAATCACAGAAGCTTTCTGAAGACTTTCCATAGCCGCCGCAGAAATTCCTGCTACGGTGGCTGCTGTAACCGGTGCTGCCGGTCTGACAGGCTTTCCCGACTGCTCTCCTTGATTCCATCTGTCATACTTAGCCTTTTGATCTGGAGTAAGCGGAACATAGGACATTTTCAATTCCATTGCTTTAGCAACATATTTACCTTCTCCGAACCACAGAATCAAATCATCGCAATTCTCGATACATTTGTTCTGTTTTCCCGCCTTCTTATATAATTTGGCCAATTCGTATACCCAGCGTTCGGTATATTCCCTGTCTTTATACTCTTCTAAAATTGCAATCTGCTCATCCAGAGGTGCATCCTGAGCTTTATAGATTTTGTATTTCAATATATACTTTGAAGTGTCGTTTGCGGCTGTTTCCAGATACTGATTATAATAATTCACAGCATCATCATTTTTTTTCATTTTCAGAGCCAGTTCCACCTGTCGATACAAAATCATCTTGCCTACAGAGGAACGCTTATAAGCCAGTTTTAGTATATTCATACTTTCTTCCAGCTCCCCGTTCACTTCATAGATATCTGCTACCATACAGAGTGTTCGCACACTCTTTACACGTTTCCACTCTATGCTGTCTGCAACTGCCAAAGCCCCCTCATAATCCTGTGCTTCTACCAGTCTGTTGATTTCATCCAATCTCATTCGATATTCTGTCTTATCCACTTTGTACTCACCTCTGTCTTGAAAATGTATCTTCCTGCTGCCTAACCACAGCACAATCCCGACGATTCTTCATCGCCTTCCACCCCATAATTCTTATTCAGTTTATCATACTGCTTATTCATTGTCAAAACAAAACAGAATAAGGATGCCGCCTTTCGCAGCATCCTTATGCCTGCTAAATATACTAACGCTTTTATATCAACCGATTCGCAGTTTAAACTTCTGAATCTCTTTCTCGCTGGTAACTTTTTCAATCTCAGCACCCAGACTGCGAAGTTTTCCTTCGAAATTCTCATATCCCCGCTGAATATATACAATATCATCTACCATTGTGATTCCTTCTGCAGCCAGACCGGCAATAACAAGTGCAGCACCAGCTCTCAAATCCGGAGCACTGACTCTCGCTCCCGTCAAACCTTCTACACCATCAATAATAGCAGTGTTTCCTTCCACACGGATGATTGCTCCCATACGGGTCAACTCGTCCGCATATTTAAACCGGTTTTCAAAAATACTCTCCGTCACCGTACTGGTTCCACTTGCCAGAGCAAGTGCAACCGCAATCTGCGGCTGCATATCAGTAGGATAACCAGGATAAGGCAGAGTCTTTACCTGTGTCTTACGGAGTCTCCTTGCCGCAATTACACGCACTGCATCATCAAACTCTTCCACTTCACATCCGATTTCTTCCAGCTTTGCTGTAATAGCTTCCAGGTGCTTGGGAATAACATTTTTAATCAGTACATCTCCTCTGGTAGCAGCAGCAGCAAACATATACGTACCGGCCTCAATCATATCCGGAACTATGAAATAATCCGTAGCATGTAACTCTTCCACACCCCGAATCCGAATCACATCTGTTCCGGCACCTTTGATATTGGCACCCATACTGTTTAGAAAATTCGCCGTATCTACCACATGTGGTTCTTTTGCAGCATTTTCAATAATCGTATGTCCTTTTGCCATAGCTGCCGCCATCATAATGTTAATCGTAGCACCAACAGATACCATATCCATAAAGATATGACATCCACGCAAACCGTTCGGTGCCTCCGCTACGATAGCACCATGACGGATACTTACTGATGCACCCAATGCACGGAATCCTTTCAGATGGAGATTAATCGGACGGCTTCCAATATTACATCCACCGGGAAGGGGAACTTCTGCCTTTTTATATTTTCCAAGGAGTGCTCCCAAAAGATAATAGGAAGCACGTATTTTTTTTATATATTCATAATCCACACTGATATCGCCGATTGTCGAACCATTCAGCTTTACCGTATGACGGTCCACTCTGTCTACGCTGGCTCCAATCCCTTCAATTGCCTCCAACAGTACATTGATATCATTAACATCCGGCAGATTCTCAATCCGAACGGTATCATCTGTCATAATAGCTGCTGCAAGAATCGCCAGAGCTGCATTTTTAGCTCCACCGATTTCAACTTCGCCTACTAATGGGTTTCCACCTTTGATAATATATTGTTCCATAGTCCACCTCTATGTTTTTATACTCAGCAATATGAGTACTACAATCAGTTCTATTTTTTTGGCCTTGCGGCACATAATCCGCCTTTTCTTCACTATGTTATACCAAATAAAACTTTTTGTAAATAAAAATTAAAGATTCCTTTGATTTTTGTTCATATTGCCCCTCGAATTTTCAGATTCTTTTACAATGCATCGACAATACACTGTAAAGTCTCCTCAATCCCTTTATTTTCTTCATCAATTACGATATCTGCATATTGTTCATACAGCACCACACGCTCTTCATATAAGTCTTTCAGTGTCTGGCCGTCTCGAAGAACCACTCCCCGGTTTTTCAGATTGCCCAGCCTTTTTCTAAGAGCCTGATAAGAAAGCTTCAGATAAATTACTGTAGCAATTTTCTTCAGATGTTCCATGGCTTCTTTCCCATAGACCACACTTCCTCCTGTAGAAATCACCGTATGTTCCGCCTCTATAGATGCATTTACCTGATTTTCTATTTTTATAAAACCATCCACCCCTTCCTGAGCAATGATTTCTTTCAATAAACGTTTTTCCTGTTTCTGAATCAGCAAATCTGCATCAACAAACTGATAGCCAAGTTCTTTTGCTAAAATAACACCGACTGTACTTTTCCCCACACCCGGCATACCAATCAATACAATATTGTTCATATGATTATCCTTTAATCAAATTGGTTTAGGTATTTCACTCTTATCTGATATAGTATCACATCTAAGGAACAGGCACAAGTTTTTTTGCATTACTTGCTCTTCCTGTTGGTTTATTTTATAATTAGGAAACAAAGGAGGAGCCTCTATGGAACGTATTATTTTTCATGTTGATGTGAACTCAGCTTATCTGAGCTGGAGCGCACTGAAACTTCTCAAAGAGAATCCAGATTCCACCGATATCCGAACGATTCCTTCCATCATCGGAGGAGACCGTGAAACACGGCATGGCATTGTTCTTGCTAAATCTATTTCCGCAAAAAAAATCTATCATATACAGACCGCTGAACCGGTAGCCAGTGCATTGCGCAAGTGTCCTTCCCTTACTATTGTTCCTCCGGATCACATTCTCTACTCGGAATACAGTAAAAAATTCATCAATTTTCTGCGTTCTCTGACAACAGAAATCGAGCAGGTCAGTATTGATGAATGTTATTTGGATTATAGCCGTATCGCTGACCGTTTTCCTGACTGTCTGGCAGGTGCCTCTTATATCCGGAATTATATACGTGAAAATTTTGGTTTCACCGTCAATGTGGGAATCTCCAGCAATAAAATCCTGGCCAAAATGGCTTCTGATTTTGAAAAGCCCGACAAAACACACACCTTATTTCCCGAAGAAATCCAGGAAAAAATGTGGCCTCTGCCTGTTTCCAGTCTGTTTATGGCCGGTCATTCTTCGGTAGCCGTCCTGAAAAAACTGGAAATTAATACAATTGGAGATCTGGCACAGACAGATCCGCAGATTTTATCTCTTCATCTGAAAAGTCATGGAAAAATGTTGTGGGAATACGCCAACGGCATCGACAATTCTCCCCTGGAAAGCGAACCGGCACAGGCGAAAGGAATCGGCAACTCCACCACGTTATCAAAAGATCTGGTAACAGCACAGGAAGCTTATCCGATTCTGTATCAGCTTTCCTGTAAAGTTGGTCAGAGATTGAAAAAATCAGGTCAATCCGCTAACAATCTATGTGTGGAAATCAAATATGCTACATTTGACAAATACACACGCCAAATGCCGCTCGCTGGCCCGACTCTGGACGGAAAAGTTTTGTATCGTTCTGCCTGTCAGCTTTTCGATGCATTATGGAATGGAAACCCCATCCGGCTTCTCGGTGTGAGGGCAGGAAAACTTACTGAGACAGGAGAACCTTTTCAGATGGATCTGTTCTCCTATAATCCCAAAGAAACCGAAAAACGGATGAAACTGGACCGGGCTATGGAGAAAATCAATAAGAAGTATGGAGCAGGGGCGATACATCGGGGAATAAAATAAAGGAAGATCAACCGCCCACAAAGTGGTTAGCTTCCCAGTGGATTTATAATAAGTCACTCGTCCGGCTAAGACAAGAGTGGCTTATTTTTCTATCTTTCAAACAATATGACTTTCATTTTATTTATCCAGCCTCTTCTTCGGCATTTTAAGCAATTCATCTACTCTTCGTTTTATAAACCTCTCCAGAATATCAATTCTTTCTTCGGGCAGATTATACCGCTCATGTCTTTTAAACCGAAAATTAATCATTCTCCGCAATTGCTTTTGCTGTAATCGTCCGCAGAAATTTTTGACCAATTCATCATGTGTAATCCCACAGGAAGCGTAGCTCCTTGTTTCCGCATACTGGTCTATTTTTTCAAGATCATCTTTCATAGCAGTGGCAAATAAAGAATATCCATTATCAAAAATCGGAGCTGTTCCTATGATTTCACCGGTATGGCTGTCACGCAAAAGCCCAAAATTGCCATAATGGCGGTCTTCATTAAATATCAACGCATCAAATACCAGCATACTTGCCAGTTCTTCATAGCACTCTTCTCCCAGATTTCTGTAAAATTCCGTAACGGCATCCATGCCCCCTTCTCTGACAATCGTCCCAATTGGAACATACGATATATCTTTACTTGTAAACAGTCTGCAGGTAGATGCGAGAATTCCTTTCCATTGTTCCAGATCATACGGCACATGATGCAGTCCCATCTGTTCTGCAATCTGAGAAGCATAATATTCACTGTACGGCTCCATTCCGGAATTTGCAAAACCTTTGGTTCCGCCCTTGTACAGATAAATCTCTCCATCACACCTTCTCCATGCTTTTGGCAGCATTCCTGCGGTGGTAAATTCCGGAGATGTGGACAATTCTCTTATCGACGTATTATATCCTGTATATGCCACCATAGCCAGTATATCTGAAAAAGGATTTTCATATAAATTATACTCATCAAAATTTCCTTTAAATTCTGAATCTACAATCCAGTAGCTGTCGTTTACAGACAATCCTTTGCATATATCAATAATCCCTTTGTAATCCCCCTGCTTCAGACCGTATGCAGCCAGGATTTCATGTACGTAAGTTCTATTCTTGGGAATACTGCGATGCTGCATCCATTTTGTAAGGCCGTTCAGAGATACTTCCAGACCTGCAGGAAACAGATTTCTTTTCTTCTCATTAACATAAATAATAGATGTTACTCGTTCTTCAAGACCCGGTTTCCCGATTTCAAATTCTATCAGTATCTCATCGAAATTTTTCAAATAATACGACATCGATCCCTCATCCTCCAATCCTGATCATTCTATAGCAACATACACTTGATTTAATTATTACTATGAATTGTAGCATTTTTCATATTCTCTGTAAACCGAATCAGTATCCTCTTTTGTTTCCATATTATGACATGAAAAGAATCCTGCTTTGCAGGATTCTCCGCCGTAATACAAATCGACCCCACAAACTTCAAATGAGTCTGTGGGGTCGATTTGTATTTTTAGCAGATTCCCTGTGCCAGCATAGCATTGGCAACTTTTTCGAATCCGGCAATATTTGCACCTACTACGTAGTTTCCTTCGAATCCGTAACGTCTTGCTGCATCATCCATATTATGAGTAATATTAATCATGATGTTTTTCAGTTTTGCGTCTACTTCTTCAAAGCTCCAGCTCAATCTTTCGCTGTTCTGGGACATTTCCAGTGCGGAAGTAGCAACACCACCTGCATTGGCAGCTTTTCCAGGAGCAAAGATTACTTTGTTCTCCTGCAGATACTGAGTTGCTTCCAGTGTGGTAGGCATGTTTGCACCTTCACATACAGCAGTTACGCCGTTTGCTACCAGCATCTTAGCATCTTCCAGTGTCAGTTCGTTCTGAGTTGCACATGGCAGAGCCAGATCAGCTTTGATGCTCCATACGCCTCTTCCTTCATGATATTCAACATTCGGGCGAGCCTTTGCATACTCTGTCAGTCTTGCACGGCGAACTTCTTTTACATCTTTCAGCAGTTCTACATCGATTCCGTCCGGATCATAAACCCAACCGGTAGAATCTGAACAGGTCAGAACTTTTACGCCCAGCTGCTGTGCTTTCTGAATAGCGTAAATAGCTACGTTACCGGAACCGGATACAACTGCTGTTTTGCCTGCGATATCAATACCGTTGATTTTCAGCAGTTCCTGAGTCAGGTACAGAAGGCCATAACCGGTAGCTTCTGTTCTTGCCAGAGAACCTCCGAAAGTCAGACCTTTACCTGTCAGAACACCTTCATATACATTTCTCAGTCTCTTGTACTGACCAAACATATAACCAATTTCTCTTGCACCTGTTCCAATATCACCAGCCGGTACGTCAGTGTCAGCACCGATATGTTTGCTCAGCTCTGTCATAAAGCTCTGGCAGAATGCCATAATCTCACGGTCAGATTTTCCTTTTGGATCAAAGTCAGAACCACCTTTACCTCCACCGATCGGAAGACCTGTCAGAGAATTTTTGAAGATCTGTTCAAATCCCAGGAATTTGATAATACCAAGGTTTACAGATGGATGCAGACGCAGACCTCCTTTGTAAGGTCCGATTGCACTGTTAAACTGTACACGATATCCTTTATTTACACGAACCTGTCCCTTGTCATCTACCCATGGTACGCGGAACATGATTACTCTTTCCGGCTCAGTCAGACGCTCCAGAAGAGCTTCTTTTCTATATTTTTCCTCATTTGCATCAATTACAGGGCGAAGAGAATCCAATACTTCTTTTACGGCCTGATGGAACTCCGGCTCACTTGGGTTCTTAGCCACTACGGCCTCATATACCTCATCTACATAAGACATTTTTTGTTCCTCCTTAGAATTTGCTCATTGCGTTTTTGAATACGGGGATATTATAGCATGGTAAAGTGTTGAACACAAGAAAAAATTTTCATTTAAACGAAAGTTATGGAGAAAAAAGTTTCATTCTGTAGATTTTTTCTAATCTTTTACACAGTTTTATGAAACTTTCTCCTCCACAACTTTCATTTCTTACGTTTTTTCTTCTTTACACTATATCCAAAGCTTCCAATTTTTCTGCCCAACCCATAGTACTCTCCGTGAGAGTACACCATCGGATGAGCTTTATTCAGATCAAATCTTCCTTTTTCATCCATACAGGATTCATCTGCATGCACAGCAACGACCCTGGCAAGAAACAGATGATGTGACCCCAGTTTTTCTATTTTTTCCACACGACATTCAATATTTACCGGTGACTCTTCAATCATTGCTGCATTCACTTCCGAAGCCTCTGTTTTGGTCAGTTTCATCTCAGCAAATTTATCCACATCTCTTCCTGAACGGACACCACAATAATCTGTAGCGTAACATAGCTTTTCTGTCGTCAGATTAATCACAAATTCTCCGCTTTCCTCCAGCATATGGCAGGAGTACCGTTCCGGTCTCACGGAAATTGATACCATAGGCGGATTGGTACATACAGTTCCTGCCCAGGCTACCGTAATGATATTATCTTTGCCTTCTTTATCTCTGACCGTCACCATAACTGCAGGAAGAGGATAAAGCATATTGCCCGGTTTCCATTGTTGTTTTGCCATAATTTCTCCCTTCCTATTGTTTACTGCTGCAGTGCATTCATAAATCGCGGAATCAACTGTTTTTTACGGGATACCACACCTTCCAGACGGCAGGATTCATCCTTTACTTCTACCTGGAATGAATCATAAACCAGTTTATCTGATCCTTTACCATAGCAGATCAGTTCTGTAGATTCTTTGATAATATTTGTCAGCATGAAGAATACCATCGTTACTCCATGTTTTCCGCATTCCTTTTCCATATATGGCATCAGGCGTTCCTTTACTGTCTGAAGTTCTTCTTCTGACATAAAACTGATCTGACCCACACCAAATACCAGTTCTCCTGCAATAAACTTTTTGTAATCCTGATAGAAGATTTCTTCCGGTGTCTTGCTGGAAAGATTACTTCCAGCACGGAACATCTGCTCTGCAAAACTCTCTATATCTATTTGAGCGATTTTTGCCAGTTGTGCAGCGGCCTCCTTATCCTGCTCTGTACAGGTAGGAGAACGGAACATCAAAGTATCTGACAGGATTGCCGCACATAAAAGACCGGCAATATCCTGCGGAATATCCAGATATTTTTCTGAGTAAATCTGATACATAATCGTTGCCGTACAGCCTACCGGCTGGTTGCGGAACATTACCGGCTGGAAAGTTTCCAGTGAACCGATTCTGTGATGATCGATAATTTCCACAATTTCAGCTTCTTCTATATTATCTACAGCCTGTGATTTTTCATTATGATCTACCAATATTAATTTTTTCTTCTGAATATTCAGCAAATTACGGCGTGAAACAGTACCGATATATTTTCCCCTGGTATTTACCACCGGAAATGCCCGATATCTGTTTTTTGTCATAATATCTTTGATTTTGTCCGTAAAATCATCATTGCGAAATGTAATGAGATTTTCGTTTTTCATCAGATATTTAATAGGAATACTCTGATGAATCAAACGGGCAACAGTAAACGTATCATAGGGCGTAGTAATAATCACTACATCCCTCTCAGCAGCCAGACGCTGAATGGTCTGGGAAACTTTTCCGCCGAGACACACAATCAGACAACTCGCATTTGCTTCGATGGCACAGAGATGATCTTCTGCCCGGTTTCCCAGAATAACCAGATCATCTTCAGCAATATAACTTTCCATCGTCTCCGGATGAGCACCGCCAATCCACACTTTACCTTTTACAAAATATCCATGTTCATTACCGACAATCACTTCTCCATCCAGAGTATCTGCAATACTACGATACTGCGTTCTCGCTTTTGCCAGGATACTATTGTCATATGCGTCAATATAAGACATGGCAATATCACCAGTGGTAATAATTCCTTCCAATTCGCCATTCTTGGTTGTGATAGGCAGCGTTACAGCATTATGCTCTTTCATCAGATTCCATGCCCGTTTTACTGACATAGACTTTTCTGCACCGGGAGTTTCATGCAATTCCATATCTTTGACCTGCGTTCCCACATCCGGCAGATACCCCGGTGCATCTTTATGAAAATACTTCAGTACAAACTCTGTCTCCTCATTAATCTGTCCAGCACGTTTTGCCACAAATGTGCCTTTTTCTGTTCTATTTTTGATATCTGCATAAGCAATAGCAGAACAAATGGAATCCGTATCCGGATTCTTATGACCAATAATAAATACTTTATTATTCTTCTTCACTCAAATAACTCTCCTTACCTCTGCAGCTAGTAAGCGACACCGTTACTGTTTACAGCACTTTTTCCCATCTTAGCACACTTCATAAAAATCATCAAATAAAATCCCGATAAAGTTTCAATATGTGTTATAATATGATACCAGGGTCAAAAGGTCGTGTTTTTCATGCTTGCATGAAAAAAAAATGACTTTGGGACCCGCAAAGCATGAGAAAGTAGCCCGAATAGGGCGGATTTCGAATGTTTTTAGGGTTTCGAGAGCACAAAGTGCGGAGAAATCCGTGTATCATATTATTACTGAAGAACACTTGCGGAAAGGAATGGAATGATTTTATGTCAACAGAAACAACCAACAGAGAAGAAAACCCTTCAATGGCTGATTTTGAACAGGAACTGGAGGCTTCTTTCAAGAAAATTGAGAATGGAGATATGATTACCGGCACGGTTATCGCTGTCGATGAGGAAGAAATTACTCTTGACCTGAGATATTACACGGAAGGAATTATTAAAGTCGCTGATTACAGCCGGGAACCTGACTTTATGGTAAAAGAAGAAGTTCATGTGGGTGATGAAGTATCTGCCACCGTGATTGGCCGTGATAACCGCAGAGGATGTATCCTTTTGTCTCGTGTCGAAGCCAATGATATTCTTGCCTGGGATAAACTTCGCCAGCTCAAAGAAGATAAAACTGTACTGGATGTTACAGTAAAAGGAATTGTAAATGCCGGAGTTATCGCTTATGTGGAAGGAATCCGTGGATTTATTCCGGCTTCCAGACTTTCTCTGAATTATGTGGAAGATCTGAATGAGTACCTCAATCAGCCGATTCAGGTACATGTTTTCGACCTTGATGAAGAAAACAACCGCCTGATTCTCTCTGCCAGAGAAATTCTGAAAGAAAAGGCAGATCAGGAACGAAAAGCCAAAGTTTCCAATGTGGAAGTGGGACTGGTCACAGAAGGTAAAGTAGAAAGTCTCCAGCCTTATGGTGCTTTCATCAATCTGGGCAATGGGCTTTCCGGACTGGTACACATTTCCCAGATCAGCGAAAAACGTATCAAACACCCGTCTGCCGTTCTGGCTGTGGGTGATACCGTAAAAGTCAAAGTAATTGCTGTCAAAGACGGAAAACTAAGTCTCAGCATGAAAGCACTGCAGGATGTGGCCGCCGAAGAAATCGTGGAAGAAACCTTCGAATTGCCGGAAGCAGAAGAAGCTACTACCACACTGGGGTCATTGTTTGCTAATATTAAGCTGTAACACAACCTGAAAATTTCAAAAATTATCAAATAGCTTAAAGGCATCTGGTCGGTTGATCAGATGCCTTTTTACGTAAATAGTATTAACTACAAAAAACACTTGCATTTTCTTTATGGCAGAGTTATGATTATTCCATCACATAGTTTTTAATACTACATGTTGTTATTTCGCATATAATACCATAAAAAAAGATTATATTTTTTAAAGGAGATGTTATTATGACCGAAAAAAAATTTTTTCTCAAAGATCCCGGAAGTGCAATTACTCATTTTATTGCTGTCATCCTGGTATTGATTGCAGCTATCCCTCTTCTGATAAAAGCTGCAAGAGAACCTGATCACCTGCACATGATTGCTTTATCTGTTTTTATTCTGAGCATGATGCTTCTTTATATGGCCAGCACGATCTACCATTCTCTCGATATCAGCGATAAAGCTAACCGTCGACTGAGAAAAGTAGACCATATGATGATATTTGTACTGATTGCTGGAAGCTATACGCCGATTTGTCTTCTTGCGTTGAAGGGAAATACTGGAATGTTTCTGTGTATTCTGGTTTGGTCTGTGGCACTGGTCGGTATTCTGATCAAAGCCCTGTGGATCAATTGCCCCAAATGGTTTTCTTCTGTTATCTACATCGGAATGGGCTGGCTGTGTGTACTGGCATTTTCCCAGATTTTCCACGCACTGTCCCGACCTGCATTCGGTTGGCTGCTGGCAGGAGGAATCATCTACACCATCGGCGGGATCATCTACGCACTGAAAGTACCACTGTTCAATGCCAGACATAAAAACTTCGGCTCCCATGAAATTTTCCATCTGTTTGTCATGGGAGGAAGCGCATGCCACTTTGTGACCATGTTCCTGCTGACATAAATTATACTTTTTTGTTACTTTGGAAAGGGACGGAAACTTCATATCATTTTTTCAGAAGCATTGGGGAAAGTGAGTCCGAAAATATGCACTTAGCAAGACTTTGGCGCGAAGGCTTTCCTGAGCGTCAATTTAGTCGCGCTTAGTGCAGAGTTGAGGAGGAACGGCCTGCTTCTGAAAACTTCCAGTGATTCTCCGTCCCTTTCCATAAAAATCAAAACCTTCCCACTAACTGTTCGTACAGTGCTTTTGTTTCTTCCTCTGTTTTCTGGTTTACCACCACAATTCCTTTATCTGTTTTCAGTACCACAAAAGCTTTACATCCCGTATAGGAGTATAATATGTAGTTACCAAATTCTGTATTTTGGAAGTTTCCTTCTCTAAGCCGAAAGCTTCCCACTCCATTGATCCGTCTGCCCACGTTCATTGTTTCTCGGTATTCAACATGGGTAATATCTTCCAGAAGAATTTCCTTGTCTATCCAATAGGATCCCTGGATTTCCATTTTCTGTTCATTAATCTGTATATGAACATTACCAGTCAGCAGAAAAACTGCCACTGCCGCACAAATAACAACAGTTACTATCATTCCTGCTTTGGCTGTCCGTTTTTCTTCTTGCGTTTTTTTACTCATCATCGATTTCCTCAAAACTTTCCCATTTTCATTCTTTTTAAAACAGACCGTATTACAAAGTATCAGACAAATAATAATATCTGCAAAAATAATACCAGTCGTCAGAACAATGATTCCATCTGTCATATTTTTTTCATAATATGCCATAATCCCCAGACAGACAGCTGCAATTCCCATACAGCCACCCACCACACGGCACAGTTTTTTCTCATCATAACAGGCTTTCTTCTCTTTTGATACGGTATTATATCCCGCAATCAGAAAGCTTCCCTTTCCCGCAAACAATATTACTGCCAGTATCGCAAATATAACCATCATTCCCCACAACATTTTCTACCTCCCGACCCTCATAGTCTTTTTTCTTCACTCATCAGTTTTTCTTTTTCCTGTCTCGTCAAATGCTTAATCTGCCACTCCCGGCGCATGGCTTCTTCTTTGGTCTGAAAAGTCTCGTAATAGGCAAGTGTCACAGGACAACGGGTGCGGGTATATTTTGCACCTTTTCCTGTGTTGTGTGCCTCCACTCTTTTTTCCAGATCATTGGTCCATCCGGTATAATAAGTTCCATCGCTGCATCTTACTATATATGTATAATTCAAGGGTATCCTTCTCTCTGTCTTTGATACAATGATTGTATCATAAAAAAAAGATGACATAAACAGAATTATCCCTGTTTACGTCATCTATTTTCCATATCATTTAATTTTTTTCTTTCTTACATCCAGTTCTATCATTTGCGTTTTACAACCTTCTGCATTAAATGTAACAGTTATTTTTCCTTCTTCTGTACCTGACCGTATGACTGCCATTACATACCCATCATATGTTTCCCATTGTCTATCATCATAACTGGAAAGAGACTGTGGATCTGCGCTTCCAAATGCCGCAAGTGTTCCACACCCTTCCACTGACACAGATACAGTTTTGGATACCCAAAGATTTTCAACATCCTTCCCATCTACCAGACTTATCGTAACAAAAGAAAGGTCTTCTCCATCTGCAGATAATACCGTTTTATCCGGCTGTACACAAAGCTGTACATTATTTTCTGCTGTCACCAACGAGCATCTCCCTATTTCTTTTCCTTTTAAATAACTGACAGCTGTCAATTCACCTGATTCATAAGGCACCTCATAAGATGCAGTAAATTCATATGGTTCCCCGGCAGGTTTTTTCCCTAAAGAGCGGCCATTGATGAAAAGTTCTACTTCATCCGCATCCGCATAGACATCTATCTTCGCCGGTTTTCCTTCATATCCCGGCCATGTCCAGCTCGCAATATTATCTTTATACATCCATGGAGTTTTTGAACATGGCATTCCATATCTGTTTAAACGTCCCACTGCTATATAGGGATCTTTTTGAAGTCCATATACAATTTCCCGCAGATAGCTGATTGGTCTTCGATATCCAATCAAATCCAGATCACCAATATATGCCGCCCTTTCTGGATATATACTGGTGAAATTCGCCTTTCCATCATAATGGAAAATTCCACACCCTGCTTCGCCCAGATAATCATAGCCTGCCCAGGTAAAATCCCCCAGAACATGCGGATATCGTTTTACAATTCCCCACAATCTAACAATATCTGCAGGATACGTTTCCGTACCCAAAACGGTTTTATTCGGATGAATCTCCCGTTCCAGCACATGCCTTCCGGTAAGATAATTCAGACCAACAATATCACAGGAGGCAGAACATCCTTCCAATGCTTCTGTCAACAATGGATGTACAGAAAAATATTCTCCACGTTCCCCTTCCATCATACTCATAAAACTGTTAAATGCATTGCTTCCATCATTGTTCCCTGAAGAATCTGTTTCCGGTGTCCCGAATTTTCCCATAACATCAGCCATGATATCTTTCAAACGCCGTCCGGCTGTCATAAGACCATTCAATCCCATTGTAGTAAATCTTGTGTGATCCAGTTCATGAAATTTGTTACAGATTTTTCGGTTAATAGCCGCTCCCGCATCGGAACCAGCTTCTGTAATCTCATTTCCAGAGGAATACAGCACCACCGACGGATGATTATAATCCGTTGCCACCATCTGTTCCACTACCTGTTCCCAACAATCTTCGAAATGCAACGCAAAATCATATGGATTTTTATGGAGTGTCCACATATCACTTAATTCATCCATTACCATGATTCCATAGCGGTCACAGGCAGCCAGCATAGCTTTACTGATTGGATGGTGAGAACTCCGTATACTGTTAAATCCTGCTTCTTTTAGCTTCCTGCACCGTCTTTCTTCTGCCTTTTCCAGTGTTGTCGCTCCAAGGATTCCATTATCATGATGAATACAGGCTCCACGCATCTTTACTGCCTTTCCATTCATACGAAGGCCATGCACCGAATCCAACGTCAGTGTTCGAATCCCAAATGTTTCTACGGTTTCATCCAGCATCTCACCAGCTGATTCAATCTGAATCTTACACTGATACAGATTTGGTGTATCACAATCCCACAGTTCCGGATGCATCACACAAATACTGCATCTGGCTGTTTCTTTTGTTTCCGGATACATCACCACTTTCTGGCGATCTGAAGCAATGGTTCTGCCATCTTTTTCAAGACAAACATTGATATAAATATTTTCTCTTACTTTGCTTATACTTTGTATCCTGGTTTCTATTTCTAGGATTGCAGATTCTTCATCTGCGGCCAGAGTTGTAATCCTGACACCATCTACGGGGACATGAATCCTGTCCCCGATGATTAATTTTACATTTCGGTAAATTCCGCTGCCGGTATACCAGCGGCTGTTTGGAACTGTACTGTTATTTGCAATCACTTTAATCTGATTCTCTATTCCATAATTTAACCATGGATTTAATTCCACATAAAAATCAGAATACCCATATAAATTTCGTTTTGCCAATGCACCATTGACATAAACCATTGCCGTCTGATAGATTCCTTCAAATTCCAAAATTACTTTTTTCTCTTTCCATTCTTCCGGTATCATTACAGACTTCTGATATATGTATTCTCCTCCCGGATAAAAGCCGGTCTGAGCACCACTTTCTACATCAGGATTACGTTCTTCATGAATCATTGCATCATAAGGAAGGTGTACCTTTTTCGTTCCTGCAGCCCCCATAAACGCTGCCGCATCAGCACCGCTTCCACCTTTCGTTACCTGCCAGTCATGATTAAAGTTTCTACGAATCATGCATTTTCTCCTTCTAAATGTTTCTTATCCCATGCCTTGTTTGCATCTTCTACTTTTAACAAATAGATCAGGACTGCCATAATCAGACCAAATACAACCGGAGCTACCGCATACATAAAGAAAATTACATTAACTGCACTTGCCGGCTGTACTGCTGCCGTTCCATCAAATTTCCCCCATGCAAGAAGCCATCCAACAACAGCAACACCAATACCTCCACCGAGCTTTACGCCAATGGAAGAGCAGCTGAACATAACACCATCAATTCTCTTCTTCTGCGTTCTCCAGGTATAATCACTGGTTTCTGCAACTAAAGCATTTAATGTACCAGTAAGTGGTCCACCTGCCATATTTCTCAAAAATGCAGCTCCCAGCATAAGCGGCAGATTCTTATTCATTGCTGCTACAATAAATACAATCCCCATCACTATCGTGATTACACGGGCATATAAATTCACCTTACGCATCGTACCGAATTTTTTTACCAGAGTCGGTGTAAGCATTAAGATGATCATAACCGGAATCAGACTGACCAGAGAAAATGTTCCCAATAATGAAGGATCACCCATGTAATAGGTCATAAAATAAATTCCTGCCCCCTGTGTAATTCCGCTGTAAATATAGTTTACCAGATATAAGCCAAGTACAATAACATAATATGGATTTTTTAATAATAATTTCAGAGATTCCTTAAAGCTTACTTTTGTTTCTCCGTCATATTTCCGTTCAACAGTTTCAGTTGCATTTTCATCAGGCACTTCTTTTACCATCAGAACAGAAAATGTATTAACCACAAGGCCAATGATTGCAAAAATCAGTGCAACCATACGCCATCCCTGTGTTCCGCCGCCAAATTTTTCTACCAGCCCCATTGCACTGTAAGAAATAACTAATGTTGTAAATGTTGCAAAGATAAACCTGATAGAGCCAAGCTGCACTCTTTCCTGACCATTTTTTGTTATTTTAGCTGCAAGAGAAGCATATGCAATACTGTTTGCGGTGTAGAATACTGCATTATATGCTGTATAGAATATAAAGAAATAAACATATTGCATGGTCTGGCTCATACTCGGAATACTAAATACTAAAAATAAACTTGCCGAAACCCCAATCTGCCCATATAGCATCCATGGACGTGCCTGTCCCATCTTACTTTTTGTCCTGTCCATAAGGCCGCCAAAGAATATATCTGATACACCATCCAACAGTTTTGATACCATCATTAAGGTACCAATAATCGCACTGTTCAGACCAACTGCATTGGTAAGGTAAAGCATCACAAAGCTTGAAATCAGTGCATAACCGCAGTTTCCAGCCATATCACCGGAACCATACGCTACCTTTTGATACCACTTTAGATATTTTTTTTCATTCATAAATTTCCTTTAACTCCTTTACTTTTGCCTTTATTTTTTCTGTGACAATCTTTACTTTTTTCGTGATAATGTATATACTTTATCTTGATATGATTAAATTTTAGCAGTTTTAAACAAGGTTCACAATGTCACCGATATCAGTATCACTCCAAAACTGTATCATATTCGTGGATAAATCTAGTTATTTAGCACAATCTGAGGAGAACTTATGCAGCACAAATCTATTCATTCTCAAAAAGAAAGCAACACCCTGAAAGTATACCATACACAAAGCACCATCAGCTCCTTTTATGATATGTCTGCACCAATACAATTTACGCTAAGTTATTGCAGTGGTCTTTCTGCTCAGGATTTCTTTAATATCATGACTATTTCGCCAATCGATCAGTTTTTATATTCAACACCAATTGTTGAGGATTTTCATAAATTTAACGCTCGAATTCCTCATCAGCACAGCTTCTTTGAATTGTTAATTGTTCTGGAGGGAAATATCACACAGAAAATAGAAGGGAAAGAATATTTGTATCCGGCAGGATCCTGCTGTCTGATTAATCAGAATGTCATTCATGTAGAAAAATTTACCGGAGAGGCAAAAGTCCTCTTTCTTGGCCTGTCTACAAATATGATAAAAGAATTACTGGAATCTCATAAAACGGCTTACTTTCCAAAGCAAGAGCGTACTTTTGAAAATTCAATTTTTCAATTTATGGAAGAGAATCTTCAATCAGAAAAAGGAAAAAATTATCTTGATTTTTTCCCGGTCTTTCAAAATCAAACTCATTTGAAGGATCTGCATCAGCTTTCAGACCAGTTGCTCCATGAAATGCTGATTCCCAAATTAGGGTCTACCTTTGCCATAAAATCACTGGTATGTGAACTATTTCAATATCTGGATACCAGAGAATATTATCATATCAGTAATGTAACCCTCAACTCCAGTTCTGACCTGCTCCTGTTCTCCCGTGTCAGTCACCTGATGGAAGACACCAACGGCAGGATGTCCAGACTCGCTCTGGAGAAAGCATTATGTTACAGTGGTAATTATATTAACACTATTGTAAAAAAATATACAGGCATGTGCCTGTATGATTATGGACTTTCCTTTACTCTCAAAAATGCAGCTTCTCTTTTAACCGAAACTGATATATCCATATCCTCTATTTCGGCACAACTTGGTTTTACTAACAGAACCCATTTTTATAAAGTCTTTAAGGCAAAATATAATATATCTCCAGGAGAATATCGAAAAGCACACAGCAATTCTCAGTATATGTAAAGGTCTGCGAATCAACGCAGACCTGCTATATGAAGCAATCGATACCTCCGGTATTTCACCCATAAAACCAAATTTTAAAACCTTCTGTAAAATACATTTTCGATTGCGGGTTTTCTCCGAACCTGTTTCTTTTTTATCTTATGCTCCTGTTGTTTATTCGGTTACTGTCTCAATATAAATCATCGGGTCAATCGCCTGTCCGTCTTTTTCCAGGGCAAAATACAGGTTGGCGCCTTCTTTTACATAATACTTTGTCGGGTTGTTTACATATCCAAGGATAGTTCCCGCCGCAACCGTCTGGCCTTCACTGACTGCCAGGTCTTTCAGCTGCCCATACACTGCCTGATAACCATTTCCCAGATCCATGGTAAGCGTGGTTCCGGTCTCTTCATTGTTGAAAACTGCAGTCACTTTGCCGTTAGCGGCCGCCTGCACCGGTTCACCTACCGAAGACTGTAATACCAGTGCATCATTATATTTGTACTGATCCAGTGTAGTAAAATACGTGGTGGCATCCATACTGTAGTCAATCAGGACTTCTCCGCTGACCGGCCAGAGCATCACGCTGTCCTCACTGAAATCCAATGTCGGAACCACTTCCGCTGATGTATCTGCCGTTTCCGCTGAAACTGAACCGCCTGGTGTTTCTGTCACTTCCGGTGCAGCGGATGGACTGGCATTTTCTCCTTCCGCCGGAGTCTCAGGGGTTCCATTCCCCGCATTCTGTGAAGAGGCATTCTCATGACTCTCCGCTGCCGCAGAATTGTCACCGGAAAGATTCTGTGTGTTTTTTGCCTCTGCCTGATCTGTAGTTACATCTGCCGTATTTTCTGCAGTTTCTTCCATCTGCTGCTCCTGAGCGATTTCCTCTTTTGATTTTTCCGTACTGCTTTCTTCACGATACATGGTAACTCCCGCCGCCACTACCGCCAGCATCAGTGCACCGGAAAGTGCCATTCTTAGTGTGTTGTCTTTTTTCATCATACCTTTCACCTCTGACTATCTCTACTCATTTTGTGCAAGGAGTTCCATTCACGTTCCTTTCACATTCATAGGATTGCCAGATTTGAGAAATCTATACTTCTTAATGTCACATCAGGAAAATATGTAAGTAAAATCTGCTGGTAGTTTTTGCCTTTTTTTGCCAGTTCATTGGCACCATACTGAGAAAGTCCCAGTCCATGCCCCAGTCCTTTACAGAGGAAACGGATTTCCCCGTCCATATGCTGGATAACAAAATTGCTGGAAGACAATCCCAGATTTACCCGGAATTCTTCACCGGATACTTCCATGTTTCCAACACGGACAGTCAGAATATATCCCTGGGTGTCCCTTTGTCTCGGTTCCAGCTGGAATTCCAGGGACTCCTCTGACAGACCGGCAGAAGGGTAATATTTTTTCAGTCTCTCTCTCAACTCCTCTTCGGTAAAATAATGTCCATGTAAATACTCCTCGGCTCCCATATCCTGACTACTTTCCACGCTTTGTAAAAATTCTGCTGACATACCCGGCAGTACCTCTTCTCCGGACCGGGTCGCTCCCGCACTGACCCGATGAAAAACTCCCTGGCAGGTCTGTCCCTTATAAGAAATAATCTGTCCCCGGGTGGAGGCGGCTGCCTGCTGCATCCTGCTATAGGCCTGCTGATAAGCTTCACTGCTCCATTGCTGACGATGCAGATTTACTGCTTCCTGAATCCCGGTTTCTGCCGCCTGCCCCCTTCCCAGATACAGATACAGGCTGCTCCTTATCAGAACAGCCTGTGCTTTCAGCATTTCCTTCTCATAATCCCAGGGAGTTTCCCTGCACATCAATATGGGAATATATGCTTCCATATCCTCTTGTTTTTTTAATTTTACTGCATCTTTTCCTGATAAAAAAACGGTCAGGAGCAGCGGTATCAGCCCGATTGCCAGACAGACTGCCGCTGCCCTTTGCTTCAGATTCTTCATAAAATGCCGTCCCTCTGCTCTTCACATACAGCTTATGGAATCTTATAGCATTTTATGTATTTCCAGATAATTTTTTTATACCCTGACATACTTCTCCACAGACAGTCAGCAATTTTTTTATAAAAATCATAACACTCCTGTCTGATTTCTTCTGAAATACTCTCCTGACTGTAAGTAGCTTCCTGTACAATCCGGATGAAATGGACAAATTCTCCTGTCTCTATACAGTCCAGTTTTTCTTCCATTTTCCCGGCAAATTCCAAGTCGCCTGCTGCAGTCTCACACACTCCTGCATCACACAGCATCTGATACAAAACATAGGACATTTCACAAATACCACCGTTACAGTTTTTCTGGAAAAATATCCGATATCTCTTCTGTAACACTCGTCTCCGATTTATCCGGATACATATCCATAAACCAGCGATTACTGCCGCCATTACCACCGTCATCAACAGAATCACTGGAATCTTCCGGCTTCCGGCAGCATTTTCCCCATTCCCCGTCTGTGTCTGGTCAGTATTTTGTCCCGGTTCTCCTTCCTGTTCCGTTTGGGAAGGCTCCGGAGACACTGTCACGGATACAGTATCCGGTTCGCCTGTTTCCGGCACCGGAATCTCTGACGGCTGGAACGCCTGCTGTACAGATTCTTCCACTCCACCCTGATTGATTCCTGTAGAATATCCGGGAGTTACTTCCAATGGGATCCAGCCTTTTCCAGCCCGGTATACTTCCACCCAGGCATGGGCTCTGGTGTCAGGTATTTCTGCCACATAACCGTTTTCTTTTTCCTCAAACGCATCCGGTGATGCCACATATCCGGTCACATACCTTGCCGGTACACCCATCAGCCGCAGCATCAGAGTTGCTGTTGTGGCAAAATGAATGCAGTATCCTTTTTTCTGTTCAAAAAAGAAGTATTCAGTAAAATCTTTGTCAGGCGGTACCGGCTCAAGATCCATACTATACTCCCGTCCATTTTTCACGTCTTCTGACACGAAATCAATGACTTCCTGTACAGTAGTATAACCCTTTTGATCACAATATTCTTTCAGACGCTGTAATCCCTTCGAAGGGACTTTCAGATATTGATCTGCAACATATTCTCTGTATCGGGCTTCCACTTCCGATTCTGCTGAAAGTTCTGCTCCCGGCCCCAGCCATCTGCGCCAGTTCGTATAACCTGTATACACATTTTCTTTGTCCGCACTGGAATAATAACTGTCGCCATAGAGATTTTTACTATTCGGTGTTTCAAATCCGTAAGGCACATATCCGTATTCGCCTCCCGGATTAATCCGTTCCACCAGTACACTACCTGCTTCTTCCTCTGCTTTTTCCTCAAGATAGCGATACAGAATATTCTGCACCTGATATGCCCCATCGCCATTTCCGAACACATCATAAAATGCCTGGTCATCTGACCGGTGCCAGTAATCTCCTTCATAAGTATCCCCAACAAATCCTCTCAGATAAACGCTGTACTCCGGTTTTTCCGGCAGGGTGACAATCATATCTGTCTGCTGGTCCTGCTCTACCGGATAATTATTCAGACTGCCATCTGCGGCAGGATTGTGATTTCCAAAAAATCCATTCTGGCTCCGCATAACTGCTGCCGCCTGATCCGTTACCCGCTGTACTTTCTGATACAGATCTGCATTCCAGTTCTCCGCATGCTGATAGAGAATCGGTCCCAGAACCAATCCACAGACAATCGTCAGAAACAGTACCATACCCGCTGCCCAACATCCGGTTTTGCATAAAATCCTGTTATTTCTGATTCCTTTGTAATAACGCATGGCAGTCAGTATCAGGATACTGCCTGCTGTGAGATAAAGTCCCCATCCCTGAAAGGTGTTTCCGCACAGAAGTTCCAGAATAAATATAAGAACCATAATTAAGATCAGCATGGCAGTCCGGCCTTTCTGAACCACCAGATGACCCAGAGCCAGAATCAGCAGTGCAAACAGAAGAATCAGAAAATATTCTCCCTGCTCTCCCTCCACCGGAACCTGCCGTCTGGCAAGAGTAATTCCGTAATAACGGTCAAGGCTGGCACGCACGCCATTTTCCAATACAAGATAGCCGCTGAGAACCGTTTTCCACCTCAGCAAACCTCCTGCAAACCACGGAATATTCCATCCACACCAGAAAATTTTTCCTGTTCTTTTTCCACATTTTCCAATTCCAAGGAACAGACAATCTACCACGATAAATACCGCCACAACTACCAGATGCAGTTCCAGACCAAAGCTTTCCACAGTCATCTGTAAAACACCAATCATGCAGGCAGCCAGACAGATACATCGCAAAAACAGAAGTTTGTATATTTCTTTGATTCCCCTTCTACTCATACCCACACTCCTTCTGTGAGAACATCTCTGGCACATCCAGATAACTCCATTTCCAGTTGACCATTTTTCCAGAGTTCTTTATTCAAATTAAACAAAAGCTGAGTATGCCAGGTTTCTCCCCTGTATTTTTCCCGGTACAGTTCCTCCATAATAATTTCTTCTTCATAAGGACCCGCAGAAAATATCCTCTCCGTCAGAAGATAAATGTCTTCCGGTTCTGTTATTGCGATTCTTTCCAGATCTTTCTGTTTCTTGTTAAACCAGACAGCATAATGTTCACATCCCGCCTGCAGAAGCCCCTGCGAAAGTGCCAGACCTGCTTCCAGATATTCATCCAGATATCCTGTTGTTTCTCTGCTTCCGATCTGCATATCCCAGAACACCACCACCGGACTTCCCACGGGAAGACTGTACTCTTTCACCATCAGTTCCTCCGTTCGTGCACTTAGTTTCCAGTGAATGCTCTGCATCCGATCTCCACCGTGATATTCCCGTATCTGAAATACCTCTGATGGATCATCTCCCGCTATGGTTTTATCATATTCTTCACTTTCTTCCAGAAAATTTATGGTACTTTCCCTGAGAAATACCGCAGCCTCGTAATATTCCGGTAGTACTGCCAGGGTTTCTTTCTCACTGACCTTCTTTTTCCTGGAAAAAATCCGGAAAATATCATAAATCTTTACTTCCTGGATTTCCAGAATCAAAAAACCGCAGTGTTCTGATGATATTTCTTTTGTTATCTTTGTTCTTCTTCCATATGCCATTCCCCACAACACTACCTGCTCCGGCTGATCATAAAAATGATTTCTGACAGTAAATTCCACCCGTATCCGCGGAAGCGGTATCCTGTGTTTCATCTCAATTTCAATACCCGCCTGTACCGGCTGATTTTTTTCTGCCACTCCGATAGAAAGGCAGGGACGGATCTGCATCTTTTTCACCGCAATTTTCAAAAAGAGAAAGGAAATAACCGGAAGAAAGAATTCCAGTGCCGCCAGTCCCAAAAGTGCCCTGCTGTAATACAAAATCCCCAGATACACAGTAACCAGCCACAGGAACAAATAGATCAATTTACCCTTCATATGATTTATTTCCTCACTACTGATGGTTTCTGTGTTCCGTCCAGAATATCTTTCAATACGTTTTCCGCTGTCACGTGATTGACCCTCGCTCTGGCATTCATACGGACACGGTGAGTCACTACATCCAGAAAGACATCCTCAACATCCTCCGGAAGCACATACTTCCTTCCCCGCAGATACGCAAGTGCCTGTACCATTTTTGCCAGAGCAATGGTTCCTCTGGGGCTGACCCCCAGCTCAATCAGAGAATGATTTCTGGTCGCATTTACCAATTTCCCCATATAGCGGTAAACCGCATCATGGATAAATGTATTTCCCGCCAGTTCTCTGATTCTAAGAAGCTCCTCCCCATCCATCACCGGATTGACCAGTTCCAGCGGATCCGTATTAATTTTTCCTTTTACAATCTGCAATTCATATTCCATATCCGGATATCCCATACTCATACAGATCATAAAACGGTCCAGCTGAGACTCCGGAAGCAAAGATGTCCCGGCACTTCCCACCGGATTCTGCGTTGCAATCACCACAAATGGTTTTGGTAATTCTCTTGTCACATGGTCTACAGTAACCTTTCCTTCTTCCATAACTTCCAGAAGCGCAGCCTGTGTCTTAGGAGAAGTCCGGTTGATTTCATCTGCAAGAAGCAGATTACACATCACTGCACCCGGCTGATAGACGAACTGGTTGGTATCTTTCTGATACAGGGAAAAACCTGTCACATCTGCCGGCAGCACATCCGGCGTAAACTGAATTCGGTTCTGATTCAGGTTCAGTGCACGGGAAAATGCCAGTGCCAGAGTGGTTTTTCCTACACCGGGAATATCTTCAATCAATATATGCCCGCCTGCAAGGATTGCCGTCATTACTTTTACGATGCAGTCATCTTTTCCTATGACTGCTTTTTTTATTTCTGCTATTGCCCGGATTACCGGGTTTTCTGTCTGTTTCATCTACACTCTCCTCTTCCGGATACCCCCTTCTTTGGTATCCTGTGTGACAACTACCATTTCATTTTCATTGTATCAAACCCCAACCGGGGTGTAAATGTTTTTGCCCACAAATTATTACTGTTCACTTTGTGACCGCCATCATGCTTCTCGACGTACAAAAAAAGCAGGGAAGTTGATATTCCCTGCTTTTTCCATTCTTCTGTTTCTATTATTTCACCTGAATATAAGGTTTCATTCCTTCAAACTGTGCACCGTAAGCTGCGCAGTCTTCGTATCCCAGTGTCTGATAAATCACTTTGATCATTCGTTTTACACAGGCTTTCAGATCTTCTCTGGAAAGACTTCCGTCTGCCAGTGCAGCTCTGATATTTTCACTGTCTCCGTCATATCCCGGCATGATCAGATCATTTCCTGCTTCTACGCATTTCCAGGAAAGGCTTCCTCCCTGCGGCATAGTAGTTGTCCAGTCTGTCATAATAATTCCCTGGAAATCCCACTCATTTCTTGCTGCCTCTGTACAGGTATCTTTACAGTTTGCTGCATGAACACCGTTAATCAGGTTATATGATGTCATAATTGCCATCGGCTGAGAAGTCTTTACTGCAATTTCAAATCCCCTCAGATAGATTTCACGCAGTGCTCTCTCAGAAAGTACACTGTTGGAACCCATACGATTGTCTTCCTGGTTATTGCATGCAAAATGTTTGATAGTAGTTCCCACACCTTCCACGGACTGAACACCGCGGGTGATTGCAGCTGCCATTACACCACTTACCAGCGGATCCTCGGAATAATACTCAAAGTTTCTTCCGCAAAGAGGATTTCTGTGGATGTTCATACCCGGTGCCAACCACCATGCAACACCAAATTCCTGCATTTCCACTGCCACTGCTTTGCCGGCTTCTTCCAGAAGTTCCGGATCCCATGACTGTGCCAGAAGAGTTCCTACCGGAATGGCAGTACAGTACTGATAATAATTATCTGCACCTTCATATTCTTTGTTTTCACTGAAGAATCCGCCTTCCAGTGCTGCCAGAAGTCCCATTCCGTATAATTCTCCGGTCTTCGGGTTTACGCTGTATTTCTTAATCAGACGAAGTCCTGCCGGGCCGTCTGCCATGGAAATACCCGGTACGTCCCATTTTTCTTCCAGTGCTCCGCTTGTCTCCCCGGCTGCTCCCGGAACCATGATTCCGGCTGAGCCCAGAGCATTATCCTGACCTTTACTTACCTCACCGATTACCATGGCAATCAGTTCTTCATCAGAAAGCTTGTCTACCAGTTCTGCTGCCTTTTTGTCAAATTCATTGGCAGCGATTTTTTCTGTTTTTACTTCCTGCGGTGCAAATACTACCGGCTGCAGACCTTTTTCCTGTGCTTCTTTCTGCCATGCAGCTTCCCATGCCAGTGCTGCGTCTTCCGAACGGACAATCTCATTCAGTTCTTCCTGCAGCGGGCAGATGGACTGTACTTTTTCGATAACTGCAGTTTCCTCTGCCAGAAGCACACCAACCAGTTCCAGATTTCTGGAAGAATTACCCACCCAGATACCGTACTGACCTTTTTCAACAACCCAGGCTGCCTGTTTCTCATCAAAGGAAGCCATCATTTTAGAGGGAACAGTAATTGTCATCGTCTGGCTTTCACCCGGCTGCAACAATTTTGTCTTGGCAAAACCGCACAGTCTTCTATATTCTTTTGCCATACCGCTCTGCGGGCAGGATACATATACCTGTGCAACTTCTTTTCCGGCATATACATCACCTGTATTTTTCACTGTCACATTCAGACTTACAGAATCTTTATCTGCACAAAGTCCATCCGCTGCAACAGCAAAATCCGTATAGGAAAGTCCGTAACCGAACGGATATTCCACATCTTTCTGGAAGCTGTCAAAATAGCGGTATCCCACATAGATACTTTCTTCATATTTTTCAGTCTGAATATTACCGTTATTGTGACTGAAGGTCTCTGCATTTGGGAAATCACTGTAATTCTTTGCCCATGTAGCTGTCAGTTTTCCGCTTGGGTTTACTGCTCCTGTCAACACATCAGCCAGTGCGTTGCCGCCTTCCATTCCCGGCTGAACCAGATGCAGGATTGCTTTTACGTTGGATACAGCCAGAATTGCTTTCATATCAATCTGTCCGCCCACATTCAGAATCACAATTACATTTTCACAATTCTCAGAAATAATTCTCAGATCTTCTTTTTCATGCTCTGTGAGATAATAATCACCGGCTTTGTCAAAACGATCTGCGCCTTCACCGGCAATGCGGCTCACAACATAGATACCTGTCTTTGCATCCTGAAAATCATCTTTCACAATCGGACGTCCTGACGGCATTTCATATGCATGAGAAGCATAGATCTGGAATAACTCCATAGGATCTTTTCCTTCTGCCGCTTTAAAAATACTATCTCTCCATTCCACTCTGGACTGTCTGTAAATCGATTTAAAATCTTCTACCCAACTGCTGCTGGTCACTTCAAATCCTGCATTTACAAGTCCCTGATAAATACTTACCACTTCACGTTCATTCACATCTCCGGAACCTGTACCGCCCTTGATTGTCTGTCCTGCACCACTGCCGAACAGAGCTACCTTACTTCCCTTTTCCAGAGGAAGCACGTCATCATTTTTCAACAATACAATACCCTCTGCTGCTGCTTTGCGGGCTACTGCACGATTCTTCAATTCTCTCTCAGAAACTGCAGGATTCTTTGTTCCACTGTAAGTTCTGATTTTTCTCTTCATCTTCGCTACTCCTTTACAAAAATAAATGATCATGATATTTGTATTATATCATGACCATTTTATCTGTGTCAGTACTTAAATTATCTCATTTTTCAGTCAATATTGACTTTTTTAACCTAAAGCCACATCCAATATCATCATCAGTACAAACCCCACTGCAAATCCTATGGTTCCCACATTGCTGTGTTCTCCTTCACTGGATTCCGGTATCAGTTCTTCCACCACCACATAAATCATAGCTCCTGCTGCCAGAGCCAGCAGATATGGCAAAATCGGCTCGATAAAACGAAACAGCAGAATCGTAATTCCGGCTGCAATCGGCTCCACAATTCCTGACATACCACCATATAAGAAGGCTTTCCCTTTTCCTTCACCTTCACTTCGAAGCGGCAGTGATATAATAGCTCCTTCCGGAAAGTTCTGAATCGCAATACCAATTGACAAAGCCATTGCTGATGCCAGCGTAATCTCTGTATTCTGTGCTATCATCCCGGCAAATACAACTCCCACTGCCATTCCCTCCGGTATATTGTGCAGTGTCACTGCAAGGACAAGCATAGTTGTTTTTTTTAACGAAGTTTTCGGTCCCTCCGCCTCTTCACTACCCAAATGAAGATGTGGGGTAACCCGGTCCATCACAAGCAGAAACGCAATGCCCAGCAAAAATCCTACTGCAGCCGGAATAAATGCCAGTTTGCCCATATGTTCTGATTGATTCATTGCCGGTATCAACAGTGACCACACGGATGCCGCCACCATAACTCCGGAAGCAAATCCCAGAAGAACTTTCTGCACCACTGGTTTCAATTGACCTTTCAGAAAAAATACACATCCCGCACCGGCTACTGTTCCGATAAAGGGAATCATCAGTCCCAATAAAATTTCCATACTTTTCTCCCCATCCCACACGTTATTTTTTATCTGGTTATTACCTTAATACTTTCTTCATTTCCCATGACCATCAATGTTTCATCTGGTGAAAACACATGATCCGGATGAGGCAGCGGATAAATCCTTCCACCCTTTTTTGTTGCCAGAATACTTACTCTATATTTATTACGGATAGAAAGTTCTACGATACTTTTTCCATACCAGTTGCGGGGAACCGCTATTTCATAAATAGCATATTCGGAATCCAGAACAATATAATCAAAAATATTATCCGCTCCAAATTTTACTGCCAGACGTTCCGCCAGTTCTCTTTCTCCATAGACCACATAATCTGCACCATTTCTCAACAGAAGTTTCTTATGAATATCTCTGCTGGCCCGTGCAATTACATACGGTGCTCCCATATCCTTCAGCAACACTGTAATTTCAAGGGATACCTGAAATCTGTCTCCAATCGCAATCACACACAAATCAAAATTGTCCACGCCAAGGCTCTGGATGAATCTTTCATCCGTCGCATCACCAATCTGAATATTCTGAACAATCTCAATGGCTGAATCCGCTCTTTCTTCACTGATTTCAACAGCAAGAACATCATTTCCTTCTTCAATAAATTTCTTAGCCATGTGACGTCCAAATCGGCCAAGACCAATAATCAACACATTTTTCATACAAATACCTCTCTATCCAATCTGAACTTTTTCCAACGGAAGCTTGGAAGGACTCATTTTCCGTGGTGACGAAAATCCCATCATAATCGTAACAGACCCTACTCTTCCAATAAACATCAACAGTGCCAATATTATCTTGGAAACCATTCCCACCTGCGGGGTCAGATTAAGGCTCAGCCCTACCGTTCCCAAAGCTGACGCTGTCTCAAACAAAGCCGTCAGAATCGGAACACTTTCCAGTTTGGAAAGTATAATAGCGGTTCCGCTGCTCAGCAGCAGATAAGTCATCAGGACACAGGCTGCGGATCGCATAATATCCCCATCCATCCGTCTGCCAAATGCTTCCTCTGATTTTTTGCGTCTGTATACGGAATAAATACTGATCGTAATTACAGCAAACGTTGTGGTTTTCATACCGCCTGCCGTTGATCCCGGTGAACCTCCGATCAGCATCAGGCCAATCATAAGAAATCGGCTTCCCTCTGTCATCTGTGTAAGATCCACCGTATTAAACCCGGCCGTTCGGGTTGTAACCGATTGAAATAAGGCATTCAGCAGCTGTACCGGTATGGATTTTCCCTCAGTTGCCGGTGTACCCATTTCCATCAGAAAGATAACCACAAATCCCAGTAAAATAAGAAATGTTGATATCGTCAGTACAAGTTTCGTATGAAGCTTCATTTTCTTAAAACGGAACCTGGTCTCTATCATGTCTTTCCACACAAAAAATCCCAGACCACCGATAATAATCAACAACATAATTACCAGATTCAGATACCAGTTATTTCCCATCGTCGTCAAAGACGAAAACTTTTCCTCTCCTCCCATCAAATCAAAACCGGCATTACAAAATGCGGAAACAGAATGGAACAGCGAAAAATACATCCCTTTTCCAGGTCCATATTTGGGAACAAATATAAACGACAGCAGCAAAGCTCCGATCCCTTCAATCAGAAAAGTCCCCAATGTGAGAAATCGGGTAATCTTCACCATTCCTCCCACCTGTGGTGCCGAGATAGAATTCTGCATCAGCATCCGAGAACTGAGCCCAATCTTATGACCGGTCAGAGCCATAAAACTTACGGCAATACTCATAAAACCGATACCGCCAATCTGAATCATACAAAGAATTACGATCTGACCAAAAGTACTCCAGTACGTATACGTATCAAAACGAATCAGACCAGTGACACAAGTTGCCGAAGTTGCCGTAAATAAAGCGTCTGTAAAATCGGTCCAATTTCCTGCTCTTGAAGACACCGGAAGTGTCAGGAGGAACGCTCCTGCAAAAATAATCAGTCCAAAAACGACAGGAATAATACGCATAGCAGAAACTTTTCGCAATTGTTTCAATACCTGTTCAGGGTACTTTTTCCATATAGGTGTATCTGTACTCATAATATCTTTCTTTTACCTCGAAGTACTCAAAATTTTCTGTTATCATGATTGTAATTAGTTCCTGCCTGTTTGTCAAATTAAATATTTTGGCACCAAAGTTCTACAGAACTTTGATGCCAAAATCAACCAAAAACGCTTTATTTGTACTGGTAAGAAATCTGGAATTCATAGCTACCGGAACCCAGCTCTCTCTTTTGTCCATCAGGAAGTTCAAGGGAAACCGTTGTATTTACCGGTATCTGACAGCGGTAAATAAGCTGCTCTTCCTTTTTCTCCCATCCGGCACAAATCGTACCGTAAGGACTGGAAATACTTCCTTCCGCATATTCCAGTGGTCCGATTGTCGGTTTCAAGATGATATGTTCATAACCGGGATGTGACTCATCTCTTTGAATACCTAGAATCACATGATACATCCAGGACAACACACTGCCAAGAGAATAATGATTAAAGGAATTCATTGCATTCTGTCCGCCGAATCCTTTCTCTTCCGTATAAGAATCCCAATGTTCCCAGATGGTAGTTGCTCCCTGCGTTACCGGATACAGCCATGACGGAAAACCTGTCTGCAGCATTAATTGATAAGCATCTTCCGGATATCCCATATTGGTCAAAGCCTGATTCAGCAAACCGGTTCCAAAAAATCCGGTTCCCACCGTATGTCCCAGCTGACGAGTTTTCCGAAGCAGATGTTCCCCTGCCTTTTTCCGGTTCTCCATCACACCATATTCCAGACCCAATGCATAAGAACACTGGGTGTCACAGATCTTTCCTTCCATGTCCCGTGTCATTCCAGTCTCCGGATCAATGAATGTCTTATTCCAGAACACCTTTACCTGTCCGGCAAGTTCCGCATATGTATTTCTGTCGTCTTCTTTTCCCAGAAGTCCGGCAATTTTCTCCATCAATGCCGCTTCCCGGTAATAAAATGCATTCCACAAAAGAGGAAGATCTGTCTCCTCCGGTGCCAGCCAGTCTCCCAGTGGACCAACTTTTGATATATCTCCTTTTCCCGGAAGTCCCTTGTCTTTCATATATTCCATGTATTTCTTCATACCGGGATAAAATTTTTCCAGAGTACGGATATCACCATACTGCTGATACAACTCCCACGCCATAAAGATTGATGCACATTCATAAGTAATACCTCCGAATCCGCCTCCTAGCGGGGCAATCTCCGGAAACTGACCTTCCGGTGTCTGCAGATCAGCCATTGCCTGCAGATTTTTCTCATAGAACTGCTTCAAATGAGAATTCTGGAGTGCAGTATGACAAAATACATGCGTATCTCCCGCCCAGCCCATACGTTCGTTTCTTTGGGGGCAATCAGTAGGAATGTTGATAAAATTACACTTCTGAGACCACCGTACATTTTCCGCAAATCGGTTGAGAAGTTTATGATTACTGGTAAAACTTCCGACAAACTCTTTTACAGAAGAATACTGAAGGCTCTCCACCTCAGCCGTCTCCGGCGGGTTGGTTACACCACTGATTTCAATATAACGATATCCATGGAACGTAAACTTCGGCTGGTATACTTCACCATCTTTTCCACAACAGATATAAACATCTGTACTGGTGGCATCACGGTAATTTTCCAACATCATCTTTCCTTCATTACCGGCATATTCCGGCATATCCGGATAAAGAACTTCCGCATACCGCAAAATTACTTCTGTTCCCGGTTTTTCATGAAACGTGATACACGGAACACCTGCCATTTCCTGTTCCAGATCATAAATGTAAACTCCCGGTTCCTGTTCTTTTCGGGTCTTTGCACAGCGTCTGTCCACCACAAAGACCGGCGCATCATATTCTCCCACCAGCCTGGTCTCCTGCTGATTAACTGCAGGCCAGGAGCGTCCAAATCCCGGAGGCATAGCACGGAACTTGTCAATAGGCACAGGGTTCACCTGAACCGGTGTTTCCCACCCACTGTCATCAAAACCAGTCAGAGAATACTTTTCATATACAGACGCCCTGCGGGCATCATAATGCTCACCGGCAAATAATCCGGCATATGTATAAGGGCCCTCACCAAAATATTTCCAGTCATCGGTATTGGTTACTCTTACCTGCTTCTCTCCATCCTCATACGTCAGTACAATTTTGGCAAGAAGAGATTCTTTATCACCAAAATAATTATAATTTCTTACCGTAAAGGTCTGTGCATCACTCCACCAGCCGGATGCCAGCGTAACACCCACACCATTACAGCCTTTTTTCATCATTTCTGTAATATCATAAGTCTGATAATTCAGGCGTTTATCATACTGGGTAAGTCCCGGTGCCAGTAAACGATTCGTTATCTCCTGCCCGTTCACTTTGCATTCATAGATTCCCCTTGCAGTAATATACAGGCGGGCACTGACAAGTTTCTTTCCTTCCTCCACACTTACCGTTGTACGCAGCATGGGAATGGAAGTGTTGGAAGGGTCCGCCGTTACCTGTGTCCCGGAAACTGCAAAACATTCCCGACTGTCATCTTTTGCAAGTTTTCCTTCAAAAACACTCTTTTCTCCATACAGATTCCCTTCAGGACTTTCCAAAATGAAAGTATGAGACGGATGACGCATATTCCTTACTTTTAAATATTTAAAATATGCAGTATCTCCCTCTCCGGCAAAAAATCCAATCTCGTTCAATCTGGGATAAGTCATAACATCATTACATCCGCGGGGATTCAGCTGCCGTCCGGCAATCTTTACACCCCAGAATTCTTTCTTTTCTACTGCATCCACCAGAATACCATCCACGTACGTGAGAGAATTATTTCCATCCACCTCAATTCTCAGCGTATGGAACTGCTGCGCATTCTCCAAAGTGATAATCGGTGTTTTCTCTTCTCCTTCAAAATTCACCAGATTCGTGGAAGCATATGGAGTATCTGCCCTGTCTTCCTTTGCATATCCCACCCTGTATATATCCAGTTTAGGACAAGTGGAATCCACCAGATTAATTTCAAAGCGAATATAATTTTCTCCTTCCACACCCAATTCATTCTTTGTGTGATCCAACAGACGGAAATCATTCGCTCCAAATACAATACCTGCTCTGTGGGATCCCGGTGCAAAACAAAACTCACTCTCCAGAATAAATACCCCACGGTTCTGAGCACACACCGTATAACGCGGTGCACCGATCCACTGTGCCCCATCCCAGGCATCCATGGTCTCATCCATCAAACCTGTCTCAAACCAGGTTTCTTCCTGTGCACAGTTCCCATGATTATCCCAGACTGTAACCTGTACCTCATAACGGGTACAGGGCAAAAGAGCTTCTCCTCCCCAGGCGATACCTCTTGATTCCCGGGTCTGAAGCTTACCCGAATCCCAAATAGCTCCTTCATTTCCATTCTCTTTTACCACAATCCGACAGGCTGTCTGCAGCACATCCTTATCTTCCGATTCCAACAACCAGGAAAACCTTGGACATTTCTCATCAATACCTATAGGATTCTCCTGAAACTCCACCAATAATTTACTGATATTAATACTCATCCTAACCTCCATACATCTTCCTATACATTCAAGTACAGATTACTCATATTTTACCATCTGACGCATAAAAAAAACTGTTATTTTTATGACGGAAATTACCGTTTTTATTACATATAGGGTCTTCTCAATTTTGGTCAATCATGTATACTTTTATATATACTTTTTTGTAATTCCCTGTGGAAGGGGACGCTATGATGGGAGGGATATCTTTTGCATGTAATTGAAACAAATGTTTTAACCAAATATTATGGGAAAGCCCGTGGTATTATTGATTTGAATCTTTCTGTAGAAGAAGGGGATTTCTTTGGTTTTATCGGGCCTAACGGTGCCGGAAAAAGTACTACTATTCGAACTTTAGTAGGGCTGACACAAAAAACATCCGGAAGTGCCCGTATTTTCGGAAAAGATATTGAACAGGAAAAAGAACAAATTCTGGCCGATATCGGCTATATGCCATCGGAAGCTATGTTTTATCCGGGAATGAAGGTCCGGGACATTATTAAGCTTTCCGCTGACCTTCATAAGAAAGACTGCCGGAAACAGGCATCACAGCTCTGCGAACAACTGCAGCTGGATACTTCCAGAAAAATTGATGAATTGTCTCTGGGAAATCGGAAAAAAGTGGCCATCGTGTGTGCTATGCAGCATAACCCACGCCTGTACATCCTGGATGAACCTACCAGCGGTCTGGATCCACTGATGCAGAAAGAATTTTTTACTCTGTTAAAGGAACGTCATAAAACCGGTGCGACTATATTTCTTTCTTCTCACATACTTTCTGAGATTCAAAGAAACTGTAACCGGGCAGCTATCATCCGTGAAGGACAGATCATTGCCTGTGACCGTGTGGAAAATCTGACGCAGACCAACACCAAACATGTCACAGTACATGGGATTACTTCTCTTCCGGACATACCGAATATCCGCCATCTGCAGACAATTTCAGATGGTTTCAGTTTCCTTTATCAGGGAGAAATCCCCACTTTGCTTCAGATTCTTTCCCGGACGAATCTGACCGATGTTAATATTGCGGATCCTGATCTGGAAGAAATTTTCCTGCACTATTATGAGAAAGGAGGAAATCTGTCATGACTCTTTGGAAACATGAATTGAAATTAAGCCGGATTTCTCTGCTGATCTGGACAGCATCCATTGCATTTTTGATGGTGATCTGCATTTTTCTGTTTCCTGAAATGAAAGGTGAAATGGACAATGTCAGTGATATGTTTGCTTCCATGGGAAGTTTTTCACAGGCTTTCGGAATGGACCGTCTGAACTTTGGTGAATTCATGGGATTCTATGGTGTGGAATGTGGAAATATTCTTGGTCTGGGAGGTGCCTTTTTTGCTGCTTTCACCGGCATCCTGGCTCTGGCAAAAGAAGAAAAAGAACACACGGCAGAATTCCTGCTGACACATCCGATCAGCAGAACTTCTGTTTTTGTCACAAAATACCTTTCCCTGTTGACACAGATCGTTCTTTTAAATCTGATCGTCCTTATACTTTCTGTTCTCTCTGCACAGATGGTGGAAGAAGAGATACCATGGAAAGAATTTATGCTGTTCCATCTTGCTTACTTTATTATGCAGATTGAGACAGGATCCATCTGTTTTTCCATCTCCGCCTTTCTTCACCGCAGCGGTCTGGGAATCGGCATTGGACTGGCATCCATGCTGTACTTTCTGAATATTATTGCTAATATTACCGAAGATGCCAAATGGCTCAAATATTTCACACCCTTCGGCTATACAGAAGGTGCCGATATCATCTCCGAATGTGCTCTGGACTGGAAAATGATTGCAGTCGGAATTGCCTGTGCTGTAATTTTTCTTATCATTGCATTTCTAAAATATAACCAAAAAGATATCAGTTGAGAATATATACCCGGAGAGGACTCTCTCCGGGTTATATTAATTGATACTCCTTTAACAGCCTGGTCTGGTATTTCTTATTTTCTGTAGCCTTCTTTAGGTCTTCAACTCTTCCATCTTCTATCAACAATTTTGTTAATTTCATGGCAATTTCTAGTCCTGTTTTTTTCCCAATTTCCAGTCCAACTTTTTTTCCATCATCTTCTCCTCGCTTTCTACTTTCTTCCCGTATATCCTCTAATGCCTTACACATATCACACCGCTCCTTTTCATTCATTATTTTCTGCTTTAAACGCTTTAATTTTCTCTCTCCTGCCAGTACCCAAATCATGTCATAGGTGTCTTCTGGCATGAAGCAGAATTCTTCTTTATTGTTCTGTATAAATGTTTCCAGTTCTTTCTTATTTTCCATCCGTTTCAAAAACCCCAACACAAGCCTTAAATCCGTCCTGAATACTTCTATATCTTCAATATCACGTATTTCCAACAGATTCATCTCATAGTTTGGTATTTTCTTTTGCAGCTGTTCTGGAACATTTTCCAGCTTTATCAAATTTTGTATTTTCTTTTCTCCATCCCATGGTTCTTTTTGATTCCAGTAAACCGTCAGCCGGATGACGGGGGTATACTTTTGCTCTTTTTTTATTCCTGATAAGAACTCTTTTTCTTTTAACCTTTTTTTCTTTCGTCCAATGCATTCAAATTCCCGTCAAGTTCTGTCAGATACTCAGGTTTTATCATATCTTTTCCCTGAAAAAAACAATAGTTCAATAATTCTGCACTTCTCTCTTTATCAGAAAAATAACGGGATATTACAATATCCGCTTCCTGCATCTTCTCCTTTCTGAATATAGAGACTTATGTAAACCATAAACACAATATGATTATTTAATAAAATTATATCATATTAAGTTTGTTTTAGCAATCTAATACCTTGCTTTTATATTTCTACTCTATACTCTTTTATTATTTTTTGTGGAATTTCCGGCAGACCTGCCGATGATAAGAAAATATCCTGAAAACATGCCATGCTTTTACGTCTTTCAGGTGAATTTATTATGACATGCTCTCAGGAAATTTTCAATAGAGATTTATATTTTCTTTATTCATTTTTCGATTCACGAGAGAGTATATGCCAACAATACTGCCCATTCCAACAGTTGTTACAATTATGACTAATCCCCATCCAAATCCAACACTCTGCAAGTTATGATAGAACTGTTCCAAAGCCTGACCATAGGTAAGATTTCTTCCAATCAATTCCCCATATCCTCCTTTTTTCTGCAGGACATTAATTAGAAAGTAACCAAAATATCCCAGCCATCCGGTCAGAATAGCCATACCTCCAGATAACAGAGCACGACATGCCATCTGTCTGTGCATCTGTTTGTGTGACATTCCGATTGCCCGCAGAATGATATATTGCTTTTGCCGTTGTCTCACTTCTAATAAAAGGATATCACTGAGAAGAAGCAGACATACCAACAATATACATAGGGAACAGGAAACCAGCAGTAAAAGAGTCTGTATCTGTACCTGGATTTGAGCATCATTTTCTTCCCTGAAATTCATAAAGGATAGTCCTTTTTCTGCGGCATAATCAGCCAGTACATAATCCGTTGACAGATACCCTGCATTCATGGATGTAAAAATCAATGCGTGAGAATATGCTTCCCCTATTCCCGTCACATAAGAATTACTGATATTTTTATTTAATTCCAAATCGTTCATAATCTTCCAAAATGCAGTATCTGAACATAAAATACTATAAGCTGCTCCTTCATAAATCATACATTTTCCCAATTCCGGAAAATCTGAAGCAGCAACAATAGCTCCAACCTTACATACCGTAGTTCCGACAGA
Organism: Oliverpabstia sp.; assembly: GCA_051879355.1. Taxonomy (GTDB): domain Bacteria; phylum Bacillota; class Clostridia; order Lachnospirales; family Lachnospiraceae; genus Oliverpabstia. The sequence goes on from JBJELU010000039.1 coordinate 138,813, forward strand.
AACCGGAGCAGCACGATCCGATGCAGTCTCTGATTTTCCATAAAACTCGAGAGAAATACTGTCTCCTGCGTGAAGCCCGGCGGTATTATATGCCTTCTGCCCCATAAAATATTTTCCGTCCTTTACCTCCGGAAACAGTAAAACAACCTGCTCTCCATCTTCAAATTTTTTCAGGGAAATACCCATCTGCTCCAAATTGAGATACTTCTCATAGCTTTTTGATGGAATTCCATAAAGAGTTATACCGATTCCTTTTGGAAAAGGAACCATAGTTTCTGTTAGATTGTCCTCTCCATTGATGAGTTTGTTCTGAAGTGATGTCTGAGTACCCCAGAGATTTTTCTTTGCATCTACAGACATTCTGCATTCTTCCATTCCAGAAAACTGTAATTCAGCATCTGCTCTCACATAAGGTGCTACCCAACTGACTCCCGGAATCTGTTCTGTGGTCTTAATCGTATCTGCACGTATCCATGCATTCGCTGCATCCACCTGACTGATTAGTGAAGAATCCATCATATAGGAATAATTACCCCGGCGAATCCTGATTCCCTGAACGGGATTCAGAGACTGTACCGCACCAAAAACCAGGACAATACAGAATATCGCAGAAAACATTGTAACCAGTCCCCGAGACAAAAGACGGTATCTTTTCACAAAAGTATATTTCATCTGTACCCGTCCTACCAACGGCTGATGAAGCGCAATCAACAAAATCAGCATCCGTGATACCATAATTCCCCCCATCCACAAAATAAGAACTACCGCTATTTCGTTGTAGGGAATAACAATTTGAAAAGACGCAACACTGATTTTCGTCAACTTCCTTAAAATACCGACTGTTCCCAGAACTCCCAGTCCGCTTCCCAAAATAACGGATCCGCCTGAGATAAACAAAATTTCACATATCATCATTTTCACCAATTGTCTTTTTGTGATGCCTATGCTTCGAAACAAAGCAATTCCCCGTATTTCTTTCTGCATCTGCATCAGATAGATACAGACAACCGCCAGAATCGTGGTAAGAAAAATCAATGTCAGATATACGATAGGATAACGCCCTTCATCTGATGAACGATAATGATAAAGATTCTGTTCAATTTTACATACTTGCTGACGTGGTCGGGTCTGCCGCAGATAACTCTCCAATTTTTCAATAATCGGTTCTACTTCCCCTGTTGTCGAAAAGAAATATTGAATCTCAGGAGTAATACTTCCTTCCCCAAGAAAATTCTCCGCTTCGCGAAGCAAACTTTCCGCATCTGACTCAAACAGAATAACTCCCACCAATGTCTTCGAACGGGCTGACCAGATATCTGTATACTCCTTCAAAACCCCTGAAAGAACAAATGTCTTTTGGATATGAACCGCATTTCCTTCATAACCGATTATATCTGACTCAGATACCAGAGAGTTTTTCTGTTCCTCACTCAATGGCCAGTCCACCGGAATCATAATATCCAGAACAATCTCCTGCCCTGTCTCATAACTGTAACCTAAGCCGCTGAGGATATCCGCTTCCATCACGATTTCGCCCGGACAAGAAGGTAATTTACCTGACTGCATCTGCAGACGTCCCAATTTCCAGAGTTGTTCGTCAATCACACCAACTCCCGCACCTGTTCTGAGATGTCCATATTTCCGTGCTGTACCGACAGCTTCAACCTCCGGATCTGATTTCAGAAAATCGGCATCCTTCTCCTGACCATCCAGAAAAGCAGCATCCCACTCACCGTAAACAGAATAACGATATTCCTCATTTGTTTTATCCATACTTTTCATTACAGACAAAGAAACCAGTGAAAATGCAAAGGAAATACTGAGAACCATAAAAAGAAGAATCGTATCCCTTTTCTGTTTTTTCATTTTTTCAAGACTTAAAAAAAACAATTCTTTCATTACCGATACCTCTGATTCAAAAATCAACTTAAGTAGATATGGGCATTACTGCCCATACCCCTCATTCAAACCATACGTGCGCTATTAACACATTCGGCTTAACCTTATACCGCAACCCAGAATTTCATGTTTATTGGCTCTCTCCACCCTAGAATCACATAAAATATGTCATATATTGTATATAATTACTACTAAAAACAAACAGCATTCCAAGTAAAATACTTATTCCCCAATACATAAGAAATTTCTTTCCTGGAATTTCCGTAGAATAAAATGACTGCCTACCTTTCCATTTACAGTGAATTACCCCCACTTGAAGAAGTAGGGGCTTCTGGGATGCTTGTGCATCCGTTTAAGAAGTTTGATCCCCTGTTTTCAGGCTATCCTTATTCTTACAGGCGTATCCACTTCGCCTCTACTGTATAGCCCCTCCAGGGACACAACTCTACTTTTTCTCAGGATGTTCAGCGCTCCATTCACATCCGCATTTATCTTTCTCCCATTTCCAGTCTCATACATTCCACGGTATGTTCGTTTCCCACTGAACCGGTATTCTTTTTTTATTCCTGCTTCATAGACCGGTATTTCATCTTTGTCCCAGAAACTGGCCTTTGATGTATAGCTCTCCTCCTGCTTTACGAACTCGATCCCATAACGCTCACACAGATACTCTAATTTATCGATCAGCTTTCCATAGGGGATCGACGTAAAGCTTTGATTGTTCACTTTACCCATGTCAGAACCTCTCTGGAATGTCTCCTGATATCCCACTACCAGTCTTCCGATATCGTTCTTCAGGCAATCGTCTATGATCCTCCGTGCCGCTTTGCTTATATAGTCATTTACTTTATTATTCCGGTTCCTCAGCAGAGCCTGCTGACGTTTCGTTCGTCTCCGGTCCTTTCCCTGTCTGTCCCTGATCGATTGCAGACGGGCATTCTCCTTATTGTACCACTGATTGACTGCCTTCAGCCTTCTGCCGTCAATGATGAAACTTCTCCCTGTATCTGTTACTGCTGTTACAAGGTTATTGATCCCCAGATCCAGTGCCAGTGCATGGCTGTGGTCTAACTTTTTCTGAATACATTCCACTTCATATGTGTACTGTATCTCAAAAAACCTGGCATCTGCTTTAGGGATGATACGGATCTCCTTCACCTTTTTATCCAGCAGGATCGGCGGGATCGTGATCTCAATGGTCTTATGCGTTTTTCTGAAAGTATTGGAAAAAGGGATGACCAGTTTATTTCCCTTTAACCTTACAAACCCAATGATCAGTGTGGCATATCCATCTTTTGGGAGATAGTGCGGCAGTCTGCACTCATGGGAACTGACCTTTCCTTCTTTCACAAGCCTGAGCAGTCCAAAAAATGACTGAAAGGATCCATCCACTTCTTTCAGGATCTGCTGTGCCATATTGGAATTCAGGATCTTATAGTTTTCCGATTGTTTCAAAAGGGAATAATTCTTCTGATAGTTTAAGTACTTTTTCGTTTTAAAATAGTACTGTCTGACATTATAGATCGCCTGGTTCGATAGATTTTTCGCAGTATGACAAAGTTCCTTTAAAGTTTTGTAATCATCCCTGGACAGACGTTTTACCTGCTGTTTTATAGTCAGATACATGCTGTGTTTCCTCCTTTCTTCGAAGATTGAAAACTTAAGTTGTTTACTACATGTATCTATTTTATCAGAACATATGTTCTTTTGTCAAGTTTTTTGCATTCATCCCCTACCTGCAGAGGAAAGGATATTCTGCGTTTATTTTGATAAAAATGAACCAAAAAATAGCACGCAAACACAAAATACACTTCCAAATGCATCCAAGCTACACTTGTAGGATTATCTCCACTACCACTTACAGCACTAACCATATCAAAAAAATCTCTTACTCCTTGGTATCCCCAACTCCTTGGTATATAACAACACACAATAAGGACAAGCAATGTAATAACTAATATTAAAAAAGTACAAAAACCAATTTTCTTCTGTCTGCTTTAGATGACCATGAACCCGTCCTGTGGTCGCCTGGTTCAGAGAATTTACATTTTCCGATCACATCCCGTTTCACCTATTCAATCTTGGATTCCCTGTAATATGTTTCCACATCTTCCAGAGACTTCTCTATTTTTTTCTGTTCCGTTTCTCCAATAGATTTCTTTACAATCTCTTCAACATATGTCAGGTAATACTCATTCACATCCTTGCAGTCTTTATTTCCTACTTTTGTCTTGCCATCTCGGAAATCATTTTGAAGTTTTTGATATAGTTTTTTAATGGTTTTCTCGATTCGGATCAATTCTCGATTCTTTTCCAGAGACTCCTGAAGAGTTGTACCTGCTTCTTCATAGATTGTCTCATACTCTGAACGAACAGCATCATCTGCAAATTCTTCCTGATACTGCTTCAGAATCTGATCCAGTTCTTCATCAGAAATATCAATCCCACATTGCAGAGCATACTGATAGATCTGATATTTTTCCATCAGGGATGACTTTGTCGATGCAATCGCTTCTTCCTCTGCCATGCCATGGAATTGCATATCTATCTGCACACCAAGTGTAAAGACATACTGAGTATCCAGCGTGTCATACTTGTTCTCCAGATCCAGACACAGTCGCAAAACCTCCGGTTCCGGAGCAAACTCTGTCTCCAGTGTACCTTCTATCTTTGTTATATATTCCTGAATAAACTCTGCATTCCTGTAAAATGTTCCTGCTTCAGTTTCCATATACCATTCTTCCTCATTCTGAAAAAAATAAAAGGTATCCTGAGAATCATCCTCATAACGCAGAACTATTGTCAGATAATCTTCCGATCGCTGTATATTTTCTGCATCTTTCGAATCCATCGGTTCCGCAGACTCGATATCCTCTACCAGATCCACAAGTTTCCCACCGGGATAATCATCCACCGAAATCTTTGTTAGATTTAACTGCAATTCAGAAATCGTATCCGGTGCTGGAAGCTGAACATTTTCCACCGAAACATCTTCGATTTTTCCACAGCCAGTACATAGCAGAAACGTTGCCTCTATGATATACAAACAGTACTTAAACTTCATAATCATCTCTCCTCCCTTTCAATGGTACTTTATGACTATGAAAAAATTTTATAGTCATAGAGTACCAAATCCACTTTTTTCTCTTTATATTAAACATACTTGAGAGTGAAAAGTTCTAAATAAACTATAAGCATCCACCGATGTGTGCTATAATGAAATTACCAAAACCATCAAAGCACAAGGAGAATATATCTTTGGGCATCTTTTTGGTGCCGTTGGTGCAGTGATTTCAAAATCCAACCGTTTTTTCTGCATTCCCCTGAAAATAAATATACAGGACGGACTGCAGTCCGCAGCCGGATGGGAAGGGAGCACGGGGAATACGCAAAAACACAAACTGTATTCATAATTATAACGCAAGCAGCAATTACTACAACAATTAAACTCTTTTTACATTTTCTAATCATGCAAAACCCTCCCATCTTATTTATTCATCGTCATTCTAACACCATCTTTACTGCATCACTTTAGGCTAACAATTATAAAGTTGTGTGTCATTTTTTCATTGGCTTCATCTCCTTTTCGCTAAATTGATGTTTCCGTCCTTTTCTTTGTCCTCATTATATCAGTCCAAGGTTACAATCTGATTACAATTTCAATTACAATTTTGTAATAATCAATTTTCTTCCCAGAAGATGCAATTGTCCTTTTTTCGTGCTACAATAATACCAACGTTATCCTATACTGAAAGGAGCCCTCACCTATGGAGATTATTTTATCTGCGGAAAATATTTATAAAATCTATAACTCTGCCTCCGGTCCCGTTCATGCCCTCAATGGAGTCAGTGTATCTTTTGAAAAAGGTCTTTTTTACGCAATTATCGGCCGCAGCGGTTCCGGCAAATCTACGCTTCTTCATATATTAAGCGGTCTGGACCGACCCAACAGCGGACGAATCCTTGTGAATGGCAAAGATCTATGTACCTATACCGATGAACAGATGTCTATTTTCCGGAGACGTCATATGGGATTTGTATTTCAGCAGTATAATCTCCTGGAAGAATATAATGTTCTGACCAATATCTGTATGCCTCTGAAACTGGATGGTCAAAAACCGGATTCTCAGTTTCTGGATGAAATTACAGAGCTTCTGGGTCTGACAGACAAGTTAAAAAAATATCCGGGGGAACTCTCCGGAGGTGAACAGCAGCGGGTTGCTATCGCCCGGTCGATTCTGGCAAAACCTCAGCTTATTTTTGCTGACGAGCCCACAGGAAATCTTGATAAAAAAACCGGCGAGGACACCTTAAATCTACTAAAAAGCTGTGCCAGAGGATTTGGTCAGACACTGATTATGGTCACTCATGATCTGGAAATTGCCAGACAGGCTGACCGATTAATTCATATTGAAGATGGTAAAATTCTAGACCTGAAAGAGAGCTGACATGAAAACATTATACAATACAGAACCTAACGATATTCCCACCCTCCTTATTGTTGAGGATGACATAAGCGTTGCGGAAGGATTGTCTGATATCCTTACCGGATATAGATATCAGGTTTTCCATACAGAACGCACCGCTGATACCATGGACTTTCTGGAACATCAAAAAACAGACCTTATAATTCTGGATGTTCATCTGGACGGAGAAAATGGCTATGAACTCTGCAAAAAAATCCGTGAATTATGGGATATTCCTATTCTATATCTGACCGGATGCAGCAGCGAAATGGAACTAGTCCGGGGATTTCAGTCGGGCGGGGACGATTACATGACAAAACCTTTCCGTATGCAAGAACTTATTGTTCGGATACAGGCACTTTTGCGAAGATCTGCCATGCAAAAAAATCACCTCAGAAAAAGCGGCAATCTAATCTATGACAGGGAACGAAAAATCCTGAAAAATAATCAGGGCACAGGCACACTGGATTTGACTGTGACAGAACTGAAGCTTGCGGAAATCCTGATTGAAAATTATCCGCGTACGCTCACCAGAGAAGAGCTGATGTTCGGAGTCTGGGATCGGGACGGTATGTTTGTGTCTGCCAATACACTAAATGTGAATATCAGCCGTCTCCGTGAGAAACTTGGTATTTTCGATGGCAAACCCTACATAGAAACCCTTCGGGGAATCGGCTATCGATGGGCGATTCCTGTCAGGAGGTGAACTCTATGTTCTGGAAATTATTATGTCTTGTCTTTGGTGCCGCAGGCATTCTTTCTGCCATTCTCTGTAGAAGGAAACTCTGCCATCAGGAACATCGCATGGAGGAACTGACCAACGAAATCCAACATTTTCTCAATTACCCATCAAAAGTTATGCAGGAGAATCTGCATGAAGGGAAAATTCATAATCTGGAGAATCAAATCATACGAATGGAAGAACAACTGCTGCAGGAAATCCATCTCCAGCAGCAAAGAGAAGAACAGACCAATCATTTTATTGAAAATATGGCTCACCAGATGAAGACCGCTGTCACTGCACTTCAGATTCGTCTGGATCTTGCACAGCTTCAGTCAGCGACAGAAGAGGAACGGACAGCCCTTCAGAAAAGTCAGGCCTGTATGGAACGGCTTACCAACGAGATTGACCGTATTCTCAAGTCCAGCCAGCTTGCTGCGGGAAAAATCCAGATGGTCTTTGAGCATTTACACCTGGCAGATGAAATCCTGTCTATCATCCAACAGCTGCGTTCCTTAACCGACAAAAGGCAAGTCGGCATACTTTTAGACTGCGAAAAGGATATCATCCTGTATGGAGATGCTTTCTGGCTTCCTCAGGCTCTGGAAAATATTATTAAAAATGCAGCCGAACATACCAGACAGGGCGGTCGGGTATGGATCACAGCCAAAAACTGCGGACAGACTGTCTCTATCATTATTGAAGACGAAGGTATGGGAATCCCTCCCGAAGAATTCCCTCTGCTTTTCCAGCGATTTACCAGGGGAACGGTCTCCAAAACCGGATATGGCATCGGACTCAGCATGGCCAGGGACATTGTAGAAGCTCATCATGGAACCCTGACCGGCAGTAATGGAAAAACCGGCGGAGCTTGTTTCACTATGACTCTACCGGTACTTGAAGGCTCACAAACTTACATCTGTTCGGCTTCATCAGCAAACTGGTAATTTTACCCCGGGGAAATTTTATTACCTGCAGCTAATCAGGCGAAATACCTGCTCCACTGCCAGAGTCATATTTTTTTTCGCCGTTTCCGGCTTCATGGCTTCTTCCAGAGAAGTGACTCCCCGGACAATCGGAAAAACTGCATCGATTCCCTCTTTGTTACAGATTTCACCGCCGTCTTTAATGCTTCCGGCAAATGCCAGCACCATCGCATGATGCTTCTTAGCAAGATGAGCCACTCCCACCGGCAATTTGCCCATGGCTGTCTGTTCATCCAGACAGCCTTCCCCGGTGATAACCACATCTGCATCCATCAGCTCCTGTTCCAGACCTACAGCCTTCAGTACAATGGAAATACCCGGCTGCAGCTCTACATGAGGAAAATAACTAAGAAACGCAAATCCCAGTCCTCCTGCGGCACCTGCACCTTCTTCTTTTCTCCTGTCTTTTCCCGTAAATTCTGCGGTTTTATCCGCATAGACAGCCATTTTCCGATCCAGTATTTCCTTCTCTTCTTCTTTTACACCTTTTTGCGGTCCAAAAATATACACCGCTCCATTTTCGCCGCAGAGCGGATTCTTTACATCACAGGCAATCTGAAAGTGACATTCTTTTAGCAATGGTTCCACATCTTCCGCTCTGATTTCCGCAATCTGATCCAGTTCACTCAAACCAGATCCGATAGGACGCCCTTCCTGATTATAAAAATGATATCCCAGTGCCTGCAGCATCCCCACGCCGCCATCTGACGTGGCACTGCCTCCGATTCCCATGATAAACTCACGGCAGCCCCGGTGAATCCCGTCAAGGATCATTTCTCCCACTCCATAGGTAGTGGCTTTCCACGGATTTAACTGACAGCGGTCCACCAGCGTAATACCGGCTGCCTCTGCCATTTCCATCACCGCAGTCTTTCCATCTGCTAATATCCCGTACCTGGCCATAACCTTTTCTCCCAAAGGCCCTGTCACTTCCACCTGCTGGTAGGTACCGCCCAGTCCACTGATCAGTGCCTCTGTCGTTCCTTCCCCTCCGTCTGCCAGAGGTCTGATGACAATATCCGCCTCAACGGCATGCCGGACGCCTTCCGCCGCAGCTTTTCCTGCCTCCATGGAACTGAGACTTCCTTTGAAAGAATCAATCGCAATTACAACTTTCATAATCTTCACCATCACAGATTCACTACATTCTGCGGTTTTCCTTCACAAAAACATTTCAGATTTTCCACCGCAATCTGCATCAATCTCTCTCTGCTTTCTTTTGCCGCCCAGGCGATATGGGGTGTCAGAATACAGTTATCACATTTCAGCAGCGGATTATCCTGCTGGATCGCTTCTGTAGATACCACATCACAGGCCGCAGCATAAACTTTTCCACATTGCAATGCTTCTGCCAGATCGTTTTCCACAATCAGACCACCCCGGCTGGTGTTGATGAGGATAACTCCATCCTTCATCATGGCAATACTATCTTTATTGATGATTCCCTGTGTCGAAGGAAATAAAGGACAGTGCAATGAAATCACATCTGACCGGGCACACAATTCCTCAAACGTCACCCTCTCAGCAAATGCCGTATCTTCCGGAGAAGAAGAACCTCCGTAGGCCAGCACGTGCATACCAAACACATGAGCAATTTTCCCTACACTCTGTCCGATTCTTCCAAATCCTATAATCCCCATCGTTTTTCCTTTAAGTTCAATCAGAGGATATTTCCAGAAACACCAGTCCTGATTTTTTGTCCACTCACCTTCTTTTACTGCAGCGGAATGTGCTCCCACATGCTGACATACTTCCAGAAGAAGTGCAAAAACCATCTGTGCCACCGCATCCGTTCCATAAGCAGGAATATTACATACCGGAATATTTCTACGGGCTGCAGCTTCCGTATCTACCACATTATAACCGGTAGCCAGAACTCCAATATAACGAACCGATGGGCAGGTCGCCAATGTTTCCTCCCGGATTGGTGTTTTGTTGGTAATCACAACTTCCGCATCCTGAATCCGCTCTGTAATCAGATTTTCAGGTGTACGGTCATAGATTCTAACTTCACCTAATTGTTCAAATCCTTCCCAACTCAAATCTCCGGGATTTTCCACATAACCGTCCAGAATTACAATTTTCATTTCTCTTCTCCTTACTTGCACATTTTTCCCCGGGGAAATTCATACTTATTAATATGCGTTTTTCGTAGCCACAACAGCAACCCCCGTCCCGGCTACATTTTCCATAATCACCATTCCTGCCATTACCGGTGCTTTCACCTGCACATTCTTCAATGCTTTCATACACTCCTGAATTTTCCCTTTTGGAATATCCGACGCAGTTTTGACAGAGACAACCGGTACTTGTCCATCCAGTACCCGCACTGTGGAAGTAACAATTCTGGTAGGATTGGTCACTTCTTTTTCCCCATATACTGCTCCCCGTTTACAATTATTGCCCTCTATCTTATCAACTATACCATCCTTCATAGTCACTTTCAACGGACACCCCATAGGACAGCCGATACAGATTAAATGTTTTTCTTGCATTTTGGCCTCTCCCTTCTATTCCTGTTCTATTTTGACAACAATCTTTATATCTTCTGTTTTCTGCAGACAAGCAGAATCCCCGATCAACCATTGTTTTTCCAGATATACGGTTTCCATCTCACCGGGTGCCATCACCTGACGTTTTTTATGAATTACTCTTTGATCATTCAGATAAACGCTGATGTAACAATTCCGGTATACATCACCCACACGAAAACGAACCGGATGTTTTTCCAACATGCGGGAAGGATGAATACTGCAGGGAACGGTATAACGCACCCCATCCATGCCTTCCACAGGAATTTCCGTTGCCCAATGACTTTCTTCCCTATTATTTGCTTCTTTTCCGTTATTCTGCCTCACATACTCCGCCGCACATCTCCCCGCCATAGCAGCTTCTTCCGATACGAAATCAACCAGATCATGGACATGAAGGACATTACCGCAGGCAAATACTCCCGGAATACTTGTCTCCAAACTTTCATTCACCCGGGGACCGCTGGTGATCGGGTGCAGCTCTACTCCCATATCCCGTGAAAGCTCATTTTCAGGAATCAGACCAACCGATAGGAGCAATGTATCACAGGTATATTCCTCTTCTGTTCCCGGAATCGGTTTTCTGTTTGCATCTACCTGCGCCAGTGTAACTGACTCCACCCGTTCCTTTCCTTTGATATCCACCACCGTATGACTCAGCTTCAGCGGTATACCAAAATCATCAAGACACTGTACAATATTTCTTTTCAGACCTCCGGAATACGGCAGAAGTTCTGCCACAACCTTTACTTTTGCCCCTTCCAGTGTCATGCGTCTTGCCATAATCAGACCGATATCACCGGAACCCAGAATCACCACCTCACGTCCCGGCAGATATCCTTCTATATTTACCAGACGCTGTGCCGTTCCTGCGGAAAAAACGCCTGCCGGACGATAGCCCGGAATATTCAGAGCTCCACGCGAGCGTTCCCGACATCCCATCGCCAGAATCACCGTTTTTGCCTGCAAAGTAAACAGACCTTCCACACGATTTAAAGCCGTTATCTGCTTGTCCCGGCTGATATCCATAACCATCGTATTTAATAAATATTGTATTTTTCTTACTTCTACCTGATTAATAAATCGCTGTGCATATTCCGGGCCGGTCAATTCTTCCTGAAAAGTATGAAGCCCAAATCCATTATGAATACATTGGTTCAGTATTCCTCCCAGTTCCTTATCTCTTTCCAATATTAAAATATCCCGGATTCCTGCATCATAAGCAGCCACTGCTGCCGCAAGTCCTGCAGGACCTCCGCCTATAATCACCACATCATAACAGGATTTCATCCTATTCCCCTCCTTACAGACTATCTTTCGTCACTCCAAGAATGATTTTTGAATCTTTTCCACATTTGGTTACAGAATCCACAGAAGTTTTCCACTCTCTTGCCAGTATTTCCATCGTCCGCGGTGAACAAAATCCCGACTGGCATCTGCCCATTCCTGCGCGTGTACGCCGCTTCACACCATCCAGAGATCTGGCTCCTAACGGACGATGAATGGCATCCAGAATTTCTCCCTCTGAAATACTTTCACAACGGCAGATAATATTTCCATAGGCCGGTTCTTTTCTGACCAATGCAGCCCACTCTTCTCTGGACAGTTTCCGCGGATCTGTAATGCCTTTCCTCTTACTGATAAAATTCTCTTTTTTCTCCGGATGCAGTTTTTCTATAACCAGCTCTGCCATCCGTTTCCCAATTGCAGGTGAACTGGTGAGTCCCGGAGATTCTATTCCTGCACAGTCAAAAAATCCGGGAGCATCTTCTGCCTCCTGCAAAATAAATTCATGCCCCTCTTCTCCGGCTCTTAATCCGGCAAATGAAGTAATCACCTGTCTAAGAGGAAGATTTTTTACACTTCTCGTCGATTTTTCTCCGATTTCCTCCAGACCTCCGGCTGTTGTACTGGTTGCCTCTTTATCTTCTATATTCTCTGCATTTGGTCCCACCAGAAGATTCCCATGAGCCGTAGGCGTAACCAGAACACCCTTCCCCATTTTTCCGGGCAACTGGAAAATGGTATGCTGTACATGATGTCCTGCACTTTTATCCAGAAGATAATACTCTCCACGACGAGGTATAATATGGATTTTCTTCTCTGATGCCATATTATGCATCCGATCCGCATAGACACCTGCAGCGTTTACCACACACCGTGTCTCCCATACTTTATCTTCACTGATCAGCCGATAACCTTCCGCTGTTTTCTCAATCTTCTCTACTGACGTATCAAAGAAAAATTCCACACCATTTTCACAGGCATTTTCTGCCAATGCTATATTCAGACCAAAAGGACACACAATTCCTCCGGTAGGTGCATACAAGGCAGCCACTGCTTCCTCCGATACATTTGGCTCCATCTGCCTCAGTTCTTCCTGACTCAATATCCGAAGATCCGGCACACCATTTTGTCTTCCCTGATTCATTAGTTCTTCTAATGACGGTAAATCTTCTTCTGAAAAACAAAGTACCAGCGAACCAATCCTATCAAAAGAAAAATCCAGATCATGGGCCAGGTCTCCCATCATCGCATTCCCTTCCACATTCATCTTTGCCTTCAATGTCCCGGGCTTTGCATCAAATCCCGCATGAACAATCCCGCTGTTAGCCTTCGAAGTCCCACAGCACACATCCTCTTCCTTCTCCAACACACCAATTTTCAGTCGATAACGGGATAATTCTCTGGCAATGGCACAGCCGGAAACTCCCGCCCCTATAATCATCACATCATACATGGTTTTACCTCCTATACGCTAAAAAGAGCAGGAAAAATAAATGGACTCTCGACCATTGTTTTTCCTGCTCTCATCTCTGCTACTCTATTTGATTAAAATCATTCTACCATGAACATCAAAAAAATGCAACTATTTATGCAAAAGCAATTTCCTCCATAATATCTTTGACATGTTCCATCTTTTTACATTTCCATGCATTTTCTCCGCAGAACAGCAAGGCTTGTTCCACCTCCCCTTTTGCCGCATGAATCAGGGCTTTTGTGATACAGTATGGTGTATCTTTCGGATTGCATCCTTTGATACACTGATAACATTTTGTTATAGGTTCTCTTCCTGCCTCTTTATTTCTTATAAAAGAATTTCTGATTGCTCTTCCCGGCATTCCCACCGGACTGTCCACAATCATAATATCTTCTTTTGTCGCATTCAGGTATGTCTGTTTATAACGTTCATCGGCGTCACACTCATAAGTCGTCACAAAGCGAGTTCCCATCTGTACTCCGTCAGCTCCCAGTTCCATGGCATGAAGAACATCCTTTCGGTCAAAAATGCCTCCTGCCACTACCACCGGTATCTGTTTTTTGTACTTTTCTGCAAATTCTTTTACTACCTGAATAATTCCGAGAATCTCCTGCTCGTAAGCTTCTTTTCCCTGTTTCTCCTGTTCTTCCGATTCACCCGGAGCCCCGTACAATGTCAGCTGTTCTCTTGAAAACCCCAGATGACCTCCTGCTTTTGGTCCTTCTATCACCACCAGATCAGGAGCAGTATGATAATGTCTGTCCCACAATCTGCAGATGACTCTTGAGGATTTGATGGAGGACACGATCGGTGCTATTTTGGTTCTGCTGCCTTCTACCAGTTTTGGAAGTTCTGAAGGTAATCCTGCTCCGGAAATAATCAGGTCAATCCCTGCCTGTACTGCAGCCTTTACATATTCCTCGTATTTTCTGGTAGCCACCATAATATTGACTCCGATGATACCTCCCCGGGCAATTTCTCTTGCTTTTTGAATTTCCTCTTTCAGCACTTTCAAATTAGTTTCTATTGGATTCTTTTCAAATTCCGGATCCCTGTATCCAATCTGAGCCGCTGAAATCACACCAATTCCTCCACAGGCAGCTACACTGCCGGCAAGTCGGGAAAGACTGATTCCCACACCCATTCCCCCCTGGATTACAGGAATCTTGGCCGTCAAATCTCCAATCACTAACGGTTTCATATCCATACCCTTTCTATATCTCTTGTGCATTTACAATTTCCAAAATCGAAATCAATCTAAAATTTACGGAATCTATCGTAACGCTGCTGTACCAGCATCTCCTCTGTCTTATTCTTCTGCAATACTAAGAACTCATCCAGTCTCTCACGAATCCTTTCAGCCAGTTCAGGAAGATTCTCCTCACACGCCGGTTCAGGCTCCGGGATGACCCATTCTACAATCTGCAATTTCTGTAAATCCTCTGCAGTGATTTTCATTATTTCAGATGCTTCTTTTGCCCGTTTTCCATCTTTCCACAAAATAGAGGCAAATCCTTCCGGTGACAGAATAGAATATGTTGCATTTTCCATCATCCAGACTTCATTGGCAACCGCCAGCCCCAGTGCACCGCCGCTTCCGCCTTCTCCGATAAAAATACTCAGTACAGGTACTTTCAACCCCGACATTTCCATCAGATTCCGGGCAATTGCTTCTCCCTGTCCTCGTTCCTCCGCCTCAATTCCACAGGCAGCCCCCGGTGTATCCACAAAGTTCAGAATCGGTCTTTTAAATTTTTCTGCCTGCTTCATCAGACGCAGTGCCTTACGGTATCCTTCCGGAGAGGCCATGCCAAAATTGCGGAAAATATTTTCTTTTACATTTTTCCCTTTTTGTTGTCCAATCACCGTAACCGGCTGTCCTCCAAACATACCGATGCCGCCGATGACAGCTCCGTCATCCCGAAAACTTCTGTCACCGTGAAGTTCCAGAAACTCATCAAACACCTGTTGTATATATTCCATACTGGTGGGACGGCTGCTGCTTCTGGACAATTCTACCCTCTCCCAGGCTGTAAGATCTTTTTTCTGAATTTTCTCTTCTCTACATCCTGAATCTATAATATTCTGTCCCTGATAATTTTGATAACTTTTATTTTCCTGATGAACTTCCAGAAGGTGTGAAATAGTATCCTTTAAATCTTTTCTTTCCACAATTCCATCAATAATACCCTTTTCAACCAGAAATTCTGCCCTCTGAAATCCTTCCGGCAATTTCTGGCCGATGGTCTGCGCAATAACTCTCGGTCCTGCAAAACCAATCAGTGCTCCCGGTTCTGCCAGAATCACATCTCCCAGCATGGCAAAACTTGCGGTCACTCCTCCTGTTGTCGGATCCGTCAATATGGGAAGATAAAATAATCCCGCCTCGCTGTGTTTTTTAATCGCTGCCGATGTTTTTGCCATCTGCATCAGAGAAATAATGCCTTCCTGCATTCTGGCACCGCCGGAACTGCAGAACAGGACAACCGGGAGTCTTTCTTCCACCGCACGTTCAAACGCACGTGTAATTTTTTCTCCCACCACATATCCCATACTTCCCATAAGAAAACGGGCATCACAGACACCGAGAACTGTCCGGATTCCATTGACAGTACAGACACCTGTTGTCACGGCTTCCTTCAGTTTTGTTTTTTCCTGCAGACCGGCTATTTTTTCCTCATATTCCGGATAATCCAGAGGATTTTTCTGTTCTATATCGCAAAACCACTCTTCAAAACTTCCGGCATCCGCCACCATTCGAATTCTGGTTTTCGTCTTAATTCTAAAATACCCTTCACATTTCGGGCATACATAAGAATTACTTTTTATATCCTCACGGTAAACCATTTCTCCGCATTTGGGACATTTGAGCCACAGCCCTTCCGGAACAGAAGGTTCTTTTTTATTGTCTCTGTTTGGCTTTTCGTCGCCATTCTCCCTGTCTCCAAATAAAGCAGCTGTCTTCTTAAACATATGTTTCAATTTTGCCATATGAATTTCACCTTTTTTCTTCTAAACTGACATGTCTGTCCATACAGGTATCATGATAAATGAAAGTGTGAAGGAATAAAGTCCGTTGTCACATTTCCCTTCTGGAAATCCGGATGATTCAGAATCTCATACTGGAAATCCACATTGGTAGTAACTCCGTCAATGATCAGCTCTCCCAACGCACTTCTCATTTTATCTATAGTTTCCTTTCTGTCTCTGCCATGGACAATTACTTTTGCGATCATGGAATCATAGTATGGAGGAATCTCATATCCGTTGTACACTGCAGTATCCACCCGCACACCATAGCCTCCCGGCAAATGAATCTCCTTGATCACGCCGGGACAGGGGCGAAAATGATTATCCGGGTCCTCCGCATTGATGCGGCACTCCATGGCATGTCCCTGAAGCTGAATATCTTCCTGACGAACAGATAACGGATTTCCTTCCGCAATAGAAATCATTTCTTTCATCAGGTCCACCCCGGACACCATCTCTGTTACCGGATGCTCAACCTGAATTCTGGTATTCATCTCCATGAAGTAGAAATTCTTATCTTCGTCCAATAAAAATTCTATGGTTCCTGCACTTTCATAATTTACTGCTTTTGCCGCACGAATCGCAGCTTCACCCATTTTCTTACGAAGTTCCGGAGTAAGTGCCTGACTGGGAGATTCTTCAATCACTTTCTGATGATTTCTCTGAATGGAACAGTCTCTTTCTCCAAGCTGTATAACATTTCCATATTTGTCTGCCAGTATCTGAAATTCTATATGTCTCGGATTACGCACATATTTCTCCAAATACATAGAATTATCCGCAAATCCCCGGACGGATTCCAGCTGCGCCACTTTGAAATTTTCCTCAAAGTCCTCCGGGCTCTCAGAAACACGCATTCCTTTTCCTCCGCCTCCTGATGAAGCCTTGATCATAATGGGATATCCTATTTTCTCCGCCAGTTGTTTTGCAGTCCGGGCATCATATACCGGTTCCCTGGTTCCGGGAACGACAGGAACATCTGCCTGCATCATGGTCTTTCTTGCCTCTGATTTATTTCCCATCTTTTCCATCATCTCAGCGGTGGGACCAATAAATTCAATATTACATTTCTTGCAAAGTTCCACAAATCTGCTGTTTTCTGAAAGAAATCCAAATCCGGGATGTACGGCATCCACTTTGGCGGCAACGCATGCACTTAAAATCTGTTCCATATTCAGATAACTATCCACAGCGGATGCCGGTCCGATACAAATTGCCTCATCTGCCAGCTGGGTATGAAGTGCTTCCTTATCCGCCTCCGAATAAACTGCCACTGTAGCTATTCCCATCTCACGGCAGGCCCGGATAATCCGAACCGCAATCTCTCCTCTGTTTGCTATCAAAATTTTACGAAACATATGCATTCCTCCCGCATTACTAGCCGATTGCTACCGTCAGCTCGCCAGACGCTGCCACTTTTCCGTCTACCGTAGCTACCGCTTTTGCAATGGCAATTGGTCCTTTTTGTTTGATCAATTCTACTTCCAGTCTCAGAACATCTCCAGGAACTACCTTCTTTTTAAACTTACAATGGTTAATTCCTCCGAAATACGCAGTTTTCCCTTTAAACTGTTCACAGCTCAGGATACATACCGCACCCACCTGTGCCAGTGCTTCTATGATCAGTACCCCCGGCATTACAGGTTCTTCCGGGAAATGTCCACGGAAATAATACTCATCATAAGTAACACATTTTCTACCCACTGCTTTTACACCGGGTTCCATATCTTCAATCACATCCACCAGTAAAAACGGATGTCTGTGAGGAATAATTTCCATAATTTCCTTTGTCGTTAACATGTCTGCCTCCCACATATGCTGATTTTACCGGATGATAAACAGATTCTGTCCATATTCCACCATCTGTCCGTTTTCTACCAGAATTGATTCCACAACACCGTCATATTCACTCTCAATTTCATTCATCAGTTTCATTGCTTCAATAATTCCCAGAACCTGTCCTTTTTTCACGGTATCTCCTACCTTAACAAAAGGTGCCGCATCTGGTGCAGACGCACTGTAAAAAGTTCCTACCAACGGAGCTTTTACCTGATTTCCTTCCGCCTCAGATTCTACAGACTCTTTCTCTGGAGCAACTGTTTGTGCCGTAAATACCGGGATCTCCGCAGCCATATTTCCATCAGCAACAATCTGAACTTCTTTTTTCTTATTCATGCTCACTTTGAAATCTCCATCTTTCATGGAAAATTCCGTAAGTTCAGAAGAGGACACTGTATTGATCAAACGAATCAGATTTTCAAATTCCATTTCTGCTCTCCTTTACCCGTTGTATTTCTTAATTAAAATACTTGCATTATGACCGCCAAATCCAAGAGAATTACTCAATGCATAGGATATCGGTTCTTCTACACCTTCACCTGCCACATAATTCAGATCCATCTCTTCATCCGGAGTGGTATATCCTGCAGTTGCATGGATAAATCCTTCCTGTAACTCTTTCACACAGGTAATAAACTCCACAGCTCCTGCAGCTCCCAGCAGATGTCCAATCATAGATTTTGTAGAGTTGATTTTCATATCATACGCATGTTCCCCGAACAGTAATTTGATGGCTCTTGTCTCAAACAAGTCATTATGATGGGTAGCCGTTCCATGAGCATTGATATAGGTTACATCCTGTTTTTCAATTCCAGCTTCAGCAATTGCCAGTTCCATAGCTTTCGCCGCACCGGAACCATCCTCTGCCGGTGAAGTAATATGATAAGCATCACTGGTTGCACCATAACCTGTCACTTCTGCCAGAATCACGGCTCCCCGTTTCTGTGCATGTTCCAGTTCTTCCAGAACCACTACACCTGCACCTTCACCCATGACAAATCCACTTCTGTCCTTATCAAACGGAATAGAACATCTCTCCGGATCCTGAGAGTCAGAAAGTGCTGTCAATGCAGAAAATCCTGCCACACCGATCGGACAGATACATGCTTCCGTACCGCCTGCCAGCATCACATCCGCATCTCCACACTGAATACTTCTGTAAGCCTCTCCAATGGAATGTGTACCTGTTGCACAGGCAGTAACCACATTCAGGCTCTTTCCCTTAAGCCCCAGCTGAATGGAGACATTACCTGCTGCCATGTTGGAAATCATCAGCGGCACCAGCAGCGGATTGACTCTTGACGGTCCTTTTTCTTCCAGCTTCTTGCAGGCAGCCTCTGTTGCCTGCAGACTGCCGATTCCTGAACCAATAGAACATCCCACACGGAACGGATCCTCTTTTTCCATATCCAGTCCTGCCTGAGCAAATGCTTCTTTGGCAGCTGCCACCGCATACTGACAGAACAACTCCATTCTTCTGGCAGCCTTAAAATCCATATGTTCTTTTTCCACAAAATCTTTTACTTCTGCTGCCAGCTTTACCTTAAAATCACTGGTATCAAATCGGGTAATCTCACCAAATCCCAATGTTTTTTTCTTTACATTTTCCCAGTATTTCTCCACACCTGTTCCTATAGGAGTCACAGCTCCCATGCCGGTAACCACTACTCTACGCATATATCAACCTCAACTCTATCTTTCAAACTATAATTACATTGCCATTCCGCCGTCTACATGAATCACCTGCCCGGTGATATAATCAGCCTTATCTGATGCCAGAAATGCAGCCATTTCTGCAATATCTTTTGTTTCTCCAAATCTTTTCAGCGGAATCTGTGCCACTGCGGCTTCTTTCACACTGTCAGACAATACCTCCGTCATTTCTGTATTAATAAATCCAGGTGCAATGGCATTGACTGTAATTCCCCTGCTGGCCAGCTCTCTTGCCATCGTCTTTGTCAGACCGATAATACCTGCTTTTGATGCTGCATAATTAGCCTGTCCGGCATTACCCAGTACTCCGGAAACAGAAGCAATATTAATAATCTTTCCGCTTCTCTGCTTCAGCATCTGCCTGGTAAGATGACGAATCGTATTAAAACAGCCTTTCAGATTCGTCTCTATTACTGCATCAAAATCCGCTTCACTCATTTTCATAATCAGGTTATCTCTGGTAATACCTGCATTATTAACCAGCACATCCACATGACCATATGACTTAACAAGTTCTTTCATCATCTGTTCGGTTTCAGCAAAATCAGAAACATTACACTGATAAATACTTCCTTCTCCACCCTGATTTTTAATGGTATCAATAACCTCCTGGGCTCTCTGTGCTGAACCATTATAATTCACAATAACAAAAAATCCCTGTTCTGCCAGTGTGATGGCAATCTGTCTTCCGATTCCTCTGCTGGCTCCAGTCACCAGTGCTACTTTCTTATTCATTTAGACACCGAATCCTTTCTTACAACTCATCTATTACTTTTTCCATATCTTCCACAGTTTCAATATTAAAGCCTCTGACAGATCTGTTGATTTTACGCAAAAATCCTGTCAGCGTCTTTCCCGGTCCGATTTCTATAAAAGTATCAACACCATCAGCAATCATCCGTTCCACACTCTGCTGCCAGAGTACAGAGGAAGATACCTGTTCTTTCAGCAACTTTCTGACATTTGATGGTTCTGTCACATAATCTGCCGTTACATTGGTAATGTACGGAACTTCAAACGGATGAATCTCTACAGTTTCCAGAACCTCACCCAGCTTTTTTCCGGCTTCTTTTAACATCGGTGAATGGAAAGGACCGCTGACTTTCAGATGAATACATCTTCTCGCCCCTGCTTCTTTCAATTTTTCACAGGCCTCATCTACAGCATTGGTTTCTCCGGTAATGACAATCTGTCCCGGACAGTTATAATTGGCTACAGAAACAATCCCATCTACACTTTCACAGATTTCTTTAATGACAGTTCCGTCCATTCCCATAACAGCGCACATAGCTCCACCCACCGGAACCGCCTCCTGCATGAAAATTCCTCTTTTCCGAACTACCCAAAAAGCATCTTCCACAGACATCACACCAGAAGCAATCAATGCACCATATTCTCCCAGACTCAGTCCTGCATGCACCTGGGCATGAACTCCCTTTTCTTCCAGAGCCTTTAACATGGCCGCTTCAACTGCCAACATAGCAATCTGCGTATATTCTGTAATATGAATCTTATCATTTTCCTCAAAACAAAGAGCCAGGATATCCAGACCTGTCACATCAGATGCTGTATGAAAAATACTTCTGCAAACAGGAATCTGCTCATAAAAATCCTTTCCCATCCCCACATACTGAGCTCCCTGCCCCGGAAAAACAAATGCAATCTTGCTCATAAATCCTCCATGTAATAATTTGATTTTCAAAATATTATGTCAAATGGCAGCCGGACCCCTGATCAGTCCGGCCATTCTCTCATCATACTCTATTTCAACAGGGATTCTGCTTCCCTCATAATTTCATCAATAATCTCTTTACAGCTCTGTCTCTTATGAACCAGACCGGCAATCTGCCCTGCCATCACACTTCCATTCTTAATATCGCCATCCATAACGGCTTTTCTCAGTGCACCCAGAGTCAGTTTTTCCAGTTCTTCAAACGGAGCACCGGACTCTTCCAGCTTCAGATATTCCTTTGTCATCTGATTTCTCAGTACACGAATCGGGTGTCCAGTGGAAAGACCAGTCACAACTGTATCAATATCCTTCGCTTTTACAATTCTATCTTTATAGTTATCATGAACAATCGACTCATCAGCCACCACAAAACGTGTTCCCATCTGTACTGCTTCTGCTCCCAGCATAGTGACTGCCGCATATCCTCTTCCATCTCCGATACCTCCTGCTGCAATTACAGGGATATCTACTGCATCTACAACCTGTGGAATCAATGCCATCGTAGTCTGAGAACCAATATGTCCGCCTGCTTCCATTCCTTCAGCAACTACAGCGTCTGCACCATAACGTTCCATACGCTTTGCCATAGCGACAGATGCCACAACCGGAATTACTTTAATACCAGCTTCCTTAAACATTGGAATAAATTTTTCCGGATTTCCCGCACCAGTCGTAACAGCCTTAACCCCTTCTTCTACAACAACTTTTGCCACTTCCTCAGAATTTGGATTCAAAAGCATAATATTAACACCAAACGGTTTATCTGTCAGTTCTTTTGCTTTTCTTATTTCCTCTCTTACAATCTCAGCCGGAGCACTGGCTGCACCAATCAGACCAAATCCACCAGCTTCAGATACAGCAGCAGCCAGATGATGTTCTGCTACCCATGCCATACCACCCTGAATAATGGGATATTCAATACCTAACAAATCTGTAATTCTAGTTTTCATTTTGTTCCTCCTGCTGCTAGATAAAAAGGTGTGGACTAAGCCTCCACACCTTTTCCTTTCAGATACTCCATAACACTGCCGACAGTTGTAAGCTCAGTCAATTCTTCAGAAGGAATCTCGATCTCATACTTTTCCTCCAGAGACATTACCAGTTCAAACAAATCAAGGGAATCAGCTCCCAGATCATCTTTAAAAGATGTTTCTTCTGTAATCATATCCTCATCACAATTTAACTGTTCTGCAATAATTTCTTTCATTTCTTCTAACATGATAAATCTCCTTATACTCATCCATAACTCTGTCACTGACAAAAATTGTTTATGTTTCAAATGTTTTGACAATCAAAGTATATATAGGATATCATGTTTTGTCAAGCACTAAATTAATTATTTGGAACAACCCGTCCTTTTACAATCCTATAACTGTTCCGTAACCATATAAAAGTATTACGCTGGCTACCAGAGATATAACCGATACAATCAAATATCCAATTGCTTTCTTTCTCATCCATGTACCCTCCAAAGGGTACACCTTCTCCGGTTGCTGTGGATTCCAGGCTATTTTTACTTTTTCTCCACATTTCCATGTATACTTTAACCAACCATAAGTAAAAGTTGCCGCCTGAATATCTCCCTGCGAATTTTTATACTGAAGTACCGGATACCAGGAATCCGGTCTGATTTCATTCCAGAACATCATTACGATCTGCCAGATTCCTCCAATACCAGGTTCCTTTGTTCCTGCACTTGTTGAGCCCGCCCGTGCAAAAGCGACATCGAATCCTGTATCTTTTACAACATCTATAATGACACCTGTTCCTTTTTCATCCATTTTTTCTGCCCTTCTCCCACAAAAAGCATACCGAAATGACATAAAAAATCCAATACCTGAACATATAAGGGCACAAAGACCTATTACCAGAATACTTGCAAAAATACCTCCCGTATTTACATACTCTGCAAGAGCTATTAAAATAAGAATAATACTCAATAACACAATATTTCTTACCCTGTGTGTCTTTACCGGCTGCTTACATTCTCCCCTGCCTGCAATAGGTTTCAATGAATCCGCTATTGCATGAAAATCTCCTTTTTCCCATGGACTCAGCCTCTCTATCGCTGACTCCACAGCCTGATTATGCTGTATCTCCATATTCAGTAACATTTGTCGTTCTTCCAGTATGGATGGCAGCTGCTCAGGTTCTTCCATCATCATACGAATATCGGAAATACTAAATCCTGCTTTTCGCAAAACAGCAATGCTTTTTAGAACATCTACATTTTCCTCTGTAAAAGAATACGATTTTCTATGTACTCCCTCTTCAATTTCCGGTTTTATCAAATCTTGCTGAATATAAAATCTTACAGCTTTTTCCGTCAAACCTGTAATTTCACAAACCTGTTTCATTTTCATATAAAAACCTCCCTTTTCTTTTTTTTGTATTATCGTAACTTCTGACCTAAGGGAAGTGTCAATACATTTTCAAAAATTTATAAGAAATTTTATTTAGGAAAGTCCTCTGACTTGTAGAGTAGGTCAGAGGGCGATTGCCCTCTTTCCCCTCATCAAACCGTAC
>JBJELU010000040.1:0-3843 GCA_051879355.1 Oliverpabstia sp.
CATTGACATTGAAGGTTCCATCACGAAGGATAAGACGGCGGTACTTCGTGTTTTTGCAAAAATGTTCTATACCCATCTTGGATTCTACGGAGAAAATCTGAAAGTTGCTATGCTTGAGCGCTATATTGATCAGCAGGGCAAGACTGAGGAATTTCGTCGTGTGTTTGAAGAAAAGAAAGGCAAGTCCTGGATAGAAACCCGACGTGCCTTTGCTTTTAATGGCAAGTTCATTATTCCGACTTTGATAGAAGTTTTGGATATGAGCGAGGAAGATGCACGGGCTTGGTTTAATGATAAATCTGCCACCGACCTTTCCATTGCGCAACTTGTTGCAGATATGAAAGCCTATGTAGATTCTAAACCCGCAAACTTCCGTCTGCTGTTTATGATTGACGAAGTTGGTCAGTATGTCGGTACTGATACCGATATGCTGTTGAACCTCCAGTCTCTGACCGAAAAAATCGGAAGTGAATGTGGCGGCAAAATCTGGGTCGTTTGCACCGGACAGGAAGCCATTGATGAGATCATCAAAGTACGTGCGGATGAGTTCTCCCGCATTCAGGCTCGCTTTAAAGTTCGTTTGAGCCTTTCTTCTTCCTCTGTGGATGAAGTGATTCAGAAACGTATTCTGAAAAAAACATCGTCGGCAGATCAAATACTGGAACGGGTTTATGATCAGAACGATTCTGTTCTTCGCAATCTGTTCAGCTTCAGTGGCTCTATTCTGGACATTAAAGGATACTCCGGTCCGATGGAATTCTCTGAGAATTTTCCATTCGTACCATATCAGTTTATTATCATGCAGAAGGTGTTTGCAGAAATCCGTAAGCACGGAAATTCCGGTAAGCATTTGTCCGGCGGTGAGCGTTCCATGCTGTCCGGTTTTCAGGAAGCAGCACAGAAAGTTCAGGAGAAGGATGAGTACGCACTTGTGCCCTTCTTCCGTTTCTATGATACCGTACATACCTTCCTGGACGGTTCGATTCGCCGGGTAATTGAGCGTTGCCAGAAAGCTGCGGACAATGGTGATGGTATCGAACAGCAGGATGTGGATGTGCTGAAGCTCCTTTATCTGATTCGTTACATTGATGATATTCCTGCGAATCTGGATAACATCGTCATCCTGATGGCAGACGATATTCGTATGGATAAAATTACAATGAGAGAAGCTGTCCGGGAATGTCTCAACCGTTTGATGAGCCAGAACTATATTGGCAGAACCGGCGATACTTATAATTTCCTGACGGATGAAGAGCAGGATATTCAGCGTGAAATTAAGAACACACCGGTAGATACAGCTTCGATTGTGGAACGGATTGCTCAGATGATTTACGGTGATATTTTCACCACGAAAAAGTTCCGATATGGAATTTATGACTTCCCGTTTGATCAGATGGTAGATGGCATTACTGTTGGTGTGGCAACTGGTGGAATGCGGCTGCGTTTCCTGACTGTGGCGACCGATACCTCTGACAAGTCCGAGCTGCATCTAATGACAGAATCGAAGGGAAACGAAGCGATTGTTGTTCTGGCGGAAACGCCTTATTACGAATCACTGGAAAGTGCCATGAAGATTCGTAAGTATGTGAAACAGCGAAATGTCAGTCAGCTGCCGAAGTCTGTGCAGGATATTATCCGTGACCAGCAGGAAGAAGCCAGCAAATATGAACTGTCAGCAATGGATGATTTGAAATCAGCGATTGAATCGGCGCAGTTCTATGTGGATGGCGAACATTTGGAAATTAAAGCAGGAAATGCCAGGAGCAAGATTGACCAGTCTTTGGAATATCTGGTTTCCCATGTGTATAGCAAGCTCGATCTGATTACGAAGAATGCCGTTTCTGATGCGGACATTGTATCTATCCTGAATGGGTCAGAACAGATGCTTCCCGGCACAGAGCCGAACCGGGATGCAGCCTCCGCAATGGAAGAATTTTTGGAAATGCAGGCAATGAAAAACCTGCCTACTTCAATGGCAGATATTCAGAGCCGTTACAGCGGCATTCCATACGGCTGGAAAGAAATCGACATTGCAGCAGTCGCAGCCAGTCTGATTTATGACCAGAAAGTAACCATCAAATATGCGGGGAATACTATTCAGCCCGATGATCCGAAGCTTCCCGATATGCTTCGTAAAAAGAGTGAGATCGGTAAGACCTCCATCAGCAAACGGAAGATGGTTTCTGTAACCATGATGAAGGAAGCCAAAGACTTCCTGAGGGATTACTTTGACGTAATGGATGTGCCAGATGACGAAGATGGTTTAATTAAATTTATCGTTGAGAAATTTTCTGCTCAGAAAGAGCATTACACGCAGTTAAACAATCGGTATGAGGATCACAAGTATCCAGATCGAGGTCTGGTACAGACTGCAATTAGTCTGATGGATGATGTCCTCTCTCAAAGAAAAGACAATCTTGCTCTTGTTGAGCGTGTAGTAAAGAAACAGGATACTCTTTACGACAACAAAGAAGCGATGGTCAGTGTGGAGAACTTCTTCAAGAATCAGGTTGCGGTCTTTGATTCTGCCGTTCGTTTTGAGCAGGAGCTACGTACCGATCTGGATTACATTGCAAAGGACGAGGAAGCACATAAGGCTTTAAATACAATTCGTTTGATTATTATGATCCAGTCCGGCTCTAAGTTTAACTATAAGCGGATTCCAGAGCTGAATGCCCTGATGGCAACAGTACAGACTGCCCATGACAAAATGCTGGACGAAAAACGTCTGGAGGTTCTTGAAATCGTTCGTCAGTGTATGGAGGAAACCCATACTGCTGCTCATGGTGATGCAAAGGCATCCAACGTGATTGCTACATCTGACACCTACTTTACAGGATGCAAAACGAAAATAGCCGACTGCAAGAGCCTTGCTCTGCTGGATGGTATGTTCCT
Source organism: Oliverpabstia sp. (assembly GCA_051879355.1). GTDB lineage: Bacteria > Bacillota > Clostridia > Lachnospirales > Lachnospiraceae > Oliverpabstia. The sequence goes on from JBJELU010000040.1 coordinate 2,896, forward strand.
GCCGATGTGTCAATACAAGGATAATACCGTGGACAGGATTGAATCCCTCCTTGCCCCTCCTGCTCCGCCGAAACCGCCGGTAAACACTGGTGCAGGCGATAAACCGGTACCGAAGAAAGTGATTAAGGCTTATAACCGTCAGGTTGTATTCCAGGCGAAAACGCTGGAGAGCGAAGCAGATGTAGATGAGTATGTGGAGAAGATTCGTGCCCAGCTGAAATCACTGCTGAAAAATTGTGATGGTATCAAGCTGAATTAACCCGTAAGGAGACCCCGAACCATGATGGAACTTATATCTGCTTTGATTGGCGTTATTGGAGTAGTGATCGGATGGATTTTGAATGAACTGACAACCGTTATCCGAGAACGACCGAAACTTTGCTTTCAGATGGTGGCTACACCAGACAGTGAGCTGACGGAAAAAGAATACCGTGTCAAGACAAGCCCTTCGGAACATGGAATCGAAATCTTTAACATGGGGGCAAAGCCCTTTGTGTTGGAGAATTTTGAAATCTGTTATAAGAAAAAGCTATTAGTAGACTGCCATATGCCTGAAGAAAACCGGATTATTCTGCCCTACCACAATGCCGTATACACACTATCGGAGCAGGAAGCGGATGCAATGCAATGGCATTGTCAAAAAGAACATTTCGAGGAATGTAAAGTTATAGCATACAGCGTTGACGGAAAAAAGGCAAAAGGAAAGCTGCCTGTTCCGTTGTTTGCAATACGTGCCAGCATAAGAACAGAGAATCATGGTTCTGTAGATTAGGAGACGATTATGGATAAAAATGCGATAAAAAAATATGCTGTCTGGGCACGGACAGAGCTGATCGCCCGTGTTTCCATGAAAGCGGAACAGTATGGCATTGCCGAGGACAACATGGTAGACGCTTCTGCCGACAGTGTGAATGGCAAGGTTCTGTCCGCTGACGAGAAAAAACAGCG
>JBJELU010000041.1:0-17438 GCA_051879355.1 Oliverpabstia sp.
CTAGGGCGGATTAGGGACTTTCACCCATTAGAAACGTGCGCCGCAAGGCGCACTACAGAAAGGGGCATCCAGCAAACTGCCAGATGCCCCTTTCGGTTCGTGTTTCTACATATTAAATAGTAATCTCAATCCCACCCCGGAAGACTACCGTGCTGCTTTTCTCATCGATGCGGATGTGATCGACCAAACCGCCCCACAGTTCTTCCCGGAACTCCGTCTGTTCTCCGGTCAAATCTTCCAGCTTGGTGATGAAGTTCGTGAGTATCTCTTTCGTGTCATTCTTTTCCTGGATAAGTGCCTCCAGTTCCAGAAAGCGGCTATGCTTTTCAGCATACAGGGTGCGGAGCTTCTCTTCTTTCTCCGCTTCTTAAGGAGCGCATCCCCTCAGTACTTCTCGTTGGTAAGGATCGATTTTCATTTTTGATATCTTCAACAGGTTCCTTTCCAGTAATATCCGTATATGCTTCTTTTACACCATTCTTCACTGCCCACTTGATGACAAAATATAATGCTATCAAAACAATAATTGCAGTTCCACCGCTTACGCCTAATTCTTCCCACATAATAATTAATCCTTCCAATTTTATTTCTGGTGTCATTGTTATTTCAATTGCATACCATCACAAAATGCTTTTCCAACAACCTCACCAAGTCCAGTATAGGTATTGTTACATGGATCAAATGTAATTGGCTTTAACTTCTTTGTGTCGATCTTGCCATCTATAATCACTGATTCATCTGCACAGACATTTACGATTTCTCCAATAAGAAATGCCCCTGAGCTTCGAGTACTAGACCCCAATGTTGCATCCGGGCATTGGTTTAGACTACTCTTCATTTTATGTAGGGCTACAGAGTAGCCTTTGATTCCACGAAAAAAGAGATATCAACGCGCCAGGGTCAATATCTCTTTCTTCTTATTATAATTCACTTGTCAAGCATCAAATAGGCCAATTATCTTACTTCCAAATCTGATGACAAAATCCCGTATATAAAAATCTCCATAATAAAAGCACCTACCATTTCTGATAGATGCTTCCACCCTTCTAGTTATCATTCAATTGTTTATTAATATCTCTGCCACCATACATAATACGTATAATACTAACGGTAGCACAGGTTTCATCTGGCAGATAAAACACCAAATAATTATCCACCGGCAAAACTCTAAGCCCCTGACTATGCCAAGGTTCTTCCTCGTATAATCTGTGTCGCATTGGCATTTGTTCAAGAGAACGGACGGCCTTCATTATGCGTTCTGTTTGTCCGGCAGCTGTTTCAGGTACCAACAATTCATACGCAATATATTCGTAAATGTCTCTCAAATCCTGTCTTGCTTGGGCGGAATATGCCACATGAAAAATCATATGCCAAAATCTCTTTTCATTTCAGCTTCAATGGCATCTGCTGAGTAAACTCTGCCAGCTTTTACATCAGACATACCTTTTTCAATTTCTTTATCAAATTGTTCTTTCGTAAGAGAATCATAGGCCAACGGTGCCGTTCTTGGTAATTTCATTTCAAATGGAATTCCCTTTTGCAAAACAACCTGCCGTAGAAACATTCCTACTGCATTTGACATCGGAATTCCTAACTGATCTAATACACTTTCAGCCTGTTCTTTAAGTTCAGGCTCAACTCGTGCAAATACATTTGCTGTTCTTGCCATAATCATCGCCTCCTTCAACTATATTCTATCACAAATGCTTGCAAATAGCAATCTGTTTGCAAGCATTTTATTTATGAATATTATATGGTTGATGCGTCTAATTTATTCCTCAGCTCAGCACCCTCGTCACAAAAAGAGCCTAAAACACCAACAATCCTCTCTCATCATAAACACTTCCCTGTGGCTCACCCTGATTTCTTAGGTATCTGTCTCAATCACCACATTACCTGCCATCCATCTCAGTACTGGATGTCCTGCATGAACAATCTGTCCTTCCATCAAAATCCTGCTTCTGGATATCAATTCAGAACAGGAACTGAAAGACCCTTTTTCAGAAACGCCTGGAAAAGGAACCGGAAATATGGGATGAATTCTGGTCATGGCTGGGAACCCTGAAACCAACAGGGGAAAGCAAACTGGAAAAAGCAGTAAACTATGCCTTTAACCACAAGGATACGCTGATGAACTATCTTCTGGGACGGAGCAAATGCAAGCGCGATCGTCATGAGTCTCATTGAGACGGCCAAAGCCAATATCAATTCTACGGTCTATTTAGGTATACCATACTGCCCATCAGTAACCGGTTCCAACCATTCGTTTGCGCTTTCCTTACCAGGTACTTCAACAGCAAGATGGCTAAACCATGAATCCGGTGCAACTCCATGCCAATGCTTCACTCCTGCCGGAATATTCACGCAGTCTCCCGGCTTCATTTCCACGGCATCCCGGTTCAAAAGTTACATTGAAAATTCCTACCTGCACTGTAGAAACAGGTGCTAAGTAGCTGTTTCTACAGTGCAGGTAGCTGTTTCCAATAAAGTATTGCGCAAATGCAGCATTGGGCTTTCCAATCGGAAATACCATTTCCTTTGCGTGCGCTCTCATAGCTTCATCTTCATAAGGCAGATCGCCTTCGTTCATCTGCCATACCCTCCGAATATCGGCTGTGTCATTCGGCACACATGCAAAATCACCCCGGGATAGAATTCCCCGGGGTAATCTATAATTTTCGTTTTCTACTCTCTTATTTCCGGATGTTTCCATGTCGAAACATTCTGATGACCTGCCGCCAGTGCTCCATCAACTGGAATAGCCGCTCCGGTGATATAACGTGCCATATCACTGGCAAGAAACAATGCCAGATATGCACATTCTTCAGGATTTCCCATACGGCCTGCCGGACAGTCTTTTGCAAACATTGCCAGTGCCTGCTCCGGGGCATTTCCAAAGATGGACGTCCGTGTATAACCGGGACAGATGGCATTTACAGTAATTCCATAAGGAGCATAGTCCATGGCGCCGGACTTGGTCATACCGATCACTCCATGTTTTGTTGCGGTATAAAGTGCCTGTCCTCGCTGGGGAACGATTCCGGCATTACTTACCAAACCATCTAACTTTCCGTAATGTTCCACTGCGGTATCAACCAGTGCCCTGATCTGAGCGGCATCACTGCAGTCCGTCTGCACAAAGATGGCATCCCCACCCTTTGCACAGATTTCATCTGCCACAGCCTGTCCCTGTTCTTTACTTCTGGCTGCACACACTACCTTCATTCCATGTTCGCCATAAACCTTTGCGATTGCTTCTCCAATCCCTCTGCTTGCACCGGTTACGATTACTACTTTTCCTTTTACACTTGAAAAATCCATTTTTATTCCTCCCTGTTATTTATTTATAGATTAGTGCATTTCCTGATTTAAAAATTCTGCACTTATCTGTAAAGATTTTATGGGGGATTTATCCACCCAGTTTTTATGGCTTTCCAGGATAATGGCATCCACATCTACACGCAAAGCCTGCGCAACCAGCTCTTTCAAATTCATATTGCCATATCCCAGCTCCATGCTGTCTGACTTCAAAATTGGTGTCATGGATGGTCCCTTTAACCTCGTCCCACGATCATTGATATGATAAAGTTTCATCCGGTTCCCCAGCTGCCTCATCAATTGAATGGCAGAAACTCCCGCCTCCGTGGGCCAGTAGGAATCCAGTTCAAATCCTACATAATCCGGATCGGTTTCTTCAATGATAAGATCATATGCCGTTTTACTGTTCTCCACTTTTCTAAATTCACAATTATGATTGTGGTACAAAAGCTGAATTCCTGATTTTTTCAGGTTCTCACCGGCTTCGTTCAGATCATGTGCCAGATTCAATACAGCCGTTTTATCAGAATAATCAAAACGATACATTCCGGTAATAACAACTTTATCTGTTCCAAACTTTTTTGCCTCCTCAATCACATGATCCGGCTGATTTCTGATCATCCCCAGGTCTTCATGCACGCTGACCACAGACAATCCGGCCTGATAGATTATCGATTCCCAGTCAAAACTGCCGCCCTTACCCACTGGCATTCCAGCCATTTTTGTCATCATACGTACAATGAAAGGAGTCGGACGTATCATAAAACCATTCAGCTCAATTCCATCGTAGCCGGCTTTTTTGACCTCTTTTAAAGTTTCCAGAGCCTGCTTTTCGTTTTTAGTTACACTCCCCAGCATAATCTGCTGTACTGCTTTTACTGCCATATTGTTTCCTCTTTCTTTTATTTTATAATGTCTTTTTAAGAATACGATACTGCCGGACACAGACTGCCACTGCAATCAGTACAGACAATGCATCCGCTGCAGTATGTGCTGCCGCAATTCCTGTCAATCCCATCAGCCGCTCCAGCAGATAAAGTCCCGGTATCAACAGGAGTCCCTGTCTCAAAACCGACACGATTGTGGCTGCCAGAGCATTTCCTGATGCCTGCAGGAAATTGGTACCTAAATAATAAAATCCTACAACAGGACTGGCAATCACCAGAAATATTACCAGATTTTCTCCCATTGCCGCTGCAGCGGAATCTTTCAGGAACATACTAATCAGTGCATGCCTTGCAAAAAAACTTGCCAGAGTAACGACAGAACCCAGGACAAAGGTAAGAATTCCCACCTTTTTCAGTATCTCCTTCAATCTTGGAAGATTTTTCGCCCCGTAATTGTACGCCATTAACGGCTGAATTCCCATACAGATTCCCATCTGAATCATGGTAATAACCATGGTTGCCTTTCCGGCAGCCGCCATGGCCGCAATCGCATTGGTTCCATAACCTGCCAGCAGCTGATTGGAAAAAGTAGATGCAAAACCGGACAGTATACTGCTTATGCCATTTGGCAGACCTACTGCCATAATATGTAACAAAGCCACAGGTTTTCTCTTTGCATCCCGTGGAGAAATACTTAAAAAGGCTGATTTCTTTATAATATAACGCAGGTAAAACATGCTGCTTACCATATTTCCAATTACCGTAGCAACAGCAGCTCCTGCCACTCCTTTGTGCAGCACAAGAATAAAAATCGGGTCCAGGATAATGTTGAGCACCGTACCAACTATATTTCCGATCAACCCCTCTTTGATTGCTCCATCTCCACGCAGAACAGTTGCAAGGACAGTTGACAACAGCATAAACGGAGCACCGAAAGCAAGAATTCGCATATAAGTACCTGCTGCATGTATAAATTCATCATTTGCTCCCAGAATCTTTAATATAAGATTCGTTCCCAGCAGCAAGACGATAGCAGAGGCGATCCCAAACAGTAAGGATGCCCAACAGCACAAGCTGGCATAAGTCTTTGCGTCATCCTCTTTTCCTGCTCCCGCAGCATTTGCAATAACGGAACACCCTCCTACTCCAACCATCGTAGCAACCGCTGTGACCAGAGAGAATACCGGACTCACAACGGAAATTGCCGCCACCTGTGAAGTATCCCCTAACTGTCCTAAAAAAAACATATCTGCCATATTGTAGATCACCATTACCAGTATGGTAATACAGGAAGGCACTGCCATGGAAAAAATCGCTGTCCATACCGGCTTTTCCCGGAACAATACCTCGCTTTTTGTCATTTGATTCTTCATTGAATAAACCTTCCTTTTCTTTGAGTTTCATTGTCTCCATAGCAATATTACTCTTTCTTTTCCATTTCAGCGTTTTACAATTCGTGAAAATGTACTATAATTAATTATCAAACATTTTATTGACGATTTTCGGAACATCTTCATTAATTTCAAAACCCGTTTTTTACTGTAATTCTCTATAATAGTCTAAAATGTATTCAGACTAAGGAGGTCAAAAACATGACACATTTTCCACAGGATTTTTTACTGGGTGCAGCAACTGCAGCCCATCAGGTAGAAGGAAATAACACTAACAGTGACTGCTGGGCTATGGAACACATGGAACACACCAGTTATGCTGAGCCGTCCCTTGACGCAGTAGATCACTATAACCGTTACGAAGAGGATATCAAATTGATGGCAGACGCTGGATTGAATGCCTATCGTTTTTCACTGGAGTGGGCGAGAATCGAACCGGCAGAAGGAGAATTTTGCGAAGAAGCTATCGAACACTATCGTAACGTAATCCGCTGCTGTAAAGCAAACGGCATCGAACCAATGGTTACCCTCCATCATTTTTCCAGTCCGGTCTGGCTGATCGGCAAAGGCGGCTGGGAAGCAGAAAGCACAGCGGAAGATTTTGCACGCTATACCCGATATGTCATTGAAAAATTAGGTGATGAACTTCATTATGTCTGCACCATCAACGAGGCAAATATGGGATTACAGATTGCCGCAATCGCAGAAAGATACAGACGCCAGATTATGGCTCAGATGGCACAGACTCAGGCAGCTGCGGGCAAAGACGATGCGGACGGAACGGTTCAGGTCGGTATCAACTTACAGAAGATGATGGCGGACCAGCAGGCGGTGGCTGAAGAAAATAAAAAGGTTTTCGGAGTTGAAAAGGTAGAGAACTTTACCTCCATGCGAACCAGAGAAGGTGACATCCTTGTTATGAAAGCACATCAGGCTGCCAAAGCGGTAATCAAGGAACTGGCACCTCAGATTCAGGTGGGGCTTACTTTAAGTCTTCATGATATGCAGGCAGCAGAAGATGGCGGAGAATCTTTTGCTCAAAAGGAATGGGACGATGAATTTACCCATTATCTTCCTTATATTCAGGATGATGATTTCCTGGGTGTGCAGAATTATACCCGTTCTTTATTTGGTCCCAATGGCGGGCTTCCCTATCCGGAAGGAGCAGAAATGACACAGATGAACTACGAGTTCTATCCGGAAGGACTGGAACATGTAATTCGTAAAGTGGCAGAGGATTTTAAGGGGAATCTGCTCGTAACAGAAAACGGCATTGCCACTGCAGATGATAGCAGACGTGTGGCATTTATCGAAAAAGCTCTGACCGGTGTACAGAACTGTATTCGGGATGGTATTCCGGTAAAAGGCTACTGTCACTGGAGTCTCATGGACAATTTTGAATGGCAGAAAGGCTATTCTATGACCTTCGGTCTGATTGCTGTGGATCGTTCCACCCAGACACGCAAACCTAAAGAGAGTCTGGCTTATCTGGGAAGCTGGAGATGAAAATTACGGAGGCTGCCTATGGAATTTACATTTGATTTTCAAAATACAATAGACTTGAAACAATTTCTTGAAGATGTGAGGAAATGTGAACATGAAGTATTTTTTGAATCTACGGAGGGGGACAAGCTTACACTTCGATCAGCTTTAAGCCAGTTTATTTTATTGTCCATCTGCAACGAACCACAGTTATTGACGGGAGCTGTAATCCGTGGTTACGGCGAGCATGACAGAGAACTTCTGCTTCCTTATTTTACTTAAAATAACGACATCCATATAATCACAGTCAGAAAGGAAAGAACTATGAAAACAAATGAGAGAATATCTTTTTTCATGGAATTGATCAATTGTAATTATGAACTGCATTATTGGAATTACGATACAGATTTTAATCTTCTGAACACCAACTGGTCCCATGATCTGTTTTCTGGTTCTTTCTTTGACTTTATCGGATTCAAAAATTTAATTCTCCAGCAGCTGGAAAAGGGAAATCATTATTCTTTAATATTAGAAGCAGAATCCAATTTGCTTTGGATTGCCGGATTCCAATTTGACGGGGCAATACCAGACAGCATTTATCTTGTTGGTCCTATCTTTGGAGGCCGGGATACACATCTGGTTCTTCGCAAAAAGCTGGACTCCTATGATTTGTCCGTAAAACTTCGTGCTTCCATGCATAAAATTTTTGAACATATTCCTACTATACCTTCCAATATCCTGGTACAGTATGCAGTCATGCTTCATTACTGCCTGAGCCAGGAACGTATCAGTACCATGGATGTGGTTTGGCTAAACACCAATACTACTCCCAAAACAGATAATATTTCTTTAGTCAGCAGTTCACATCCCGGAATATGGCTGAACGAGCAATTGTTCTGTAAATTACTGGCAGATGGGGATCCCCGGTATAAAGAGGCTCTGCAAAAATACCACCTGCTTAGTTATGGTATCAAAGCAGATATCGGGGATTCTCTCCGCCACAGTAAAAACAATTGTATTGTACTGCTGACCCTCTGCTCCCGGGCCTGCATCACCGGAGGATTATCCCCGGATATCAGCTATGATCTGAATGATTACTATGCACAGAAAATCGAATGCTGCAAATCCATAACTGATACCGAACGGTTATGTGCTGAAATGCTGGAGGATTATGTGAGCCGTGTACAAGAAGTAAAAAAGAATACTTCCGTATCCAACCTGATCCGCAATTCGTGCGAATATATCAAGAGTCATCTGACAGAACCTATTTCTATCGATGAGCTGGCAAAACGAACCGGCTACACAGGGTACTACTTTTCTCATAAATTCAAAAAAGAAATGGGCTGCAGTGTCAATGATTACATACTAAAGGAAAAAATTGAGCAGGCAAAATTAATGCTTTCAGGAACGTCACAAAGCATTCAATCCATCAGCGACCATCTGGCATTCAGTAATCGAAGCTATTTTTATACCTGTTTTCAAAAAATGACAGGGATGTCTCCAACTGAATATCGTACTACCTATAAAAAATGAGACCGTGCACCAGTCAGGCTGGTGTACTATCTTATTTTTTAACTTTATACTCATTCAGGACTGCTTATCAATGCCAACCCCTTCAGTTTCACATTCGCTTTATTTATGCACAAACAATTTTAGAATTCCTGAATGGAATTTGATGTTCATAAATTCTTTTATATGTTCTGTTTTTCATTCATCTATAAAATGATAATAAATTCTATAACATTTTTACGAAAAACTGAACCGCATGCAAAATCTATTTCATTTATAGTAGAGACAGAAACGCATCTGGTGCAAGATGCAGAAAGAAAAGGGAGGATTCTTTTATGGCAAAAGAAAAAAAGCTTACCCAGAGCGAAATTGACGGCGTACAATATCGCCGTGCCAAGCTCTGGCAAATCATCTTAGTTGCATGTAATGCATTCGTTGGTATGAGTATTTACTCATTGATCAATATGGCCAGCTATGCTGCCAGTATTGGCTTCGGTATTTCCACCGCCGTTGTAGGTGTGATTTTAACCTGCACCCGTATTTTAGACGGTATTACCGATCCGATGCTTGCCTTTATCAACGATAAGGTAAATACTCGTTTCGGTAAAATCCGTATCCTGATTATTATTGGTTTTGCAATTGAAGCTCTGGCTCTGATGACCATGTACAATTGGGCAGCCGGAAAAGGCCTTGGAATTGTAGCATTTACACTGTGCTATGTTGTGTACGTCATCGGCTACACCATCGCAAACATGACAGCACTTACCATCAATCCCTTGATCAGTAATGATCCCAAACAGCGTCCTACCATCAGTGTATGGTCAACCGCATTGAACTATATGATTCCAATGACTCTGAGTATCGTATTGAATGTTGTACTGTTGCCAAAGTTCGGAGGCACTTATAATATGGAGTTTTTGGGTGCTGCATGTAAAGTTTGTTTGATAATTGCCGCCGTAGGTGTAGTTCTGGTATGTATCGGTGTCTCAGAATATGACAAGCCGGAAAACTTTACAGGACTTACGAAAAAGAAAGAAAAACTGAAAATCAGAGACATGGCAGAAATTATTAAACACAACCGTCCGCTTCAGTGCTATATTGTATCTGCCGCTTCTGATAAAATCGCACAGCAGACTGCTTCCCAGTCCATAATTACTACCATGATGAATGGTATCATTATCGGAAATATGGGACTTGGAACTACTCTTACCGTAGTTGGTATGCTTCCTTCCATTATTTTCGCCATCATCGGTGCAAGATATGCCGGAAAGCATGGCAGCCAGTTGACGATTGTGACCTGGACACGCATCTGTATCGTCATTAGCGTCGTTATGTGGGCATTCCTCGTTATTATTGACCCGACAAAGATTGCTCAAATGGGTGTTTTCACTGTTATCTACGTTATCTTGACTCTGGCAAAAAATGGTGCCAGCATGTGCGTTACCACAGCCAGCACTGCATTTATGTCTGATATTATTGACTACGAATTGGATCGAAGCGGCCGCTATGTACCTGCTGTTGTTACCGGTACTTACAGCTTGATTGACAAAATTATTTCTTCTTTCTCCGCTGTGATGGCAACCGGAGCCGTAGCCCTGATCGGTTATACCACAACCATGCCGCAGCCCGGCGATGCACTGACTCCCGGTATTTTCTGGGTAACCATGATCGTCATGTTCGGTCTTCCGATCATCGGCTGGATCTGCACCTTAATTGCTATGAAGTTCTGTCATCTGACAAAAGCTGATATGGTAGAGGTTCAGAAACGTATCGCAGAAAAAAAAGCTGCCGCACAGGGAAAGTAGATACATAATAAGACTATCTTGTTGATATAGAAGGCACTGGTTACCAAGGTAGCAAGTGCCTTCTATAAATCTTATAAAGAAAGGAATCGAATATGAGAAACATATCATCTATGAATGAAAACTGGAAATTTGTAAAAACAGCAGCTGATGCAGTTTCAGCCGCAGCCGCCGAAGGTGAAACCATTTCACTCCCCCACACCTGGAATGCCATTGACGGTCAGGACGGCGGAAATGATTACCATCGCGGTACCTGCTGGTATGTAAAAGAATTTGCAAAGCCTGAAAAGAAAGACTCTGATCGTGTCTATATCGAGTTCCTTGGCGCAGCTATGACAGCAGACGTATATTTCAACGGAGAGAACGTATGTCATCATGAAGGCGGCTATTCCACTTTCCGTATTGATATTACCGAAAAGCTTCAGGCCACTAACCTTCTTGTTGTTTCTCTGGATAATGATGACAATACCACCGTTTATCCGCAGAAAGCCGACTTCACTTTCTACGGCGGCTTATACCGGAATGTCAATATGATTATCGTGCCGGAAACCCACTTTGCCCTGGATTACTGCGGCACACCCGGTATCAAAGTTACTCCTTCCGTAGATCTGGATACAAAGAAATCAACCGTAACCGTGGAAGCATGGGTGACAGGCTCTGCTCCTGCTGTAGATTTTACCGTAAACGGAGAAACCATTACCGCTCCTGTGGAACATGAGCATGCGATGGCTGTATTTACCATTGAGAACGTACATCTGTGGGATGGTGTGGATGATCCTTACCTGTACACTGCCCAAGCAACTTTGGAAAGCGGAGACAAAGTAAGCACACGCTTTGGATGCCGTGAATTCAAAATTGATCCGCAGAAAGGCTTTATCTTAAATGGCCGTAGCTATCTTCTTCGAGGCGTATCCCGTCATCAGGACTTTAAAGGGGTGGGAAACGCACTGACACTGGAACACCACAAAAAAGATATGGAAATCATCAAAGAGCTGGGTGCCACCACCCTTCGTCTCGCACATTACCAGCATGCACAGGAATTCTATGATCTGTGTGATGAAAACGGTCTGATTGTGTGGGCAGAAATTCCATACATTACCATGCACATGAAAGACGGCCGTGCCAATACCCTCTCCCAGATGGAAGAGCTTATCGTACAAAACTATAACCATCCGTCTATCATCTGTTGGGGACTTTCCAATGAAATTACCGCAGCAAGCACGGTAAATGAAGACTTGCTGGAAAATCACCGTCTGCTGAATGATCTCTGCCACAAATTGGATGCTACCCGTCCTACTACCATGGCAAATGTATTTATGCTGGAGATTGACAGTCCGATTCTGGAAATTCCTGATATCAACAGCTACAACCTGTACTTTGGCTGGTATCTGGGAGATCTGGAGCAGAATGATGAATTCTTTGATGAGTATCATGAAAAATATCCGGACAGAGCCATCGGATTCTCCGAGTATGGTGCAGATGCCAATCCGCAGTACCAGTCCACAGCTCCGGAAAAAGGGGATTACACCGAAACCTATCAGGCTGTATACCATGAACATATGCTGAAAATGATTGAAGAACGTCCCTGGTTATGGGCTACCCATGTGTGGAACCTCTTTGATTTCGCTGCTGACGGCAGAGATGAGGGAGGAAAACACGGGGAGAATCAGAAAGGTCTTGTAACCATTGACCGTAAGACCAAAAAAGATGCTTTCTATCTGTATAAAGCAGCATGGAACAAAAAAGAGGCCTTTGTTCATATCTGCGGAAGCCGCTATGTGGACCGTACAGAGGATGTGACAGAAGTTAAAGTATATTCCAATCAGCCGGCAGTTACTCTGTTTATTGACGGCAAAGAAGTGGAAACAAAAGAAGGCCGGACTGTATTTACTTTCTCCCTGCCGATTACAGGCGAGCATACAGTAAAGGCAAAAGCCGGTGCCTGTACCGATTCCATCTCTATCCGCAAAGTAACAGAACCAAATGATGATTATGTCTTTGTAAAGAGAGCTCCTGTTACCAACTGGTTTGATGCAGACGAACTGGATCCGGAATGTTTCTCCATCAATGACAGATTAGCCGATATCAAGGCAAATCTTCAGGCTGGAGCTATCATTGACCAGATGATGGCAAAAGGGGCTTCTGAGCGGGGCGATGTGGCAGATGCCGTTAAAGATAATCCGGCACTCCAGCGTATGATGGGCCGCATGACACTGGTCAGCCTCTTAAAACAGAGTGGTGCTGACGAAGAAAGCATCAAACAGATGAATCGCATCCTGCAGGGTATCAAAAAGTGATAGCTCATCTTTTTTTAAAGAAAGAGCCATGGAAGAAAACTCCCATGGCTCTTTCTTTATTCTATAAACGATAACTTCCCGCCGCCAGTACTTCTCTTCTTCCATCCGGCAGAATTACTTCCGCTTCCCCATTGGATGGAATCTCTATTTCATAAATCACCTGATCTCCTTCATATTTCCATCCACTTACAATCTCACCCACCGGTGACTGATAGGATGCCTTTGCATACTGCAGGAATTTATGGGGCTGAGGCTGAATCGTAATTTTTCCGTCAATAAGGTTAATACCACATACACCGCCAAACAACCATCCGCAGACAGCTCCGTAAGAATAGTGATTCAGGGAAGCTTTTACCTCACCTTTCTCATTAATCCCATCCCAATTTTCCCAGATAGTAGTAGCCCCTTTCTTTACTGCATAGAGCCAGCCGGGCATCGTATCCTGCAGCAGCAGTTTATAAGCGGTTTCCAGATAACCATTCTGAGCCAGTACCGGGCAGAGCGATGGAGTTGACAAGAAACCTGTATTCAAATGATAATCATTTTTCACAACCAGTTCATTCAGGTCGGCTGCCGCCTGCTTTTTTTCCTCTTCCGTAAGAAGCTCAAAGGAAATAGCCCGCACATATTCCGCCTGTCTGTCAGAGTGGATTTTCCCATCTTCTACAGCCACACGATGAAATGCCTTTTCTGCCTGCTCTCCAGTCTTACGATAATGTGATGCATCCTCCTCTTTTCCTAAAATGTCAGCGATTTCGGCAAGCATTTTCCCGGAGCGGGCAAAATAAGCAGTAGCCACTTTTCCCTGTGGTGTACGCATCGCTATGGTACTGTCCACATCCGGTTCACACCATTCACCATAATCAACACCTGTTTCAATAGCATATTCGGAATTTGCCCTGCCTTCCAGAAAATGATACCACTTCTGCATCATTTCATAGTTTTCTTCCAGAATTCGCTTATCCCCATATCGTCTGTATAAAGAATATGGCACAATAATACTGGCATCTCCCCAGCCAACAGAACCTGCCAGCAGACCCGAGAAAAAGCTGGGAACATTATTTTTCGGTGCAATATTGGCCACCTTACCGTCTTCATGCTGGTTCAGTCTGCACTCTTCCAGCCACTTGCGGATGACAGAATAGCAGTCCTCGAAAAAGAGACCTGTCTCTACAAATACTCCCATATCTCCTGTCCAGGCTGCACGTTCCCGGGTTGGACAATCTGTTGGTACATCACAGAAGTTAGATTTCTGGCTCCAGATACTGTTCTCCACCAATTTGTTCACATCAGGATTGGAACACTCGAATCTTCCCAGCTGTTCCATCCGAGAATATACTGCTATAGATGTGAATCTGGCAGAAGACAAATCAATCTCTGTCTCTACCTTTGCATAGCGAAAACCCCAGATGGTGAATCTGGATTTGTAATGATTTTCACCCTCTTTACAAGTGTAGATGACTCTCTGCTCTGTTCCGCCCTCTTTATGGCGTTTTCTGTCCTGGAAATTCTCAGCGGTAAAATTACCGTTTTCATCAAGGGCTTCCCCATGAGACAGGATAATTTTGTCACCTTTGTGGGCATTGACTGTAAATTCCACATATCCTGCCAGATTCTGACCATAATCAATAACAGTCTCCCCATTGGGTGTTGTGATGATTCTTCCTTCAAAATGCTCCATCTCTGCAATCGGAACACAGTCGGAGCAGGCAAAATTCTCTACGCCGAAATTTTCTGTTTTTACTTTATGGTAATCTTTTATTTCTTCTATGGAAGCATCAATAACTTCTCCCTGCTGCATATCATTTTCCCGGATTGGCCCCATCTGAGAAGCCTGCCAGGTTTCATCGGAAATGCATACAACCTTTCCATCTATCTCCAGCTGGAAAAACAGAGCAATATCTTCCCCATAAAGATTCCGGTCTCCGTCAACACCGGAGCAGCTGCGATACCAGCCGTCTCCCAGAATAACCTGTACCTCATTTTCTCCTTCTTTTACAAGGTCTGTCACATCATATGTCTGATAAGCCAGCTTTTTATCATAAGTGTAGGTACCGGGTGCCAGTACAAAGTTACCAACTCTTGATCCATTAAGATACGCTTCATACAAGCCGTGACAGGTAATATATAATCTGGCTTTTCCTGTTTTATCAACAGAAAAAGAGGTTTTCAGATAACTGGCCGGTTTATGTACCTGCGGATCACAGGTAAGTTCCGGATTGATCCATTTTGCCACAAACTGCTCTTTGTCCAAAATTCCCATCTCAAAGAAAGCTTCTTCACTCCACTCACCTTGCGTGTCATTTTCATCCCATAATCGTACTTTCCAGGAAATGCACTGTTTGCTCCCCGCATCTACTCCCAGAAATTCATTCATCCGGTCCGAACTTACTTTTCCACTGTTCCAGATGACGTTTCCTTCTGACGCAGCTTCCAGTTCATAAGCTGTCTGCTTTTTCCCGCCGCAGCAGTTCCATGAAAGGTACGGATTTCGGATATCAATCCCTAACGGGTTTACCAGATGTTCTGTTTTCAGATTTATCGCTTTCATAATTTTACAACCTTTCCTTTAGTAATACCATTTTCATTATAAGAATCCACACGCACAAAATACTCCTGAGATTTTACCAGTGCCCCGATTCTCTTTTCAATCACCGCATCCCTGTTAGCCTGTACATCTTTCACATCTCTGTAAATCTGGTAGCTGTGATATAATTTATCCGCTTCATGTCCCCAGAGAATATTGTATCCCACAGTATCTTTCGTTCCCTCAATCGTTACATGCAAATCCAGACGATCTTCGCTTCTTACAGTTCTAAATACCGGTACCTGCGGCTTTTGGTCTGTTCCAATACCAAATACACGAATCCCAGAAATACATGGCGTTACACCATACGGAATCTCCACAACTGTCAGACGGACAAATCTGACCTGAATTCCAACTTCTCTGACAATAAAATCATGAGGTAAATCGGTGGTAACCTGAGATTTATCTTCAATGATAAAATACTCTTTGCCATCCAGAGAGCCTTCCAGCTTCCATCTGGTACACAAGTCTCTTTCTTCAATATATCTGGGCTGGGTAGCACTCCCCTGGATTTTTCCAGGAGATGCAATAGGAAGGTCATCATCCGCAAAATTAATCTGAATCGCTCTAACATCCATTGGTTTTTCCAGATCCACTTCCAGCCATTGTCCGCTCTTGGTACTTTCAGCTCTCCACCATGTCTTAGAATCTTCATTTACCGCCTGATCCGCTCCTTTTCCTTCCATAAAAGAAGAACAGCTGGCCGGTTTGGCATAATTCAAAAGATACCACTGCGGCTCTCTCCATGGATCGTTTTTGCCTTCTGCAACAGCGATGGGCCAGTCTCCATAATTTTGGTTGCAGAACAATTCTCCGTCCTGATTGAAACCGGCAGGCCAGATTCCCACACGTCTCTCAAACTGGTGATTCACACTGATTCTCATAGTGGCTGTATGCCACAGGTTCTCTTCCCTGTCCCACATGGTAGAACCATGACCTGCTCCCGGCATATATCCGCCTGCATGAAAAGAATATGGATTGTTCTTAGCCAGAGTAAATGGACCCAACGGAGAATCAGCCACATATACGCCATCTGCATACACATTATATTCAGCCCCCGGACAGGCATACTGAAGATAGTACTTTCCTTTATATTTGTCCATCCATGGACCTTCAATAAATGGTTTTCTGGTAAACATACCGCGAATCTGAGGAATATATTGTGCCGGTATCTGCTCTGCCGGAACACCACTCTGGTTCAAAAATGCCTGGAACATCATCTCCACTTCTTCCTCACTGCGTGGAAATTCACAGTTGTCCACGCCCATTCTCTCATATCCTCTCTCATAACCATCTCCTGACAAAAGTTCAATTCTTTCTGTCCTGGGCATCATGGTGACGGGATCTAATTCCACACCCCATACAGGCGTAATATTGGAACATCCCCAATAAAAATAGACTTTTCCGTCATCGTCAAAGAAAAGGTTGGGATCCCAGAAATCAAACGTTCCCGGAATTTCTTCATAAGGTCCGTGGATGATGTCCTTCGTTCTATAGTAATTACATACTTCCCCTTTTTTGGAAGCACAAAAATAAACATAATCACCACATACCCTTACATCCGGAGCATAATCATACAGAGGAAGATTTTCCGGCAATCTGTGTGCCTCCCAGTTTACCATATCCTCAGATACCCACACACTCAGATTCATAGACGCAAACAGATAATATTTCCCATGAAACAAAATCATGGAGGGATCAGCGGCTTCTCTGTCAATCTGCAGTTTCCCATGAGAACGGGGATCCATATTAAATTGATAACGATAAGGAACGTTGATAGGATTACAATAATACTTCATATTTTTCTCCTTTTCCTAAAAATATATCACCGATTCTATACCTTTATTTTACTTCAAACATCATTTTTGGGGGTTTTGTTTTTCGTGATTATGTTATAGATTTGATTTTTGACATAAAATCACCCCGGAAAGTTTTACATTTCCCGGGGGTAATATACGGTGTATAATTGATTTAGGTTAAGTTTCTTGATTATAATTTTTTAGACATAAAAAGCAGCAAATCATCATCGTTACAGCATAGAGCGTATTGTTCTAATTGCTTTCCCTGATACCACACGCCGCTGCCGTCCGGAATATACATAAAATCAAATCGTTACTATTCACAGCCGATTCATATCTGATTTTTAAGGAAGTCCCGTTGGGGCT
>JBJELU010000042.1:0-17370 GCA_051879355.1 Oliverpabstia sp.
GGATTCTGTGAGGGGCGTGCTCAGTAATGGGTGCGTCTACTCGACCCATTAAATTCTTCCTATGTGCCGGATTCTGTTTATCGTTATTTGAAAGATAATATGTTGGATAAAAAATGTTTGACACATTGAGTTCAGGGACCAATGTGGATTTGTTGTCTGGTCTGGAAGAGGCAGCAATCTTCTCATCGGCATCGTTCTTTACGATGGCACAGAGATTGGAGCAGAGCATATTGATATAGGATTCCTGCTCCACTGAGACTGGGGTGGCCCCGGAGAACTCTTCCATTTCAAGGCGATTTTTCAGTTCGTTGTATTTACTTTTAGTTCCAGGTTTTTCTCTGGTTCACCATTTCATAGTAAGTACGGGTGCTAAGAGCAAAAAGCTCCTTAAACAGGGAAGGATCCATTGGTTGGCTTTTGAAAGAGCCTGTTTTGAGATATTTTCAGGGAAGTCAATTTCTGGAAGCTCATTATCCGAAGAACTTTCTGCGTGGGAAAGCATACAATTATGAAAGAGCTCGGTCGGGAGATTGAGGCTGATTAGAAGATGGGAAAAGACGAAGAATGAAGTCTCAGAGAGAGGCTTTATTCTTCATCTTTTCCATCAATGAGATATTCGTAAGAAACGTGAAAAATCTCAGAAAGCGCTTTCAATTCTAAATCTGTAACATAACGTTTGTTTGTTTCAATTCTTGTAATTACATTTTTGTCAATATCATAGCCATTTAACTGCAGCTGATAAGCTAAAGCCCGCTGAGACATTTTATGTTGGCGGCGAAGTTCGATGAGCCTTTTACTGATTAGATTCTTCTCTCCTGAGAGTGTTTTCGGTTTTGGCATAAATCCAGTTCCTTCCTAAATAAACAATGTGAATCGGTTGTCTCGTATTTTGCACCTTTTTTCAGATTTTACACGGAAATAGCAACGAAATCGGTTGTAAAAATGAGACTAATAGCGCATTACATCTGATGTACCGGCGTTTTACTCCAAAACAGTTTGCGCATCACTCTAAAAAGAGTAAGAAATGACTGTTTTTTCGATAAACTATGAATATATGTCGAATTTGTTCGATTAGCAGATCATAGTGACAGTAGGAGAAGCAGTTATGTACACAAGGATAAAAGAATTGAGAGAACAGAAGGGAGTCAGTCAACTGAGTCTGGGGCTGCGGGTTGGTTGCTCGCAAAATACAATCAGTAAAATTGAAAATGGTGAAGTGGAAGCGAGGGCAAGTGTTTTGGTGGAAATGGCAAAGTATTTTGGTGTGTCAGTAGATTATCTTCTGGGGGTCAGCAATGTTAAGACGTATATGGAAATGAATCAGGGAGTGGCGAAACAATCGTCGATAAGTTCGATTTATCGGGAAAAATTCAATGATCTGAGTATAGAGAGTCAGAAAGTCGTGGGACAGATGATTGACAGACTGGGGGAGATGGAGAAAAAACTGTAGTAATTATGATAGACGAGAAGAGAAAAACGTGGTAGACTAAACTCAGGTACTATAGGAAAGGCAATGAGGAAAGTAAAATGAAAACTACGTTATTAATTATGGCTGCAGGTATCGGCTCCCGCTTTGGAGGAGGAATCAAGCAGCTGGCTTCTGTAGATGATTATAACCACATTATTATGGACTATTCCATTCATGATGCCATTGAGGCGGGTTTTAATAAGATTGTATTTATTATAAGGAAAGACATCGAAGCTGATTTCAAATCAATTATTGGAGACCGTATCGAAGCGGTGTGTGCTGCTCATGATGTGGAAGTTGGTTATTGTTTTCAGGATATCAACGATATTCCGGCAGTAGAGCCGTATCATGGCGTGATTCCGGAAGGAAGAACAAAACCCTGGGGTACAGGTCAGGCAGTACTGGCAGCAAAGGATCTGGTTGATTCACCATTTGCTGTTATCAATGCGGATGATTATTATGGAAAGGAAGCATTTTGTCAGCTTCATGACTGGCTGGTCGTGGAGCATGCAGATAATGCCGTTTCCATGGTCGGGTTTATCCTTAAGAATACATTATCAGACAATGGCAGTGTGACCAGAGGGGTTTGTAAAGTGAATCAGGGACATACCCATATCACAGATGTTATCGAGACAAGCAATATTATTAAGACACCGGAAGGTCCGGAAGCAGATGGCGTAAAGTTGGATCCGGATTCTTATGTCTCCATGAATATGTGGGGATTTCCTGCAAAACCGGGTCAGGTACCGCCATTTATGAAAATATTGGAAGATAATTTTGTTGCATTTTTCCGCGAAACTGTACCATCTAATCCATTAAAGGCAGAGTATTTACTGCCGATACTGATTGGAGGACTTTTGAGAGAAGGGAAATATACAGTAAAGGTACTTCCGACCAATGATAAATGGTTTGGTGTTACATATGCCGAAGATAAAGCAGCAGTGTCTGCCAGCTTTAAAGAATTAATTGCGAATGGTACATATAAAGCAGATTTGTTTTCTGATCTGTAACAGTAACTGAGTAACCAGGGAGAGTGACCGGGGGACAGGTACATGGACACGAATAGTGTCCATGTACCTGTCCCCTTGTCATCAATTTTTTATCTTTATCTGTACCTTTTGAGATTTTTGTAGTATACTGTGGATGTATTTTTTTAAACCAGACAGAAAGTACTTTCATATAATGTGATCAGATGATGAAAATATTATAAAAAACAGGAAAGTATATGCTGAAAAGGAGGAGACATTTGCATGTGTGGAATCGTAGGTTATAATGGTACATTGCCGGCTGCTCCCATTCTTTTGAATGGTCTGCAGAAGCTTGAATATAGAGGTTATGATTCGGCAGGTATTGCCGTTCGGAATGAGGAAACAGGGAAGGTTGAGATTGTAAAGGCTAAAGGAAGACTGAAAACTCTGATTGAAATGACAGATGCCGGTTCTGCGGTGCCCGGTACCTGTGGAATCGGTCACACCCGCTGGGCAACGCACGGGGAACCTTCAGTGAAGAATGCCCACCCGCATTGCTCGGAGGATAAATCAGTCGTTGTTGTACACAATGGTATTATAGAGAATTATCAGGAACTGAAAGAAAAACTGGTGAAATCCGGTTACCATTTCTATTCCCAGACAGATACCGAGGTGGCAACAAAGTTAATAGACTATTACTATAAAAAAACCGGAACGCCGTTGGAGGCAATCTCACGTGCCATGCTGCGTATCCGCGGATCTTACGCCTTTGGTATCATGTTTCATGATCTTCCGGGAAAATTGTTTGCTGCAAGAAAAGACAGTCCGCTGATTATCGGAAAAAATGAAACGGGATGTCTGATTGCATCCGATGTACCGGCGATCCTTGACAGTACCAGAAATGTATATTATATCGGTAATCATGAAATTGCTGAGATCACATCCACGGATATTCATTTCTATAATCTGGATCTGGAAGAAATCCAGAAGGAAATGGTTGAGATTAAGTGGGATGCGGAAGCGGCTGAAAAAGGCGGATATGAGCATTTTATGCTGAAGGAGATTCACGAACAGCCCAAAGCTGTTCAGGATACCATCGGTGCCTATGTAAAAGAAGAGAATATTTCTCTTGAAGACACCGGATTGTCTGATGAGGTGCTGGCTGAGGTTGAGAGAATCTATATTATTGCCTGCGGTTCTGCCTATCATGTGGGCGTTGCGGCAAAATATGTGATCGAGAATCTGGCCCGTGTTCCGGTAGAAGTGGATCTTGCGTCCGAATTCCGTTATCGGAATCCCATATTTGCCGCCCATTCTCTGGTAATTGTGATTTCCCAGTCCGGCGAGACAGCAGACAGTCTGGCGGCTCTTCGTCTGGCAAAGGAACATGGTATTCCGGTGCTTGGTATTGTCAATGTGGTTGGTTCCAGCATAGCCAGGGAAAGTGATTATATCATGTATACTTATGCAGGACCGGAGATTTCTGTTGCGACTACGAAGGCTTACAGTACCCAGTTGATCGCATCGTATCTTCTTGCGGCCCAGATGGCCAAAGTAAAAGGAAGAATTGATGAAGAACGGTGCAAAGAACTTCTGAAAGAAATGAATACCCTCCCGGGTAAAATTCAGAAAATTCTGGATGACAAGGAAAGACTGCAGTGGTTTGCCAGCAAATATGCCAATGCAAAAGACATTTTCTTTATCGGACGGGGAATCGACTATGCCATCAGTCTGGAAGGCAGTCTGAAGATGAAAGAAATCAGCTATATTCATTCGGAAGCGTATGCAGCAGGTGAATTGAAACATGGAACGATCAGTCTCATCGAAGATGGAATTCTGGTTGTAGGTGTGATGACACAGAAGGATCTTTTTGAGAAGACTCTGAGTAATATGGTAGAAGTGAAAAGCCGTGGAGCTTATCTGATGGGACTTACATGTTACGGCAACTATAGTATTGAGGATACGGCTGATTTTTCCGTATACGTACCAAAGACCGAAAAATATTTTGCTACAAGTCTGGCAATTATCCCGCTGCAGCTGCTGGGATATTATGTCAGCGTGGCTAAGGGTCTGGACGTGGATAAACCGAGAAATCTTGCCAAATCCGTCACAGTAGAGTAAAGTTACGCAGTTTATCCCCCGGGGAAAGATAGCTGACGTAACAAAACGGAAGAGGTTTCCCATGTGGAAAAATGTGAGAAAAAAATTTATTGGAGATAAGGCATTTTACAAAATGGTGCTGCTGATCGCAGTGCCGATTATGATACAGAATGGCATAACAAATTTTGTAAGCCTTCTGGATAATATTATGGTAGGGCAGATTGGAACCGAGCAGATGTCCGGCGTAGCCATCGTCAACCAGCTGATGTTTGTATACAATCTTTGTATTTTCGGCGGTTTGTCCGGTGCAGGAATTTTCACTGCACAGTATTTTGGTCAGAAAGATGAGGAAGGTGTTCGCCATACCTTCCGCTATAAAATCTGGATGGCAGTGATTCTGACGATTCTTGCCGTTGGCGTATTTCTTGTGGGAGGGGAAAGTCTGATCAGCAATTACCTCAATGGCAGCAGTGACGGCGGGGATCTGGCAGCGGCTCTTCATTATGGAAAACAGTACTTGTGGGTAGCTCTGGCAGGTCTGCCGGCATTTATGATGGTGCAGGTATATGCCAGTACCCTTCGTGAGTGCGGCGAGACACTGGTGCCCATGAAAGCCGGTATTACTGCGGTCCTTGTCAACCTTATATTAAATTACCTGTTGATTTACGGCAAATTTGGTCTGCCGGCACTGGGAGTTGTGGGCGCCGGTCTGGCAACGGTTATTTCCCGATATGTGGAAATGGCGATCGTGCTGACCTGGACCCACAGACATACGGACAGAAATCCATATATCGTGGGATTGTACCGAACGTTGAAGGTGCCGGGATATCTGGTAACACGTTTTATCATAAAAGGTGCGCCATTGCTGGTCAATGAAACCTTGTGGGCAGCGGCACAGGCGTCCCTGATGCAGTGTTATTCCGTTCGCGGGCTGAGCGTGGTGGCTGCCTTTAATATTGCCAGCACCATTGCAAACCTGTTCAATGTGGTATTCATTGCCCTGGGTGATTCGGTGGCTATTGTCGTAGGGCAGCAGCTGGGTGCCGGCCGGATGGAAGAAGCTCGGGATACAGACAATAAGATGATCGCATTCTCTGTGATGTGCTGTACCGGTGTGGCTCTGGTTATGCTGCTGATCGCACCACTGTTCCCGCGGCTGTATAATACAGATCCGGGAACCAGACAGCTGGCGGCCTGGCTGATTATGGCTCAGGCCATATTCATGCCGCAGAATGCATTCTTACATGCAGCATACTTTACCCTCCGTTCCGGCGGTAAAACACTGGTCACCTTTTTCTTTGACAGTGTATTTGTCTGGATTGTAAGCGTGCCCATCGCTTTTGTACTCAGCCGATATACTGCCATGTTCGTAGTATTCATATTCGCCTGTGTACAGATTGGTGACTGGCTGAAATGCATCATCGGGTTTGTACTGGTAAAAAAAGGAGTATGGATGCAGAATATTGTGGCATAAGATATTTCCGTCCGTATCCAAAATAAAATACTTGCAATCGTGGTTGTTTTGTAGTATAATCATTCACGATGTAAATAAAGAGATGGTCCTCTGTTACAATTGTATTAAGAACATCCGAAGAATAAAGGAGATTTAACGATGAACGAAATTATTAAAAACATCGAAGCTGCTCAGCTGAAAGCAGAAGTACCGGCATTTAATGTTGGTGATACCGTAAGAGTTTATGGTAAAATTAAAGAAGGTAACCGCGAAAGAATTCAGGTTTTTGAAGGTGTTGTTCTGAAGAAACAGGGCGGAAGCTGCCGTGAAACTTTCACAGTAAGAAAGAATTCCAACGGAATCGGCGTTGAGAAAACATGGCCGCTGCATTCTCCGAACATCGAAAAGGTAGAAGTGATCAGACACGGTAAAGTAAGACGTGCAAAACTGAACTACCTGAGAAGCCGCGTTGGTAAAGCTGCCAAAGTTAAAGAGCTGGTAAAATAAAGAGATAGCTAAGCCAATAGTCCCCGGGGAAAATGAAAAAATCCCCGGGGATTTTTCGTAGTTGAAAATGAGGAAACGGATCATGGGAATTTTTAAAGCAAGATATGTAAGGGATTATGTTGCGGCTACAAAATTCAAATCCATCCTTATATGGATCATTGAAATCATTGCAGTGATCAGCCTGGGTATTGTGCTTGCATTTGGTTTTGGAAAATCTACCGTGATGCAGGAAGGGTCGATGGACCCGACACTGGCAGCGGGAGATACCCTGTTGATTAATCGTGCAGTGTATAAGTTTTCATCGCCGAAGAGGGGAGATGTCGTGGCTTTCAAAATCAGTAATGACAGGAAAGCCAGTACACACATTAAGAGAATCATCGGACTTCCGGGCGAGACGATTCAGATTAAAAACGGACAGATTCTGATAGACGGGGAGACCTATCAGGAAAAATTGGGTTTGCCGGCCATACAGAATCCGGGTATGGCTGAGACCGGAATCACATTGAAAAGCGGTGAGTATTTTGTACTTGGTGATAACCGCAACAACAGTGTTGACAGTCGGTTCGTGGATATGGGAAAGATTAAGAAGAAAAATATTATAGGGAAATTGTGGCTTGTGGTTTCCCCGTGGGAAAAATTTGGAAGGATTAAATAAGGTGAATTCATGATAGTGCAGTGGTATCCTGGTCATATGACCAAAGCCAAACGGCAGATGCAGGAAGATATTAAACTGATTGATCTGATTATCGAGCTGGTTGACGCAAGAATCCCGCTGAGCAGCCGAAATCCGGATATTGATGAGCTTGGGAAAAATAAATCCCGTCTGGTTTTGCTGAATAAAGCGGATCTGGCAGATGAGAAATGGAATGAAAAATGGACACAGTATTTTCAGAAAAAAGGTTTTTATGTGCTGAAGGTCAATTCCAAATCAGGTGCAGGCCTGAAATCAATTCAGGGAATTATTCAGGAAGCATGTAAGGAGAAAATAGAGCGTGATCGGAGACGAGGCATTAAAAATCGTCCCATTCGTGCCATGGTTGTGGGGATCCCCAATGTGGGAAAATCAACATTTATCAATTCTTATGCGGGAAAGGCCTGTGCGAAGACCGGCAATAAGCCGGGTGTGACCAAGGGAAAACAGTGGATCCGCCTGAATAAAAATCTGGAACTGCTGGATACGCCGGGAATTCTCTGGCCGAAGTTTGAGGACCAGGAAGTCGGTAAACGTCTTGCTTATATCGGTTCCATTAAAGATGAAATTCTGAATCTGGAGGAACTTTCTCTGGAACTGTTGGATTTTCTCAGAAATAATTATCCCGGTATTCTGAATCAGCGATTTGGTATATCGGAGGAAGGTACACCTCTCTCCATGCTGGAGGGAATTGCTGATGCCCGCAAATGCCTGATCCGGGGCAGTGAATGGGATTATGCGAAGGCGTCCGGTATTTTGATGGATGAATTCAGAAGCGGAAAGCTGGGAAGAATCACACTCGAATATCCGGAGGTATTGGAAGATAACCATGAAGACAATCAGTGAGATTAAAACAGAACTGGAACAGGCCGGTGCTGCCCAACGGGAAGCTTTGCTGGAAGAATACAGAAACGATTCCCGCAGCGGTGTGGCTGCTCTTATTCGAAAATACGAGAAAGAAAAAGAAAAGCTTCTGAAAGAACGGGAGCGAATTGAACAGATGAAAGTATATGAGAAAAAATACGATCATCTGGGATATGTCTGTGGAATTGACGAGGCCGGTCGTGGCCCTCTGGCGGGTCCGGTGGTTGCCGGAGCCGTTATTTTGCCTAAAGACTGTAGTATTCTGTGGCTGAATGATTCCAAAAAACTTTCCGCCGGTAAGCGGGAAGAGTTGTATGATGTGATTATGCGGGAAGCTGTAGCGGTAGGCGTCGGCTATGCCAGCCCGGCCCGCATTGATGAAATCAATATATTACAGGCGACCTATGAGGCTATGCGGGAGGCGGTGTCTAAACTGCCGGTTCGCCCGCAGATTCTTCTGAATGATGCGGTGACCATTCCAGCCCTGGAACTTCCCCAGGTGCCGATCATCAAAGGGGATGCAAAAAGTGTTTCCATAGCGGCGGCAAGTATTATTGCCAAAGTGACCAGGGACAGACTGATGGTGGAATATGACAAAATCATGCCGGAATATGGATTTGCATCCCACAAAGGATATGGAGCGGCAGCCCATATTGAGGCACTGAAAAAATATGGTCCGTCGCCTATACATAGGGCTACGTTTATTAAGAATTTTTTGTGTTAGTTTGGAGAGGGACGGAGAATCTATGGTATTTTTAAGAAACAGGCCGCTCCTCCTCAACTCTGCACTAAGCGCGACTAATTGACGCTCAGGAGAGCCTTCGCGCCAAAGTCTTGCTAAGTGCATACCCTCTTCAAACTAACAAAAAAGTATAGGTTTTGGTGAATATTTATGCAGAATAAAGTGAATAAACGTGCCTTGGGAAGTGAGAAAGAACGGGCTGCAGCAGTCTTCTTGGAACAGCAGGGTTATCGGATTCTTCAGATGAATTATCGCTGCAGGATTGGGGAAGTCGATTTGGTTGCACGCCATGGTGAGTATCTGGTGTTTGTGGAAGTGAAGTATCGGAAGACGGATCGGAGCGGCAGTCCTGAGGAGGCGGTTACACTGGCAAAACAGCGGAAGATTTCGAAGGTTTGTGCCTGGTATCTGAGAGAAAATCACCTGTCTCTGGATACACCCTGTCGTTTTGATGTGGTGGCGGTAGGTTCGGAAGAGGTGCGTATTTATCAGAATGCGTTTCCTTATCGGGGCTGAAGGTAAGTTGATAAGAGCGATGAGTGCCCGGAAACGGAAATTGTCTGGGATGGGTGCGAAAAGGAGTATAGCGTTTTGGAAAACAATTTGGAAATCAAGTGGAAAGAAAACCGGGAAGTACAGCTGAATCAGAAAAATGGTGTGACTTATCTGACGTGGCCGGCACTTACTGAAACTGGCATGGTCCTGCATGGATTTTCCACACGGCTTGGAGGAGTCAGTCAGGGTGTCTGCAGTACCATGAATCTCAGCTTTTCCCGTGGAGATGATGAAGAGGCTGTTCATGAAAATTATCGTCGGATCGCAGATGCAATCGGCTTTTCGGTGGACAGTATTGTCTGTTCGGATCAGACCCATACCGTCAATGTGCGGCGAGTGGGTAAGGAAGATTGCGGTAAGGGAGTGCTGTGTCCCAAAGATTATACCGATGTGGATGGATTGATTACCAATGAGCCGGGTGTAACACTTGCAACCTTTTATGCTGACTGTGTGCCGTTGTACCTGGTAGATCCGGTTCATCGTGCTATCGGACTGTCGCATTCAGGCTGGCGCGGCACCGTGGGAAATATCGGTGGTGCGACTGTAAAACGCATGGCACAGGAATATGGCAGCAGACCGGAGGATATCATCACTGTGATTGGTCCTTCTATCTGTCAGGATTGTTATGAAGTCAGTGAAGATGTGGCGGAAGAATTCCGCAAAGTCTACGATAAAGAACTATGGCCTGTACTTCTTTTGGAAAAACCGGATGGGAAATATCAGCTGAATCTCTGGGAGGCTTGCAGACAAAACTTCCTGCAGGCGGGGGTTCGGGAAGAACATATACATATGCCGGGAATCTGCACATGCTGTAATCCGGAATTCCTATTTTCCCATCGGGCTTCTCATGGGAAGCGGGGAAATTTGGCGGCGTTTTTGGTGCTTTGTTAGATTCTGGCAGGCCGAAATCCCAGGAAATCATATTAGCAGCCTGCCAAGATAGTAGAATTGTGTTATGCAAAGCATGACGTGCACCTCGCGGCAAGTACACCGGGGTATATTTGAATATAATTACATAAAAAATACCAGAGGGACGGGTTAACAAGCCTGTCCCTCTGGTATTTATACAATTATTTCTTCTGGTTTTTAGCCAGTAATTTATTGATTTTGGATGTAGTAGAACGTACCTTCTCCACGGAAACATCGTGATTGAGGGTGTCTATAATACTTGCAATGTATTTGCCCATGGATGCCGGTGCATAGTATTCTCTCTTCAGAAGTTCCGGTGTACGGTAGTTCAGGTCGGTAGTAATGACTTTATGAATGTATCCTTTTTCATAATATTCATCAAATTTCTTCAGACCGTCTGTAAAAAGACCGAATGTTGTGCAGACGAATACACGGTTGGCGTTGCGCTCTTTCAACTGTTTGGCAACGTCCAGCATGCTTTCGCCGGATGAAATCATATCGTCGATAACGATCACATCTTTTCCTGCAACGGAGTCTCCCAGAAATTCGTGAGCCACAATCGGGTTCTTGCCGTTGACGATGGTAGAATAATCACGACGTTTGTAGAACATACCCATATCTACTCCCAGAATATTAGAGAAGTAGACAGCTCGTGCCATTGCACCTTCGTCCGGGCTGATGATCATCAGATGTTCGTTGTTCAGCTTCAGATCCGGAACGGAACGAATCAATGTTTTCAAAAACTGATACGTTGGCATGAAGTTGTCGAAACCGTAGAGTGGAATTGCATTCTGAACACGTGGATCGTGAGCATCAAAGGTGATGATGTTGGATACGCCCATGTGTACCAGTTCCTGCAGTGCAAGTGCACAGTCAAGGGATTCTCTTTTGGAACGTTTGTGTTGTCTTCCTTCATAAAGGAATGGCATGATGACATTGATTCTGTGTGCCTTACCGGTAGCAGCAGCAATGATTCTCTTCAGATCCTGAAAATGATCATCCGGAGACATATGATTCTCATATCCGTTCATCTTATAAGTAATGCTGTAGTTGGTGACGTCACACATGATAAAAAGGTCTACACCACGAATGGATTCCTTAATCGTACCTTTTGCTTCTCCGGTACCGAATCGGGGACATTCGCAGTCAATCAGGAAAGAATCCTCAGAATAACCGGACCAGGAAAAACCATTTTTCTGGTGTGCCGCTAATTCTTTACGAAACTGTACAAGGTAATTGTCGACAGTTTTTGCCATTTCTTCGCAGCCTTTCAGAGCTGCAATTTTGATTGGTGCCACAGGAATAGAATTTTCTAATAAATCTAAATTTGCCATGGAAACCTCCGTATAATTACTATTTAACGTAGTCTTAACACATAATAGTTATACCTTAGAAAATCATGTCCGTCAAGGAGCGTGTCGAATAATTGTGAAAAATATCGGATTTTCTAGGGATTGTTTTTAAAAAAATACAGAAATTATAAAACCATGGAGTCCTTTACTTGACAATTCCGGGCTTGTTCTATATCATAAGAACGTAATTTACGCTGAATGGAGTGTATGGTAATGAAAGAAACCAGACATGTAATCAAACGTGTTCTGCCGGGAAGTATCGCCGAAGAGCTGGAACTGGAACCGGGAGATGAACTGTTGTCTGTGAATGGACAGCAGATAGAAGATGTGTTTGATTATCACTATCTGATCAATGATGAATATCTTGAGATTCTGATTCGAAAACCGGATCAGGAAGAATGGGAACTGGAGATAGAAAAGGATTATGAGGAAGATCTGGGGATTGAGTTTGACAGCAGTCTGATGGATGAATATCGTTCCTGCAGGAACAAATGTATTTTCTGCTTTATCGACCAGATGCCGAAGGGGATGAGGGATACTCTCTATTTTAAGGATGATGATTCCCGGCTGTCTTTTTTGCAGGGAAATTATGTGACCCTGACTAATATGAGTGACCATGATATTGACAGAATTATCCGGTATCATCTTTCTCCCATTAATATTTCTTTTCAGACTACGAATCCCGAACTGCGCTGCCGGATGCTGAATAACCGGTTTGCGGGCGATATTTTCCCGAAGGTGCAGCGGCTCTACGAGGCCGGTATTGAGATGAACGGTCAGATTGTATTGTGCAAAGGAATCAATGACGGAGAAGAACTGGAACGAAGTATCCGGGATCTGAGCAAATATCTGCCCCATCTGCGCAGTGTTTCGGTTGTACCCGTGGGTCTGAGCAGATACCGTGAGAATTTGTATCCGCTGGAACCATTTACAAAAGAAGATGCACAGAAAGTGCTGGATACGGTTAAAAAGTGGCAGGATCAATTATATCCGCAGTATGGTCTGCATTTTATCCATTGTAGTGATGAATGGTATATTCTGGCACAGCAGCCGATTCCCCGGGAAGAAGAGTATGATGGTTATCTTCAGCTGGAAAATGGCGTGGGGATGATACGTCTCCTGGAAAATGAAGTGCTGGAAGATTTGAGTGACAGAAATCCGGATGACAGAAAACGCAGGATTTCCATTGCCACAGGTAAACTGGCAGCACCGTTTATCCGGGAGAATATTTCTCATATACAAGAATTATATCCGGGGATTGAAGTAAATGTCTATTCGATCCGCAATGATTTTTTTGGTGAGATGATTACCGTATCCGGCCTGGTGACAGGGCAGGATCTGAAGAAGCAGCTGGCGGGCAGAGAACTGGGAGAATGCCTTTTGATTCCCTGCAATATGCTGCGGGCAGGAGAAAATGTTTTTCTGGATGATGTGACGGTGGAAGAACTGGAAGCAGAACTGGGAGTTCCTGTTGAAGTTGTTGACGAAGACGGTGCTTCACTGGTGCGTGCAGTCACAGAAAAAGAGAAAACTATGAACCATAAAAGGAGACAAATATATGAGCAAACCGATTGTTGCAATTGTGGGCCGTCCGAATGTAGGTAAATCTACCTTATTTAACGTGCTTGCGGGAGATAATATTTCCATCGTAAAAGATACGCCGGGTGTGACAAGGGACCGTATTTACGCGGATGCTTCCTGGCTGGATTATAATTTTACGCTGATTGATACAGGTGGTATCGAACCGGACAGTAAGGATGTGATTCTGTCTCAGATGCGTGACCAGGCACAGATTGCCATTGATACGGCAGATGTGATTATATTTATCACGGATGTGCGGCAGGGTCTGGTAGATGCGGATTCCAAAGTAGCGGATATGCTGAGAAGAAGCGGAAAACCGGTGCTGCTGGTAGTCAACAAAGTTGACAGCTTTGAAAAATTCATGCCGGATGTTTATGAGTTTTATAACCTGGGTATCGGTGACCCGATTCCGGTCTCTGCTTCCGGGAAATTAGGTATTGGAGACATGCTGGAAGAAATCGTTAAGCATTTTCCGGAAGAAAATGAGGAAGAAGAGGAGAGTGACATTCCTCATATTGCCATTGTGGGAAA
The DNA here is from genome assembly GCA_051879355.1 of Oliverpabstia sp. Lineage (GTDB taxonomy): Bacteria > Bacillota > Clostridia > Lachnospirales > Lachnospiraceae > Oliverpabstia. Next base: position 13,722 of record JBJELU010000042.1, read on the forward strand.
ACCGAATGTGGGAAAATCTTCCATCGTTAATAAGCTTCTGGGTCAGAACCGTGTGATTGTGTCCAATGTGGCAGGAACCACGAGAGATGCCATCGACACTAAGATCCTATGGAATGACAGGGAATATATTTTCATTGATACGGCCGGACTTCGCAGAAAAAATAAGATTAAAGAAGAACTGGAGCGTTACAGTATTATCCGGACGGTTACTGCCGTTGAACGTGCCGATGTGGTCGTTGTGGTGATTGACGCGGTGGAAGGTGTGACCGAACAGGATGCTAAGATCGCCGGAATCGCTCACGAGCGCGGAAAAGGCGTGATCATTGCAGTCAATAAATGGGATGCCATCGAAAAAGATGATAAAACCATCTACAAATTTACCAACAAGGTGAGAGAAGTTCTCTCCTATATGCCGTATGCGGAGATTCTGTTCATTTCCGCACAGACCGGTCAGCGTCTGCCTAAGCTGTTCGATACCATCGATATGGTTCTGGAGAATCAGACCATGCGTATCCAGACAGGAGTGCTGAATGAGATTCTGACAGAGGCGATTGCACTTCAGCAACCGCCGTCAGATAAGGGAAAACGTCTGAAGATTTTCTATATGACGCAGGTATCGGTAAAACCGCCTACCTTTGTGATTTTTGTCAATGATAAAGAACTGATGCATTTCTCCTACACCAGATATCTGGAAAATAAAGTCCGGGAAGCTTTTGGTTTCAGGGGGACGTCGCTGAAGTTTATTATCCGGGAACGGAATGGGGAGAAATAGGGAGTAATTGAGATGGAACGAGTGATTTGTTTGTTAATTGGCTATGTTTGCGGACTTTTTCAGACTTCATATCTTTATGGAAAAGCCCATGGAATTGATATTCGTGAGCATGGAAGCGGAAATGCGGGAACCACGAATGCCCTTCGGACGCTGGGGGCAAAAGCGGGCGCACTTACTTTTCTGGGAGACTGCTTCAAATGCGTGCTGGCAGTGGTGATCGTTCGCCTGATTTTTGGAGGAAGTCATCCGGATACCATTCGTTTGCTGGGTTTGTATGCGTCGGCGGGAGCAATTCTCGGACATAATTTTCCTTTTTATCTGAAGTTTAAAGGAGGAAAAGGAATTGCCTGCACAGCGGGACTGCTGTTGTCTTTCGACTGGAGGCTGACACTGGCAGCACTTGCAGTATTTTTAATAGCCTTTTTTACCACTCATTATGTATCGCTGGGTTCATTACTTGTATATGTGGTATTTTTGCTGGGGCTGGTCTTGATGGGACAGACCGGACAGTTTGCCATGGAAGCTGCCCATATTCACGAAATGTATCTGGTGGCAGCTTTGCTGGCAGTACTTGCGTTTTATAAACATCGTGCCAATATTGTCCGACTGCTTCATGGAAATGAGAACAAAACATATTTAAAGAAAAAATAGAAGGAGGACCAGATGAAAAATATAGGTGTAATCGGAGCCGGAAGCTGGGGAACTGCCCTTGCATGGCTCCTGGAGAACAATGGGCACCATGTTACGATGTGGTCATATCGGGAAGATGAGGCACTTGCCCTTCAGACAGACCGGGAAAATCGTTCGAAACTTCCTGGGGTAAAATTGCAGGATGATTTGCTTATCACCACAGATCTGGAGACTGCTGTGGATGGGAAAGACATTCTGGTACTGGCCGTTCCTTCTCCTGCAATCAGAAGTACGGCAGGTAAAATGAGTCCTTTTATCTGTGAAAATCAGGTGATTGTCAATGTGGCAAAAGGTGTGGAGGCCGAGACTCTTCTTACCATGAGCCAGATTATCGAACAGCAGATTCCGGGTGCCGATGTGGCAGTTCTTTCCGGTCCAAGTCATGCGGAAGAAGTGGGAAGAGGTCTTCCAACCACCTGTGTGATCGGCGCACGAAAAAAAGAAACAGCAGAATATCTTCAGGAAGTATTCATGAGTCCCGTATTCCGGGTATATACCAGCCCGGATATTCTCGGAATCGAACTGGGTGCAGCACTGAAAAATGTAATTGCACTGGCTGCCGGTGTGGCTGATGGTATGGGATACGGAGATAATACAAAGGCAGCTTTGATAACGCGGGGAATCGCTGAAATATGCCGTCTGGGTATCGCAATGGGTGCCCGTGCGGAAACATTCTTCGGGCTTTCCGGAATCGGTGATCTGATCGTTACCTGTGCCAGCGTACACAGCAGAAACAGAAAAGCCGGATATCTGATGGGAAAAGGCTATACGATGCAGGAAGCCATGGATGAAGTAAAAATGGTTGTGGAAGGCGTGCATTCTGCAAAAGCGGCCTTATCCCTTTCAAAGAAGTACCATGTGGAAATGCCGATTGTGACAGAAGTGAATCAAGTGCTTTTTGAAAATAAAAAAGCATCCGATGCTGTCAATGAACTGATGCTCAGAATGAAAAAAGATGAGATTGGTGACGACCTTTGGGAAAATTAGAATAAAAGTTGAAAATTGAAAATTGCCCCGGGGATTTTTACATTTTCCCCGGGGCAATTTTTTAAGTTCATTTCATGATACACGGATTTCTCCGCACTATGTGCTCTCGAAATCCTAAAAACATTTCCTGATTATTTCATATCATCGGGAATGCCGGAGCTTTGGAATTGTTCATCCATGGCATCGATGGTCTTCATCTCGATTTCAGTCAGTTCAAAATCGAAAATATCGGCGTTGGAACGGATACGTTCCGGATGAACTGACTTTGGAATAACAGAGATTCCTTTCTGTATCATCCAGCGCAGACCAACCTGAACAGCTGTTTTTCCATATTTCTCTCCGATTCGAATCAGAACGTCCCGTTTGCTGTAGGCGCCTCTGGCCAGTGGAGCATAGGCCTGTACAGCGATGTTATGATGCTGACAGTAGCAGGCCAGTTCAGAACGGTTCCAGAGAGGGTGGTATTCAATCTGGTTGACGGCAGGAACAATTCCTGATATTTCGAAAAGCTCCTGAAGGTGATGAATCTCGAAGTTGCTGACACCGATAGCCTTTGCTCTGCCGGACTGATAAATCTTCTCCAGACTGCGCCATGTATCCAGATAGCATCCGGGAACCGGCCAGTGAACCAGATAAAGATCCACATAATCCAGCTGAAGGCGTTCGAGACTCCGCTCAAAAGCACCATCCACATTTCCAATGCGCTGTGCGGTGTTCCATACTTTCGTGGTGATGAAAAGTTCACTTCGGGGAATGGATGAAGATTTGATAGCTCTTCCGACCCCGTCTTCATTTTTATAGACGGAAGCTGTGTCGATCATGCGATAGCCGGCTTCCAGTGCGTGAGAAATGGCTGTTTCCACTTCATTGGGACCGGTAGCTTTATAGACACCCAGACCAAGCATCGGCATTTTATCCTGTGTATTTAAAGTTAAAGATGGGATAACCGTCATAGGTGGAAAACCTCCTTATGTATAATTGCGAAAATCATGATAACGACTTTAGACATTCTAATTGAAATGTCTGCATTAGTATATCACAAAAATATGAATGAAATAAGTAAAAAAATATTAAATATGTTTGACAGAATGAATAAAAAAGAGTATGTTAAAATAATGTCAAGAATGTTGGAGGAAATTTTTTCCTTTGGCATATTTCACAATTTTAGCTGAGGGCAATGGAAGAAAGTAGATTATTTTT
>JBJELU010000043.1:0-3815 GCA_051879355.1 Oliverpabstia sp.
ACTTTGTCTAATTCGTCAGATTCTGACCAGACGGTTCAGGCTGTACGCTTACCTTTTTCTGAAAAGAGCCTTATGATGAAGATAATCACCTTGCGCTGAGAAAAAACACCAGGGCCAGTTAATCATCTCATCAATCTCATCGTTACAAAAACATCCATAAAACCATTTAACAAAATCGTCGTAAGCACACCGTAAATCACGCCAGGTTATCTCAGTCGAATTTGCGTTTTTACGTAAAGATACTTTTCTCAGGTTAACGACTAAAACACGAAATCTCAGGAAAGGTTAAACGTAACATCAGTAAAATCAGCAGATTGATTGCTTAAACAGAAAGGTTTTACAGCAGCATTAAACTGATTTTAGCTAACGTAAAAACAGGACTGACAGGTTTACTAAACTGGATGTGTATAGCAATGCTTAATGAAAACACTTATAGGGTTGTTTATGAAAACACGTGTATGTCTGGTAAAACACTTACTGAAATGCTTAGTAAAAATACTGAGTAAAATATGTGTATATAGTATCATACCGACATTAGCAACATCTTCAGACTTCCATACATACTGGGTGTTGATTTTTCACTTTTACAGCCAGCATGGAGTTTTCTGTTCTAAAAACAGAGCAGATTTACTCTGGAATTATTTTTCTGACTCCGTATTCCGAGCCTCCCTGAAAAGACCATCCAGAACATCCCGTTCGTCAGCTTCCATGTCGTCTTTTCCCCGGAAAATGATCGCGTTTTACAACCAGAATGACAGCCATACTGATTATGTCGTCTCTCGGCCCCCTTCACATATAACATGCATGTCTGTCATTGCTTACTGCTCCACATGACAGGATTTCACATACAGGATGCGCATTCAGTGTTTTTATCGCCACTATAACAGACAGATTACTGTCGCTTTTACTCTTCAGATTGTTAATCTGACCACAAGAACAGTCGAACAGTACAACGACATCCCCAAGAAAGATATGAGCCGTAGTTGATAGCATGTTTTAATTTATTATGAATAGATTAAGAATAGATCATGAATAGTTAAAGAATAGTTCTTAAGCATCTCACAGGGTGTATCAAGTTTTGAAGTGATTGCTTTTTGAACACAAGTCCAGATGCAATGTTTTTTTGTTAACTTCCTTGCATATTCGATTTCCATGTGATAGTGAAAATCACCAGAAGAGAATGCGATTGAGGCGTAATCAGATGAAACAATATGAAGATGGTTATAACGTGAATGGATATAGCTGGGAAAATGAAACAACTGAGCATTTGTTGACTGATAAACAACTAGCAGATAATCACATACCTGAATGGGTCAAAAAAAATGAAATTGCAGCATTCTGGTTCTGGTTAGTTATAATTAACACAGCTCCCAAACTCCTTGGGGTTCGTAATGAATTAGGGTTCAATACAGCCATGATGGGGCTGATTCCTGCGGGGAATATACCCATAACAACAATTCCTTCAGATCATGAAATGAGGCTGGATGTTATAAGCAAATGGATTAATGCATTAATCCGTGATAATCAATCAGACTGGTTTATCGCAAAAATGCATCAAAACTGGCTGGAGATCGAAAAGAGAAACGAAGCCAAATGGCTTAAAAAGAATACAGAACAACTCGAATGGGCATGGAAATATATCAATGCACGCATCCCGCACACGTATCTTTCCTGGTTTTATCCTGTAAGTGATAACGAAAGATACATTGCTATCGTAGTTTTACTAAAAATTTTATTCCCCGCAGATACACCATACTCACAGTTGCCAAAAGTATTTCACTATGGGGTTGCCGCAAAAGAAAAATTTTTCGACAAGATGCACAATGCATTCCGAAAACAGTTTACCGACGGAAAAAAAGATAAGCGGGTACAAATCAACGTTAAAATATCATCAGATGCAAAACGTACTCTGGACAAACTGACCAGAGAACTGAAAACAACACAACAGGCTGTCCTGGAACATCTGATTCAGAACCACAGTCTGGTGATTCAGAACCACAGACTGGATTAACTTTCACCACTTCTGCTCCTGGCGATTTTCTTCTTTTGGTAGTATCTCCTGGCTGCGGATATCAGGTACTTTTCCGTCATTTTGTTGCAGAACTCTTCAATGTAGTTAATCAGCTTCTGGTGTGCTTTCACCTTTTCTTCCCCGGGGGACGCTTTCAGATAAATGTCCTCCTTTTCTACAAGTGTATTTATAAACTCTCCCGGACATCCCTGGTTATAAAGCAACGTGAAAAACAACACATTCCCCAGTCTCTCCAGTAACTGCGATTTAACCCTGTATTGTTGTTTGCTGAGGGTTGATTGTTTTATAAAGCTTAGTCTTGTTAAAAGTTGTTCAAATCCCGGTTCCAGTTTAAAAACAGATTTTAATACCAGAGACTGATACTCCTGATAAAACAGTTCAAACGTCGGGGATGCAGACTGACGAACAGATTTGGCTACAGCCCATGGACTAAATCCCATGATTGAGATTTCCTTCGCTCCCTCCAGCGCACTCAGAGATAGTCCAGCAATCCATGCGTCCAGCTTAGCCGAATCAATATCCCTGCTCAAAACCTCATACAAACTGCCCGTGAACGGTTGAGCCGTTTGTTTTGTTGCTTCACCTTCTGATTGTCTGAATCCATCCACTTTTCTCCGGATATTACGCGGAATCAGCATAAAAGGCGGGACATTAAGTGATAAACGTTTACCAGTCATGCGATACCAGTGGCCCACCTCAACCTTAATCCGTGTGTCTTCCCTTAACTCAAGTGCAATCATGTTAAGCAGATACAGATAACGCACCGTATAACGATTAAAATGTTTCTCTGGATCAAACGATTCTGACCGTTCTCCTCTGTACACGAGTCCGCTGCGCTTCAGTATTCGCTGAGTATCTTTCCAGGCCGGACTTTTACAAATACTCATTCTGCGTAGCGTATTAATCGACGGTGATGCCATCACCCCTCCCACACTTTGTCACTCCAGATTTTTTCACGCCCATATTACCTGAATGATAAGCCGGATTAGTGTGATCCGGTTCAGTGAAATCAACAGGATACCGGTATGTCATTCAGCCATTCTTCCCTTTCCACACAAGTAAAATCATATCTGACGTTTCTTCCTGAAGAAATTCGCCAGAAAATCCTTGAACATCTCCACTGTGTTATTCATTACGAGCCCGTGATTGGTATTATGGGTAAATCAGGCACAGGCAAAAGCAGTCTGTGTAATGCCATTTTTCAGTCCCGTATCTGCGCCACACATCCTCTGAACGGCTGCACCCGCCAGGCTCATCGTCTTACCCTGCAGCTCGGTGAACGCAGAATGACGCTGGTCGATCTGCCCGGCATCGGTGAAACACCGCAGCATGATCAGGAATACCGGACGCTTTATCGTCAGTTACTGCCGGAACTGGATCTGATTATCTGGATCCTGCGGGCTGATGAACGTGCGTATGCTGCCGATATTGCCATGCATCAGTTTTTACTGAATGAGGGCGCAGATCCCTCGCGCTTTCTGTTTGTTCTCAGCCATGCCGATCGCGTGTTTCCTGCTGAAGAATGGAATACCACAGAAAAATGCCCGTCCCGTCACCAGGAACTCTCACTGGCAACTGTTACAGCCCGGGTGGCAACCCTGTTCCCTTCATCATTTCCGGTACTCCCCGTTGCTGCGCCTGCAGGCTGGAACCTTCCGGCACTGGTGTCACTGATGATCCACGCACTGCCATCACAGGCAACCAGCGCGGTGTATTCACATATCTGGAGGGAAAACCGCTCTGAACAGGCCCGGAAACACGCACAACAGACTTTTGGTGATGC
>JBJELU010000044.1:0-17321 GCA_051879355.1 Oliverpabstia sp.
AGGGAGTGAGCAACTTCGCGCTCTGTCATTTCCTCAAAGAAAAGAGCTTCTATCAGCTTTCTTTCCTTTTCAGTGAGTGTATCAAGCGCTTTATACAGCCGCTCAATAGAGATCCTGCGTAACACCATTTCTTCAACACTTTCGTGCCGGTCTGCGAACTGCTCTGCATTATCATCCATGAGCCTGTCCAGAGAATCCTCCCGGCTGGGGATGACCTGCTTGATTTGCCCATTCTCATCCAAAAGTAACCGTTCTGCTTTCAGGTCACTCTCAAAGTAACGCATTTTCCGATCACCTTTCATGTAGGCATCGTAAATTTCATCCGTTACCTCGACAAATTGACCGCTGACCCATAATCTTTTTTTGTCAGCATCCACGTTATGTACCTCCAATCAATCTGAATTTTTTGGAAATTCAGATTGGTAGGAGGGCCGCGGCAATGCGGAACAGGACCGCAGATACACAAAAAAATGCGCCCATTACACACTGCATGACAGTGCATAAAAAGCGCATTGCAAATATCTATTTCATATTTATACTGAAATACCAGTTCAGTATATGTGCCTACTTGTCCAGATGGTGGATGCGGGCTTTTTTTGACCGTATACCATCAAGACATTTTATGCTTATCGGATAGGCTCATAATCGCTGCATGAAATCAGCAGCGAAGCGCAGGAAAAACTCCAGCACAAAAAAATCCCCCCAATCCAAACTCGGAATCAAGGGGCATGAAGAATCAGCCCCTCCAAAACCTCGTTTTTTTTATTGGCGGGGCCATTTACTTAGTTCATGTTATTGAGAACCACCAGGCCATCTATAATTGAATTGCTATGCCATTATAAACATGGCATAAATCTGTAGAATAATAGGTGGAGGTGAACTGAAAGTGCATAGTCAACCTGAAACGCTCGGCAGTATCCTCAAAGCAGCGCGGGAAAAAGCGGGTATCACCATTGAAGCGCTGGCTGAAAGGGCTGAAATAACTGAACGATACTTATATCGAATTGAAAACGAAGGCAAAAAGCCAAGTTTCGATGTTCTCTATAAATTGATCCGTGAATTATCCATTTCTGCGGATTCGATTTTCTACCCCGAGAAGCCGTCCAAAGATTCCGAGGTAGAAAATCTCCTCCGTATGCTTTCAGCTTGCGATGAGCGTTCTCTGGAAGTCGTCAAAGCAACTGTTAAAGCCTTAATTGATACTGCACCTGGAAAGTAGCCGAAAGGCTGCTTTTCTTTTACACCCATATGTATTATATAAAACAGTCGGGATTTTAGCGGGAGATTAAAGGGAAGATTTAGGGAAGAAATAAAAGGCGGCAAGTCACTCGCCGCCCTGATCTATTTGAAACCGATAGCCAACTCCCCACACATTCTGTATGTATTCCGTACCCGCTTGAGAAAGTTTCTTTCGGATTGTTTTTATATGCGTTTTAACAACCTCATCAACATTAATCGCCTTATCTTCGGCCCATACTTGGCTGTATAGCTGTTCTCTACTCAGAACTTGTCCTGGGTGACGAGCTAAACAGAATAGCAGATCAAATTCTTTGCGAGTCAATTCCAATGGATGCCCTTTTAGCAATACTTCACGCTTGTCTGGGTTTATAATCAGATCCTTTCCGCAGACTAAAGTATAGTGATATTGACTTTGTGCATCACATGCTATACACGAATGAATCGCCTGTTGTGCTAATTTTAAACTGTCTTGTAGACAATAAGGTTTTCCAGCACATAAAAAGTCCTCACATTTAGCGGAATCGACACCTTTATATGGCTTTCTGCTTTTCGATGATAATGCAAGAATTGGAATAGGTTTTGCTGTTTGCATGACCTCCAGCAGTCGATATCCATCACATTCTGATAGGCCAACATCCAAAATGACCAGCGAAAGCTCCCGGTTCAAAAAAGTCTGCAGTGCTTCGTAAACTGAGCTAACACAAACCACTTCAGCTCCATCGTTCTCCAATTCTTTCCGAAGTTCATTCTGTGCTAAAGGGTCATCGTCAATTACTAATATTTGCTGTAGCATTTGTTCACCTTCTTTCAGCCTACGGTTTATCGCAGCCGAGGAACTTTTTGTGTTTAACAGACAAATTTCCTCCGTAAAATCCGTTTCTGGCATCAGATTTCTTTTTGAAGTTCTGCCATCCTGTGAGTAATTAACTGCGCGCATCCCCCGGTAAAGGCTCCGGCAAGGCAACCTGATACCAGCAGAAACGGCAGATAGACCAGTACACCTTTGCCCATAATCAATACAGCGATTACGATTTGCCCGATATTATGAAGGATGGCTCCGAACACGCTGGCAATCCAGATGTGATTTTCGTCAATGACCTTCCGCAGCAGAAGCATACCTGTAAGGCACAAAACACTTCCCGAAAAGCTATAGGCCAGCGCCATCATATTGCCGCTGAATACGGCGGCAAGGAAGATCCGGCAAAAAACAATCATCATAACCTCACTTGCGCGGAAGCAATAAACTGCATACACCGTGATGATGTTTGCCAGTCCCAGCTTGATTCCCGGTATCGGAAATGGGTTTGGTATTTGGAGTTCTATTACAAAGATAATCAGTGCAATGCCTGTCAGCATTGCAAGCTGCGTCAGTTTTTTCGCGTTCATAGTTGTGCTCCCCTTATCGGATCACGGCATCAACATCAACTTCCGATTCAGCATACTCAATCGACAGGTGATTGGGCAGGCAAATAATAGGCATGGCTCTGGAGCTTAGCCAGCCCATGTGAATGCAGGTCTTATCCGGGCATTCTGCCTCCAGCATACGAATTTTGCCATTTTCAATCTGTACGGTGTTGATCCGTCCTTCATATTCAATCTCCAGTGTCTGATCCTGTGTCGTGTTCAGATCAAAGGTGTACAGGACGATCCCATCCTGTACGATATTCACCTGTGTTCCGTGGGGAGCCAGAAGCAACCATGTGCTTCCGGCAATCCCCATCAAGAAAATAACGGTGCAGACCAAAACAAGAATTCTCTGCTTACTCACGTTTGATCACGTTGACTTTCATATTGCTGTGATAACTGTCCAGCGTAAATGCTTCCGCGATGCCGTCTGTCAGATAGATTTCTCCGTCCTCGGTAATCAGGATCATATCGAAGTTCTGGTGTTGTCTCCAGTATTCGGCAGCCCGGCCAGGTCCCATGACATAAAGGGATGTAGACAAGGCATCGCACAGGCGTCCTTCCTCAGCAATAACGGTGACAGACGCCAGACCGGTTTCAGCGGGATGTCCCGTTTTCGGGTCAATAATGTGGCCGTACTGTTTGCCATCCTCACCGATAAAGTATCGCTCATAGTTACCGGAGGTAACAACTGCCATGTTGCTGATTTCCAAAACGCCCAGCGTACCACCGGAAAAAGGGTCCCGCAGACCAAGCCGCCACGGGCTGCCGTCCGGCTTTGTTCCAACTGCCTGAATGTTTCCGCCAATATCCAACAAGGCTGATGTAATACCGTTATCCCGCAGTACCTGGGCCGCAAGGTCGCCGGCATACCCCTTGCCAACCGCGCCCAGATCCAGCATCATGCCATCCTCTAACTGAACATTGCTGCCCTCCAGTCTGACACGTTCATAGCCAACATTTTTCAATAGAGCGGTAATCTCGGTATCAGACGGAATACGGTTTCCTCCGGTGGTAAAACCCCAGGCAGTCAAAACCGGATAAATCGTCGGCTCCAAAGCACCATCGGTGGCCTTTGACATTTGCAGAGCAAAGGAAAGCAAATCCGCTGTTTCGTCACTTACACTTACAGCTTGTCCTCCGCTGTGGTTGACAGCGTAAATATCGCTGTCTGGGTCTGTCACAGACCAAAGCCGTTCCAGCTCCGTCAACTTGTCCGCGGTTTCCGTCAGAGCCGTTTCTGCATTTCCACCATAAGCGGTCATGGTGATATAGGTATCCATGGCAAACAGTTCCGTTTTCACTTCGTTTTGACTGGTATCTCTTGCCCTAACAAATGAAGCACTGAGCAGAAAAACAACTGCCACGCATAGCAGCGTTGCCATAATACAAGTTCCAACGATGTAATACCTGTTCCTTTTTGCCAATGCTTTCATATACACCAACCTTTACCGGTAGGACTTTTCAAATATTTTAACGCAGTCCTCGTCAGACATCTCCACAGGATCGGAGGCAAATAGTCCGCCCATGGTTGTTCTTGCATTCTGAACGAGCGTCAGAAACTCCTCAGCAGAGAATCCATAGTCAGACATTTTCAAATTGTCCACGCCGCAGTCCTTTTGCAGTTTATCCAGCATGGTAATGAAATCCTGGGCTTTGGAGGCTGCGGGCATTCCCATAACCTGTGCCATTTTAATAAACCGCTCATCGCAGATATGCAGATCCACAAAATGCTGATAGTAGGCTTTGGAGATCATAATCAGACCGGCACCGTGGGGCAGATCGTGATGATACGCGCTCATTGCGTGCTCCATTGCGTGCTCACTGGTACAGGCTCCTGTTACCATGGAATAGCCGGAAAGGGTGTTGGCAAAGGCCACTTTTTCACGGGCATCCATATCTGCGCCATTGTTCACCGCTTTGGCAAGATTCTTTGCCACGTTCTCAATCGCGGTTAAGGCCACCATGTCGGAGAATGGATTTGCAAATTTGGAGATGTACACCTCGGTACTGTGGAACAGTGCGTCAAAGCCCTGGAATGCAGTAAACATCGGCGGCACGGTAGTCATCAGCTCCGGGTCAACAATGGACAGCACGGGAAACAGGGAATCATACCCACCAAAGCCGATCTTCTCGTTGGCTTCATCATTGGAGACAACGCCCCATTGGTCAACCTCACTTCCGGTTCCCGCCGTGGTTGTGATAGCAATAACCGGCAAAGGCGGCTCTGTCAGCGGCTGTCCTTTGCCAGTGCCGCCTGAGATATAGTCCCACAAATCGCCGCTGTTCGTTGCCATAGCTGCCATTGCTTTTGATGCATCCATGACGCTGCCGCCGCCCAATGCCACAAGGAAGTCGCACCTGTTTGCTTTCGCAAAGGCAGCTCCCTCCATAACCGTTGTTTTCAGCGGGTTTGCTTCGACCTTGTCAAAAAGCACACTTTCCACGCCACGGCGCGCAAGCTGCTCAATTACCCGATACAGGGAACCGCTTTCTTTTGTGGACTTTCCATTCGATGTAACGAGCATCGCCTTGTTGCCCGGAAGGGACTGCTTGCGCAGTTCATTCAGCGCACCTACGCCAAAAATCCATTTTGTCGGCATAAAAATTGTGAAGCTCATTGTTATATCCTCCTTATTTCAACTTTTCATATTCCTGTGTGTTGACTGCTTCCAGCCACTCGTTGGAACCGCCCTCTGCCGGCACCTCAACGGCCAGATGGGAAAACCAACTGTCCGGCGCTGCGCCATGCCAATGCTTCACCTCTGGCGGAATATTGACCACATCACCCGGTTTCAGCTCTTGTGCCGGTTTGCCCCATTCCTGATAGTATCCGCGCCCGGCAATGCAGAGCAGAATCTGACCGCCCTTATGGTGAATATGCCAGTTGTTCCGGCAGCCCGGTTCAAAGGTGACATTTGCAATGCCAACGCGCTCTGTGGTCAGCATTTTCAAATAGCTTTGGCCTACGAAAAATTGCGCGTAGGCATCGTTTTTCTCCCCTAATGGGAAGATCTGTTGAAAATTCTCTGCGTTCATGTAATAGCTTCTCCTTTCCGTTTATTTGCTGTTCTGTCTGATCTCCTACAGGATCAAAATTCGTTCAGATTACATGGAAAGTTTTCCACTTCCCGGATTTCTGCCTCCAGAAGAAAATGACTGCCCGAATGACCCAATCACAAACCATCGCGATTGCAATGCCGATGACACCCATTTGCAGTGTAATTCCCAACAGGTATGACAGAAGCAAACGTACTGCAAGCGTGGAAACGACAGATACATACATTGTAAATTTTACATCTCCCGCCGCCCGCAGCCCGTTGCTGAGAGCGCCGGAGAATGGAAACGCGACGGCATTAAACAGGTTATGAATCAGCACCAGCCACATTACAAGCTGTTTTGTTTCCGCTTCCAGAGCATAAAGGCGCAGAAAAGCTGGAGTTAACAGAAAGATCAGAAGATTCCATGTAGAGGAAAGCAGAAGAGTGATCCGTGTCAGTTTCTTAAAATAATGATCTGCCGCCTTGGTATCTCCATTTCCCATGCACTGTCCGATCACCGTGATAAACACCGGCCCCATGGAAACACCTGCCAGCGCCGCCAGCGACCAGATGCTTTGTGCCACACCATTTGCAGCGATCTGATAAGTACCAAACAGTGCTACAATGCTGCTCAAAGCAACCTTCACCAACTGAAAAATACCGTTTTCCAATCCGTTCGGAATGGCGATGTTTAAAATACGCTTCATCAGGCTTCCATTCCACCGGAAAATCCATCTGCAGCGGTATACAACCTCATTTTTCTTCTGAAAGCACAGCCATGTAATCACCACTGCGGAGAAGGTGCGGGCAATCAGAGAGGGGTATGCTACACCTGCCACACCGGCTTTCAGGATGAACACGCCGATCACATTTCCGATCACATTGATGATATTGGACGCTACGGATAGATACATCGTTACACTGGTCTTGCCAATGCTGCGAAACACCGCCGCACCGGAGTTGTAGATGGCCAGGGCCGGATAAGAATAAGCGGAAATTCGCAAATAAGTAATGCAAGCCTCCATCACATCATTTTCTACTTTTCCAAACAACAGAGCAAGCATTCTCTCATTCCCAATGAGCACAAGTGCCGCAATCAATACGGAAAACGCCGTGGAAAAGGACAGAAGCTGGCTGGAAGATTCTCCGGCTTCGTCTGCTGCCCGCTTCCCAATATACTGGCTGATTACAACTGCTCCACCGGATGCCAATGCAGTAAACAGATAAATAAAAATGGTGTTAAACTGATTTACCAAAGAAACCCCTGATACCGCCGCTTCACCGGCGTAGCTTACGATCAGAGTGTCTGCCAGTCCCACAAGCATCACCAGCAGTTGCTCTAAAAACAAGGGAACGATCATCGTCCTCAAACTCTTGTTTGAGAACGGAACTGTTTGCTGATCCATATCTTACCTCCTTTGGTAGTGTAGAGGTCAGCATATGTCCAAAAAGCCATCATGGCTATGTACTCTATGAATACAGAATTAAAGCAAGTATAATCGCGATTTTTTCATAATGAATTCCTCATATATTCAAATTCCGAAATACAACCTCAAAAATATTTGCCATATCAACCTTTACAGGTTATAGCCAAGCGCCACTCTATACTATCAGGTTCACTAATAATCCTGTTGAAAAAGAAAAAAGCATCACAAACGCTATATAAAGCAAAAAATGCTTTATACCCAGCACAATCTTCAGTGCGCCAAGATTGGTAATTTTAGTAGAAGGGCCAGTCAGCATAAAAGCCGCTGCGCTCCCCATACTCATACCGTCAAACAACCACGCTTGCAAAAGCGGTATGGTTCCTCCACCGCAGGCATAAAGCGGTACGCCGATGGTTGCCGCCATCAAGACACCCCACGCTTCATTGCCTCCAAATAAGCCCGTCATCACATCCTGCGGTATATATCGCTGAAATACCGCAGACAAAACAATTCCAAACAAAAAATACAATCCGGTTGCCTTGATATTTCTTCCGAGGTTTTTCAGAAACCGCAGCATGATGTTCGGATCAATATCCCGGCTTTTAGGTTCCTCAAATCCGGTAAACTTAAAAAATGTTTTATTCCAATAAAAAATCCGTATCAACAATCCTGCGGCAATACCACACAGAAAGCAGGAAACGATCCGTACCACGAGAGCAGTCTGGCCCAAAGCTGCGCTGTACATAATCAACTGTGGATTTAATAAAATACTGCTCATCATAAATGCCGCCAGCCAATCATCTTTGATTCCACCTTTAGAAAAGGAAGCGGCAATGGGAATTGTGCCGTACATACACAGCGGTGAAGCAATGCCCAGAGCGCTGGCGATCACAATACCGAATACGCCCAGCCTCTTTTCTCCGAGACTGCGAAAGGTGTTATGAATGTGATCTTTCAAAAACACGGAAACTGCTGAACCAAGTACCATGCCCAGTATCCAATACCAAAATATTTGCCGAAGCTGAATATCAAAATAGTACCACAGATAGACAGCCTCTCGGCACAGGCTTTCCAGCATAATCATCATCTCCCATGCCCGTTTCTTTTTTACCGGCTGATGTCAACCAATCGGTAGCTGCGGCTTCCAAGACCGATAGCCTCCGCATTCTCCAGAGTGTGAATCCCGTTACGGCTTTCGATTCGGTTTGCCAGCGACTCATGATCCGGAGCCGCATAAACCAGGTCAATACATGCCTGATCCAACGCCACCGGGTCGGTGGAGGCCAGAATCCCAATGTCGTGCATATCCGGTTCCGATGGATTGCCATCACAGTCGCAGTCCACCGAAAGCCGGTTCATGACATTGATGTAGACAATGCGCTCGCCATTCCCCAGATAGTCCGAAACCGATTTCCCGGCGTCTCCCATCGCCTCCAGAAAAGCATCCTGCTCACCGCTCCACATATTTCCGCCTGTTCCGCCGGAATGGATGTGTGCCTTGCCTTCACTGGAGCCAAGGCCGATAGAAATGTTTTTGATGGCTCCGCCGAATCCCGCCATAGCGTGACCCTTAAAATGGGACAACACAAGATAAGAATCATAATCGGCAAAAGCAGCACCCACATAATTCTCCGTCAAACGGGTTCCTCCTTCTACCGGCAATGTCATGGAGCCGTTTTCATCCTGAATCTGAACATCGGCAATCGCAGTAAACCCATGATCCTCCGCCACTTGATAGTGAGCGGCAGTAGATGCCCGCGAACCGCCGTATGCAGTATTGCATTCTACAATCGTGCCATCTACCAACTGTACCAAATCTGCAATCAGTTCAGGGCGCAGATAATTGGAGGCTGGCGGTTCACCTGTAGAGAGTTTTACCGCCACCTTTCCGGAAGGCGACCATTCCAACGCCTTATAGATTTCTACCATAGCTTCTGCACTGATGTCGGAAAGATAATACACCACCGGAGCATCTTCAGAATCTGTATAATATGCCAAATCAGAAAGGTCAATCTGTGAACCACCATTGGTCATGATACTTCCCATTCCTGTTGTTTCCATTTGCTCTGTTTCCTTTTCCTCGTGATTTTCTTCCGGTACATTTTCCTGTATCTCAACAGGAATTTCAGGCTCCAATGAAACGATACTTTCCGGCTGTTCTATCTGCCCGCTTCCGCAGCCAAACAATGTTCCGGGCAGTAGCATCGTCATTGCAAGTATGATTGCTATTCTCTTTTTCATAAAATCTGCCCTCTATTTCAAATCTCCACTTTTTTGCTATTTCAGGATTTCATTTGCCTCCAACCATGCTGCAATATCATCCGGTAAAGTATTGCCGCCAGAATAGCTAACAGCTAACGCTTCGCCCATCGTAGAATCGGGTGCCAGTTTTGTAATCGCTGTCAGACTCTGCCCAAACCGTCCGCCGCCATGAGAGCAGAATGGAATAATGGTCTTTCCCGAAAAATCATATTCTTCCAGGAAGGAAGCAATCGGCATGGGAATAGACGCCCACCAGTTTGGGTATCCAAGGAGAATCGTATCGTATTCATCCATGTTTTCCACATGCGTGGCAAGCTCAGGCCGCGCCTGCTCATTCTGATCCCGCTGTGCTTCGTCCAATACCGTGTTATAGTCCGTTGAATACGGATGAACCAGTTCGATTTCAAATAAATCCGCACCGGTCTGTGATTGGATTTCCTCCGCAATTCCTTTGGTGTTTCCACCCCAGGAGAAGAAAGCAATCAAAACCTTACCATCGGTATTTACTGTATTCTGAAGATCGGAGCTGACAACGCTTCCGGTGCCGCTTGAAGCGTTTCGCACCAGGCGGATTCCGATGTTAAAACTGCCTTTATCCTCAGCAAGTGTCGCGCGGTAGGCGCTGCGCATATTTTTGGCAAAATCATTCCAACCGCCGCCGCGATAGACGCGCAAGGTTCCTGTTTCAGCACCGGTGGGATCGGTTTGTTCATCCATGGCATAGGCTCCATAGTAATCCCAAACCCACTCACCGACATTACCGTGCATATTGTAAAGCCCCCACTTGTTTGGGGAAAAACTGCTGACGGCAACGGTGGTTTGACGATACTCCCCAGGCTTGGTGTCCAGATTCCCCTGTGAAAAGTAGTTGTTCTCGATTTCATAAGGGTAATGCCCAAAGTAATTACATTCTTCTGCACTGATGGAAGTTTCAGTATTGAATGGCGTTGTGGTTCCCGCCCGGCAGGCATATTCCCATTCCGCTTCTGTTGGAAGCCGGTAACCGTTTGCGCTGCGATCCCATGTTACATTCTGACCGTCAACTGTGTAGGCCGGTGTTAAGCCTTCCTGTTCGCTTCGGGCATTGCAATAACGAATGGCATCCAGCCAGGAAATGTTCTCCACAGGCAGATCTTCACCGGAAAAGCTGGACGGGTTTTCTCCGATAACCTCCTGATACTCTGCTTGTGTCAGCTCATAAATGCTCATATAGAAATCACTGACCGTCACAGTATGCTGGGCTTCATCCTCAGAGCGCCAGGCTTCATTCTCCGGGCTGCCCATTTGGAAAGTTCCTCCTGTAATCAGTACAAAATTCTCAGGGATATGGTTTTCCATTTGATCCATTTCTGTCTCACTTACATGATCTGTTGTTTCCGAGTTGCTCTCAGTTGAAAAAGAAACTTCCGGCGCAGCAGCGTTGTTTCCGCATGAACACAATAGTGTGCTGAGCATGACGGCTGCCACGAAAAGGGCACTAATTTTCTTCATGGCTTTTCTCCTTCTTCTTCGCTTGCAAAGAGAGAATCTTACCAATTCCTCTTGTAATATAAAAACCAGCCAAAGCCCAAAAGCCCATCATGCCTATATACTCGATGAATACGGATAAAGGACTTTGCTCAAAATCAAAGAATACGAATTGATTCTTGAGGAACATATACGAAACGATGTCCTTCTGGATGAAGCAACACAATCCATATCCGGCAATCGCAATCGCAGCCAGCCGCAGCATCCAGGCGAGTATGCCAGAGAGCTTTTTACCTTTCAGCAACCTGCGGAACATGCCCATAATCATTCCCCAGTGCATTCCCAGATGAACGCTCATAAGAACAAAGCCCCAATAGGAAGCTGCCATGTGCATACTTCTTGCTGTTGCCATTGGTCCGCGAATGGGAAGTGCGGCAAATACATGCCGGGACATTACAATTCCGCTGAAACCAAGGCAGAGCATGGAAATCAAGACGCTGAAATTAACGATTGTCTGTACGATACGCAATAGATTGTACTTTCCTTTCAACAAACGACCGTACCATCTGGTATTGAGAAAGCTGTGCAGAATAAACAGCACAAGCATCCCGGCACCAAACCACTCATGAAGCTCCTGCCCGGTGATTTGATATGCCATCAGACAAAGCAGCAGTGCTGTCATCAGGAAATCAATTCCCATTTTTATTTTCATTTTTGGTTTCATGAGTCCTCTGTCCTTTCGCATTATTTTGATAGACCCAGTTCAGTCACCCAATCGTTCACTCTGCTTTCCGCACCAGATACGCTGGAACCGCCAATATGAAGTCCATCAAGAACGGTTGCATCCGGCTCCATATCCTTGATTTCTTCAATCGCATCCGAAAAAGCACTGCCCCCGGAAGTACAGAAAGGAATCACGGTTTTGCCGCTGAAATCGTACTCGTCGAAAAAGCTGTACATCACCATGGGCATACCATACCACCAGTTGGGAAAGCCAACAAAAATGGTATCGTACTGTTCCAGATCTTCGATATGTGTGGATAATTCGGGGCGGATGCCATTATTCTTTTCGGCCTCTCCAGCGTCAACAGTATCATTGTAATTATCGGGATAGGGCTCCACCGTCCGAATCGAGAACAGCTCTCCTCCGGAAGCCTCCGCAATCATGTGTGCCATGACACCGGTATTGCCAGTTACTTCTCCATTAAAGATCTGAATACTGGCGGTTGTGGAAGCATCCACATCATCGGGAAGCTCCGCGTTTTCGCCGTAGGTGAAATAAGCAATCAGAATATTGCTCCCCATTTCTTCCGGCTCCGCAGGAGATGTATCTGTATTGATAGCATCTACATTGTCCTCTGCCTGCGGTGGCTCCGTTTCCACAGCCTGTGCGGGTGTGGATTCTTCTGCCTGAGACTGTTCTTCGCTGGGTGTAGTGCTGGAATTCGTGTTCTGCTGGGTATTAGAACAGGCAGCAAGAGAGAATACCAGCACAAAAGAAAGCATAAGTGCAATTATTTTCTTCATATCATCATCTCCTTGGAAGCAGTTCTTTCAGATTACGCTCCATAGTCCAATCCCAGACTGTTTACCCATTCCATGACCGTATCCTGGGAATCACTGCCGTTCAGCCGCCGTCCGTCAAGCCAAGTAGCGCCGCTGGTAAGCTGCTCCAGATTAGAAGCGCTGGAACCAATGCCGCTGCTGGCAGAAGTGCAGAAAGGGACAATCGTCTTGCCGGAAAAGTCATAGCTTTCCATAAAAGTGCTGACAATTCTCGGTGCTTCTCCCCACCAGATGGGATAGCCGATAAACACAATGTCATACTGCTCCATATTCTCAACAGAACCAGAGATTGCAGGGCGGGCATTTGGATCGTTCATTTCAAGCGTAGTGCGGCTGTTGTTGTCATTGTAGTTCAGATCAGCGTCAGTATAGGGATCTTCGGGAATGATCTCATAGAGGTCAGCGCCAAGACCATTTGCAATATGTTCTGCGACACCCTCCGTTGTGTTGGTCGCAGAGAAATAGGCCACCAGGACTTTGGTTCCTTGTACTTCGGGAGATTCCGTTTCTTCCGGCTGTGTTTCGGAAGCATCCGTGCTGTCGGTATTGTCTGTAATACCGGATTCCGTTGATGTATCATTGCTTGCGCTGCTTTCTGTTGATACATCCTCAGTGCTGCTTTCCGTAGAAGACGGTTCCGTCTGGCTTGAAGAATTTCCGCAAGCGGCAAGGCCCAAAATCATGAGCAAAGAAAGTAGGATTGCGATTGTTTTTTTCATAGTGATTCCTCCAGTTTTTTATTGTGAATTCTTGTATTACTTCTGAGAGCTGGTGATACCAATGGCAGCAAGCCAGTCAACTACAGTGTTCTGTGCTGTAGGTACATCCTCTGCATCGATTGCAATGCCCTCTAATGAGGCTGCCGCATGGCTTGCATCAGCGATTACCCGATAACTTTGACCTGCTCCATATCCACCATGCGTGCAGAATGGCACAACTGTTTTTCCTGACAGGTCATATTCCTCCAGAAAGGACAGTACCGCTTGCGGTACACTGGTTGCCCAAACCGGATAGCCGATAAATACCGTATCATAAGCAGAAATATCCAGATTGCTTTCCTTTAATTCCGGCAGGATGCTTTGCTGCATTTCCTCGTGATTTACGTCCCGCAGCTCGTCAAAATCTGCCGTATAGGGCGTTACAGTCTCGATGCGGTGAACATCGCCGCCCACTGTTTGCTGAATCAGATTGGCGACATATTCTGTTGTTCCGTACCGCCCATTTCCATTTGCCACAATGCTGGCAGATGTGGTAGCATCCACATCATCCGGATATTCCGTATTTCCATAACGGGAAAAATAGGCAATCAGAATCTTACTGTTTTCCGAAGTCTCCGCAGGTTCCTGAACGCTTTCCGATACAGAGGGTTCTTTATTTTCCGCCGGGACAGAGCTATCAATGACAGACGCGGGTTCACTGCTTTCTGATTCCTGATTCTGATTGCCGCAAGCGGAAAAAGAAACCACCAATAACAGTGTGAGCAGAAAAACTGCAATTTTTTTCATTTTTCCACCTCCTGATCTTATTTGCTTTCTTATAAATCGAAGCATTGATATACGATTTCAGATTTTAATACCAGTCGTGTTTTTCGTTCCTGTCTAAAGCATTGATCCGTTTCATCTCTTCCTCAGACAGTTCAAAATCAAATAATTCCGTATTTTCCTGAATATGCTCAGGATTGCTTGAGCCGGGAATCACAACAACCCCTTTCTGAAGATTCCATCGAAGGATTACCTGTGCAGATGACTTTCCATGTGCATCTGCAATTTCAGAAATCACTTCATCTCCGAGAAGTTCCGCCGTATAACCCCTTCCGCCGAGTGGATACCAACCCTGTACTACAATACCCAAACTCTGAATATACGGAATCACATCGTTTTCCTGATAATAAGGATGGATCTCATTCTGTACCAGTGCAGGAGTAATATTTACCTGGGGCAGAAAGCTCTCCAATTCTTCAACGTACCAGTTTGACAGCCCTATCGAGTGAATCTTGCCTTCCGCCACAGCTTTTTCCATGGCGAGATATGCTTCAACATCCCCATTCCCCGGATGATGAAGGAGCATCATGTCAATATACGATACATCCAGTTTTTCGAGAGCCGCGTCAATCGCAGCCTCGGCATTTTCATATTGATCCGGGTATAGTTTTGTAATGATAAAGATTTCTTCTCGCGGTATGCCAGAATTTTTGACGGCCTCTCCCACGCTTTGCTCGTTGTGATACATATAAGCGGTATCAATCAATCGAACGCCGCTATTAAGTGCTGCCGATACGGAATCAACACATTCATCATCCAAAAGGCTGTATGTACCAATTCCATAAATAGGCATTTCATAACCGCTATTCAAAAGCACGGTTTTGGTTTCAAAGTTAAAGGAGGCATTCGTTTCAACCATTTCATTATCCTCTGGTTCAACCTTGGCATTCTCGTCCACAGCGGCAGAGCTGTTGTTTTCAGCTTGCGTATTTGAGGGAATTTCCTCGGATGTTTGAGTTTCGTTCATTGTCCCGCAAGCTGCTGCCGATAAGGCGAGGATCAGAACCAGAACTCCTATAAGCAGCTTTTTCATTTCAGTTCTCCTATCAAAAAACTCAATCAACAGCTTCCAACGTTGCCGAAAAATCTCCGTTCATGCCGGAAATAACATCCATGCCCGAATCAATATGCCCAAGCAGGATCAAGCTGTTGGAATACCGGAAATCCTGATAAAACACAGAGAGATTTCCCCATGGAGCATAAAGGCACAAGTCGCCTACATCTGGATCGCAGCCATCCGGTTCACCCTCTGTGGGCAGTTCTTCCGTAAGATAGCTGATCTTTTCCACTCCATTAAAATCCTCAAAGCTCAATTCAAGCGGAAGCATCTCGTATAATGCGTTGGCGGCAGGTGTGTCATATAGCGTAACGGCAAATTCCTGACCATCAATGGTCAATCTCAGTTTTCTTTCGCTGCTTTCCATCTCTGCTTCATCCTCTTTCTCCTGAAAACCAAGCTCGGCCAGCCAAGCGCGGATAGAAGATTGCGCCTGGTTAATGTCTGCCCGATAGACCCCAAGTGGTTCCAAAACTTCTGCCGAATCTGGTAATGCGGCTGTAATATCCCTTACACTGGCTGCAATCCCGCCCGTTCCATGGGCGCAAAAAGGGACGATTGTTTTCCCTGAAAAATCATATTCTTCAATAAAGGAAAACACCGCCATGGGGGCTGTATACCACCAATTCGGGAATCCCAGGAAAACCACATCATAGTCATCCATGTTATCCACATGACTGCTAAGTTCCGGGCGGGCATTATCAGCCTTTTCATCGGCAGCCCGGTCAAGGCATTCGTCATAATTGTCTGGATAAGGTTCTGTCACAACAATCGAGAACATATCCCCACCTACATACTGCTGAATCCACTCTGCCATTTTTGCGGTATTTCCGGGCTGTACGATGCTGGCAGAAGTGGTAGCATCCAATCCACTGTAATTTGCGGAGTCTCCCACAGACGCATAATGAGCGAGCGCAGATTGAATTGCCGCTTCTTCATCCTCCACCACAGTGTTATCCGCCCAAGTAAAATAAGCAATCAAGATATGCTCCTGACCTGTTTCTGAGACGAATTGCGTCTCTTCTTCGGCTGTGTTTTCTGACTGCGAAGTATCTTCTATACTCGGCTGAGACAATTCCGGTTCTTTCATAGATTCTTGCTCCTGTGCGCTACAGGCAGCCAAGCAGAGGATTAAACAAGCCGAGAGAATATATGCACCCAGTTTTTTCATTTCGATCACCCCCGGTTATTTCTTTTCATCCAACAGCATGACCCCATCCGCAGGATTATGGTCAATGGCTCCCACAACGCGGTGGGGAAGGTAAGGTTCCTCCAAATAAACGATATCCTCTGCGGTCAGCTTCACGGCAAGTGCACCGGCGGCATCGTCGAAATGTGAGGCTTTCGTGGCTCCGATGATAGGGGAAGCAACACCCTTTGCCCAGTGCCAGGCCAGCGCAATCTGCTGCATCTTCACGCCGTAGCGTTCAGATAATTCATGCACACGCTGGACAATCTGCATATCCTGTTCCTCTGTGCGGTCATATTTTCCCATAGCCACCCGGTCAGTCCTGCTGCGCAGGGTATCCGTGTTCCACTGCGGCCGGGTCAGATGTCCTGCTGCCAAAGGACTGTAGGGCATGAGCGATACGCCCATCTGCCTGCAAATTGGGATCAGTTCCCGCTCGTCCTCGCGGTAGAGCAGGTTGTAGTGGTTCTCCATGGCCTGGAACTGCGCCCAGCCGTGGTCACGGGCGACAAGCTGCATATTATAAAACTGGTAGCCGTACATGGCGGAGGCGCCCAGAGCCCGTACCTTACCGGCTTTCACCAGATCATTCAGAGCCTCCATGGTTTCTTCGATGGGCGTATCGTAGTCAAAGCGGTGGATGATATACAGGTCCAGGTAATCGGTTTCCAAACGCTTCAGAGTCCCGTCAATCTCCCGGTGAATTGCTGCAGAAGACAGTCTGCCGGGGTTGAAATAAACCTTGGAAGCAATGACCACTTTGTCACGGGGAATGTTCTTTTTGATAGCCCGCCCCAGATATTCCTCACTGGTTCCGGCAGAGTAGCCATTGGCAGTATCAAAAAAGTTGATGCCCAGAGAAAGCGCATGTTTGACCACATCCTCTGTTTCTTTCTCGCCCAGTGTCCAGTTGTGCATGGTTCCGGCCTTGCCGAAGCTCATGCAGCCGACACACAGCTTGGAGATCTGAATATCCGTATTTCCTAAAGTTGTATATTCCATTTCGCGTCTCCTTTCGGGAAATTTAGGCTTCTGCCGCCTTTTGAATACAGCTCACAGCGTTCAGACTGCGGGGATAGCCGATATAGGGCAGGCACTGGGATACCACCCGGACAAGGAAATCCTTGT
>JBJELU010000045.1:0-3787 GCA_051879355.1 Oliverpabstia sp.
GAACATCATATGTTATAAAAAATGCCAATATGTATATGTGTCGAATGCTATTCTCCCAGGTAAGTGATATGGCCGGGTGGTTATGGCTTTCTTGTCATACACCTGAATTAATTATTATTTGATTATGAGCCATTTGCCTGGGAGTTTATCTCAGGCATTTTTTGTCTTTGAGGTGAGAACGGAAAAAATAGCAAAAAAATAAGAAAAGGAGAATGAAAGATGTCAGATTACAAATTATGGAATGCACTGGAAGAAGCAAAAACATACAAATGGGTGGAGTTATCACATTCACTGAATAATGAGAGCCCTTATTGGTCAGGAATTCCCAGAGGTTCGGTTGAGCTGTCTAAAACGGTATGGGATTGGGGAAAGCCTGAACTGGAATGTCTGATTCAGACGTTTAAGTTCCCGGGGCAGTTTGGTACCCATATTGATTTCCCGGGACATTTTGCCAAAGGTAAGGATTTGTCAGAAAAATATGATGTGAATGACCTGATTTTTCCGCTGGTAGTCATTGATATCACAGAAAAAGTGAAGGAAAACATCAGATATGCTGTTACCGTTGAAGATATAAAAGCTTATGAAGAAAAATATGGACCAATTCCGGATGGTGCATTTGTGGCTCTTCGTACTGACTGGTACAAAAGATGGCCGGATATTGACGCTTTATCAGGAGTGAAAGAAGATGGAAGTGAAAATTTCCCAGGATGGTCTCTTGAGGCATTGGAATATATTTATAAAGTCAGAAACGCAGCGGCAAACGGTCATGAGACACTGGATACGGACTCGTCTGCGATAGCAGAAGCCCATGGCGATCTTGTATGTGAGAGATATGTATTGGAACAGGAAAAATTACAGGTTGAACTTTTGAAAAATCTGGATCAGGTTCAGCCGGCCGGCGCTGTAATCATTGTGTCCTATCCAAGAATTGAGGGTGCCACAGGACTTCCGGCAAGAGTGTGGGCGATTACAGAATAATCAGATGTGAGAAAGACAATGAAGGCTGAACTTATAGTTCAGCCTTTTTGCTTGGTTCTTGCTTAACGACAATGCATATGATAAGATAAAAAGAGATTTTGTTAATCATTATCGTGTTATAAGCAGAGAGATGATACTCTGTTGAGTTGGAAGGGTGAGTGGCACATATGGGAATATTTGTGAATCCAGATAACAGTGCATTTCAGACAATGCTAAATTCCAAAATATATGTTGATAAGACAGGACTTCTGAACTATACCAATGAAGCAATTGATACAGATGCCGCTTTCATTTGCAATAGCCGACCACGTAGACTTGGTAAGTCTACAACCGTTGATATGCTTATTGCTTATTATAGCAAGGGTTGTGATTCAGAAACAATATTTGAGAATCTTGAGATCGGTAAGAGTGGGACTTTTAAAGAGTATCTGAATAAATTTGATGTTATTCATTTTGATGTACAATGGTGTATAGAAGCGGCAGGTGGATCGGAACGAGTTGTTTCTTTTTACACAAAGTGTGATTGACGAATTACGGGAATTATATCCCGAAGTGCTTCCGGAAAAAGTACAGACACTTACAGATGCACTTTCACGGATCAATGCGGTTTTGAAGAAGAAATTTATTGTTATCGTTGATGAATGGGATGTACTCATTCGTGATGAGTCTGCTAATCAGAAAGTGCAGGAGGAATATATTAATTTTCTTCGAGGTATATTTAAGGGAAATGTACCAAAACGTTATATTAGTCTGGCTTATTTGACAGGGATACTTCCTATTAAAAAACTGCGTACACAGTCAGCTTTAAATAATTTTGACGAATTTACCATGTTGGATGCAGGTGATCTGGCACCGTATATTGGCTTTACAGAAGATGAGGTGGAAGTTGATATATCTTCTTTTCAGAATGATATGGTCAGTTTTTCCAATAAAGATGAGGTTCTTACTTGTCTGATTCACCTGGGATATTTGGGCTATAATCAGAATAGTAAAATGGCATTTGTACCCAATGAAGAAATTCGTCAGGAACTTACTAATGCTGTCAGAAGAAAATGATTGTATTTGATACATGGATTTAGAAAAAATGTTGCGAAAATTTATAGTTTTATCTGTAACTATTTTGTGCGTCTTATTGTGTAGCTGTCATAAGGAAGACGTTTCATTGGAAATGCCTGTCAGAAATGCAGAGACAGATATATCGCAGGAAGATATTGTGGAAAATAATTTAAATGAATCTGAAGTTGGAACACATTCAGAGGAAACGAGCCGGGGCTACAATCTGCCTGTCAATGAAAGTGAGAGAAAAGTAGCCGAAGAGGACTGCCGAAAAGTCATGGGTTATATTGAGGACATATATCTCCAGGCAGATAAAGGGGAAGCTTCTAACGTGGTTCTTGCAAATGAAACTTTGCTTCAGATGAAAACCACACTTGGAGAGACAGGTTGTCCGGTCACAGCAGTAGTGACTTATTCAGATATGGAAAATTATGAGGTGATGGATGCTTTTCTGAATTCCTGCATGGAAGGAAGAGAAGGTTCTGTGGTATTGTACGAAGTGCGTTCTCACGGCGGTATCGGAAGAAAGTATTATCAGTTTGATGGTAAAGATATTTACCTGTTAAGCTCCGATGCCGCATGGAATGCCAAAAATCAGCCGGTTATTTCTTATAGTTCATTTACAAGAATTCAAAAATGGGACTATACAGCGAAGGGCTGGTTTTGTTATGAACTCTGTGTTCCCGAAGAATCGGAAGTCAGTGAAGTGGTGGATGGCAGCCACATGGTGCGGGTGAAACCGCTGGGTGAGGAAAATCGCCGTATGTCTGAACTTTGTGTTGAAAAAGTGGGTTATCAGGGAAATAATCTGTTATGCTCTGACTGGGACATAGAACATCTGGATAAGTTGGATTATAATGGAATCTATGAGTATCTGTATCAGATGAAGTATCAGAAAAAGTATTGCCCGGAAGAGAACCAAACAGGAATCCCTGCTGAGGAATTTGAGAGTCTGCTCATGGAGTATCTTCCGGTAACAGCAGAGCAAATTCGCAGTTGGGCGGTTTATGACCCGGAGACAGGAAGTTACGGCTGGGCAGATCTTGGATTTGCCAATGGAGCACTCAGTTTTCTTGGAAATTCATTTCCTGAGGTGACGGATATTAAGGACAATGGTGACGGGACGATTACCTTAACCGTAGATGCTGTCTGTGAGAAGGTACAATGCAATGAGGCTTTTATTACCCATGAGCTTACCGTTCGGTTCGCAGATGATGGAAGTTTTCAATACATGGGTAATAAGGTACTTGGTAACGGATTGGCTAAGATGCCGGAATATCAATACCGTATGGGAAATCAATCATAGAACCTTTCTATTGCTGTCCGCAGGATACAAGATTATAATGAACTTGTAAAAATGTATACTTTTTTGTAATTCTTTTGGAAAGGGACGGAGAATCTCTGGTATTTTTAAGAAGCAGGCCGCTCCTCCTCAACTCTGCACTAAGCGCGACTAATTGACGCTCAGGAAAGCCTTCGCGCCAAAGTCTTGCTAAGTGCATATTTTCGGACTCGCTTTCCCCAATGCTTCTGAAAAATCCCAGAGATTCTCCCGTTTCATTCCAAACGAAACAAAATGCGCCCGGAAGGAATGTATGTTGAACTTTAATTACAATAATTGCTATTTGGGAAACAGATATTACTTGTGTAAAAGTACAACATCTATCTCTCCCTCACGCATTTTGTTACGTTTGGGAGAGAACAGGAAACTTCCTATCATTTTTTCAGAAGCATTGGGGAAAGTGAGTCCGAA
>JBJELU010000046.1:0-16913 GCA_051879355.1 Oliverpabstia sp.
CAACAGAAAGAACCTGAAGAAAATACAGCTAGTTAATTATTATTCGATGTACTAGGGGATGGGTTCATAGACACAAATAGTGTCTATGAACCCGTCCCCTAGTCACCCCACAAACCATGCAATCTTTTCCTGTACCTCTGCATATTTAGGATAGACGATATTGAATTCCCGGATAACCGGTTCTCCCTGAATGGTAAAGCTGGCGATATCCGGATCGCTTTTAGCTAAAATGTCATATACGAATGAAACCCCATATCCGGATTTTACCAGATCCAAGATCAGTTTAAAGCTGGAAATGCAGATATGGCGGCGAAATCCCATCAGGGATTCATTGTAACCGGTCAGCTTTTCTTCCAGAATAGCACGGGTACCGGAACCCTCCTCCCGATGAATGATCGTCTCCGAAAGCAGTTCGTCAATGTTGACTTCCCGCCCTGCGAAGGGATGGTTTTTTCTGCATATTCCTACGAAAGGCTCCTTTCGATACAGCTGACTGTCAAATCTTTTCTTATCAAAATATCCCTCCACAATTGCATAATCCAGTTCATTTTTTTCTAGCAGATGCAGAAGGTGTTCGGTATTGTCTACAATTAACGTCAGTGCAGTATCTGGCTGAGCCAGATAACGATGAATGTGTTCGGTGATTACATAATCGCCGATGGTTTTAGTTGCGCCAATCTTCAGTTCGCGGATGTCCTGATGCTGCAGTTTTTGCCGCAAAATGGATTCTCTCTGGCGAATGGCACGGATGTGCTCTTCCAGCAACATAGCTTCCGCTGTCTTGACGAGCTTTCTATTTTCGTAGATAAAGAAACGGCATCCATACTCATTTTCCAGAAATTGAATATGCTGAGTTACGGCTGGTTGGGTGATGTGCAGCAGTTCGGCTGCTTTCCGATAATTCATCAGATCACATACAGCCATAAAGGTTTCGATTCGGTGGTCAAGCATAACATACCTCGATAAATATATATTATTATATGATAAATAATCATAAATTGATTTTATCATAAAGCTGTCTTATAATCAATGAAAAAGGTAAATACTACCAGAAGACAAATACCAATGATAAGGAGTGTGTGGCATATGAAATGTGTTATAATTGGCGGCGTTGCCGCAGGAACAAAGACGGCTGCTAAGATTTTGCGTCAGGACCGTACAGCTGAAGTTTGTATTTATACGAAAAGCAAAGATATTTCTTACGCTGGCTGTGGACTGCCATATTATGTAGGGGGAGATATCGAGTCCCGTGATGAACTGATTGTGAATACCCCACAGAAATTTGCAGCCCTGACAGGTGCGCAGGTTCGCACGGAGATGGAAGCTGTTGGTGTGGATGCAGCAGCTAAAACTGTTCGTTTTGCAAATGGTGAAGTGGTTTCTTACGATAAACTGGTGATTGCTGCCGGAGCAGTTCCATTCGTGCCGGATGTTCCGGGAACGAAACTGCCGGGTGTATTTGCCATGCGCACTCCTGACGATGCGATTGGGATTCGCTCTTACATAGATGAAAATCATTGCCGCAGTGCAGTTGTGGTAGGTGCCGGTTTTATCGGTCTGGAAGTTGCTGAAAATCTGATGAAAAAAGGATTGAAAGTGACAGTAGCAGATATGGCTGATCAGGTAATGCCGAATCTTTTTGATGCAGATATGGCAGATTTTATTCGCCGGAAACTGCAGGCAAAGGGGATGCGTGTGATTCTTGGCGCAGCTTTGGAATCTGTTCTGGGAGAAGAAAAAGCTACAGGTATCCGTACGAATGTGGGTTCCTTTGAAGGTGATCTGGTAGTGATGGCTATCGGTATTCGTCCTGCCACCGGATTTCTGGCTGATTCCGGTCTGGAAATGAATCGAGGTACGATACTGGTAGATGAATATCAGAGAACAAATCTTCCTGACATCTATGCGGTGGGAGACTGTGCTCAGGTATTTAATCGAGTTACAGGTAAAGGCCAGTGGTCTGCGATGGGATCTACGGCAAATATTACCGGTCGGTGCCTGGCTAAAAATATGACAGGAACTGATGCCCCTTACGGCGGCTGTCTGGGAACTGGTGTTGTGAAGCTGGCAGATGATTTGAATGCAGGACGCAGCGGTTTGACAGAAGCACAGGCAAAAGATGCTGGATTTACTCCTGTATCTGTAACGGCAGTGTGCGATGATAAAGCTCATTACTATCCGGGAGCTTCCAGTTTTGTCACAAAAATGATCGCAGATAAAGAAAGCCATAAGCTTCTGGGTATTCAGGTGGTAGGTGCAGGTTCTGTGGATAAAATGGTAGATATTGCGGTTACGGGCCTGGCTCTGGGAGCAAAGGTGGAAGACTTTGATACTCTGGATTTCTCTTACGCACCGCCATTTTCTACAGCAATTCATCCATTTGCCCAGACATGCTGTATTCTGGAAAATAAACTGTCTGGTGAACTGGAAAGTTTTACCCCTGCAGAATATGCGGAAGGAGCAGCAAAAGGCTATAAAGTATTGGATGTACAGCCGGCACCATCCATTCCGGGAGCTGAGTGGATTGATTTGACGAAGGTTACCGGGCCAGTGGAAGGTCTGGAGAAAGATGAAAAACTTTTGCTGGTATGTACCAAAGGCAAGAGAGGCTATTTCCTTCAAAACCGTCTGAAAGCTTATGGCTATACGAACACCCGTGTTCTGGAAGGTGGTGTGTTTGTTAATAACGTAAAAGTACCACGCACCGAAGGCAAACTGAGCGCAGCGGAAATCAAACGTGTGAAAGGTCTGGGATGTCTGCAGGACAAACGGTATGATGATGTTTTCAATGTTCGTGTAATTACCCGAAATGGACGCATTACTGTCGCAGAACATCGTGCGATCGCGGAAGCAGCTGAGAAATTTGGCAGCGGAGAAGTGACCATGACTTCCCGTCTGACCATGGAGATTCAGGGGGTTCCATATGATAACATTGAATCTCTGATTGATTTCCTGAACGAATACGGTCTGTTAACAGGTGGTACTGGAAGCCTGGTGCGTCCGGTGGTTTCCTGTAAAGGTACAACCTGCCAGTATGGTTTGATTGATACTTTCGACCTCAGTGAGAAAATACATGAGCGGTTCTATCTGGGTTATCATGGTGTAGCCCTGCCTCACAAATTCAAAATTGCAGTAGGAGGATGTCCTAATAACTGTGTAAAACCGGACCTGAATGATCTGGGAATCATCGGACAGAGAATGCCGATGGTCAATCATGCAAAATGCCGTGGATGTAAATACTGCCAGGTAGAGAAAAACTGTCCGATTAAAATTGCCCAGGTTGTGGACGGAAAGATTCAGATCGATTCCAAAGAGTGTAACAACTGCGGACGCTGCAAAGGTAAATGTCCGTTTGGTGCACTGGAAGAATATCAGAACGGTTACAAAATCTATATAGGAGGCCGTTGGGGCAAGAAAGTTGCTCACGGAACCCCTCTGACCAAAATATTCACCAGCGAAGAAGAAGTCATGGATGTAGTAGAAAAAGCAATCCTCCTCTTTCGCGATGAAGGAATCTCCGGAGAACGATTTGCCGATACCGTAAACCGTCTGGGATTTGATTACGTAAACGAAAAACTAATCAGCGGCAGCATCGATAAAAAAACAATATTAAGTAAAAACGTGCAGGGTGGTGCTACCTGCTAGTAAATAAAATACGCCCGGGAAGAGAATATGTTGAATTTACAATCATTTCATTTTGATAATTGAAATGTATTGTAAAATTGTATAACATACGCCCTTCCTGGGCGCATTTTGTATTTTTTGGAACAAAACAGCAATTATCTGAAAATAGAAACTGTTTGTGAAAAAGTATTTGCATTAACGCATAAAAATGCTATAATGAAACAAAATTCGTGTTTCTTTAAGTTTTTCGGATAACCCCGTGATGCTGACGGGAGAGTATGGCGGGATGGTTCCGATAAGAATAGGTTCAGGAAAGTGGTATGCAGGGTATGAGAAGGACGGAACAGAGTGGCTACAGAAGGATTATATTTTTATTGAAACTTCTGTCGATTTGCGTCTTTTTCCTTCCAGATATTTCCAAAAAAGTAACGGTGTATGCTGCAGAACCGGTGGAGCTTTGTTTTTATTACGAAAATGTGTGCGCGACCTGTCAGGGTGATGCGGACTTTTTTAAGTTGCTGCAGCAGTGTGTTTCCGGGGAGACCAGGGAAAAGCTGCAGATTGAGACTTTTACTTATAATGTCTTTCTGGATTCCTGTAAAGAACGGTATGAGGAAGAAAGAAAAAGACTGGGAATTCCTCAGGGGACGAACCTTCCGGTTCTTGTGGCAGGAAACCAGTGGGTCAGTGGTTATGAAGAAATAGAGGCACTTCTTCTGGGACTGGAAGAGGAAGGAGAAGCCTTTTTAGAAGAGAATAACATAGAGAAAGAAGATACTCAGACGAAAGATGTTTCGCATGACAAAGATGAAAGTGACGTTTTGCTGAAACAACTTTCAGAACTGGAAGATAGAGTTGAGCGGGCAGACGCTCCGGTCTGGATCTTATTTACTACCAATTCCTGTGACGCCTGCAGTGAAGTTAAGGAATGGTTATCTCAGAATGACGGGAGAATTCATGTTCTGGAGTATAATATCATTGAAGATGATTGTCTGGATCTTCTGAAAGCGTTGTTCCGGACTTTTGATGTGGAGGAAAAATTTCAGGAAGTACCGGCAGTTTTTGTTGGAAATGTGTGCAGAACCGATTCGGAGAAAATTGTTTCTTTTGGTAAAGAACAGGCGGTGGAAGCAGCAGATGCACACACCGTGAATCAACAATTGCTGCAGATGATACAGTCTGCGGAAAAGACAGCAAAAGACCAGAGCGACCAGGAGGAGAGTCCGAGAAGTGTAAATATTCTGACGCTGGCGGGAGCAGGACTTCTGGCTGGATTGAATCCCTGCTCGATTTCCATGCTGCTTATGTTGCTTTCATTGATTATCAGTGAAAAGCGTTCTGTGTGGAAAAGTGGAGTTTTATATCTGGCAGGTAAGTATGTCACATATTTTGCTATCGGACTGGTGATTTATACAACCGCTTCACAGATTTCCCAGCATATGCTGGATCGTGTGGGAAGAGTTGTAGATGTGGTATTGGCTGTTCTGTTTGGAATTGCCGGGGTATTGTATCTGACAGATGCTATTCGGGTATTCAGACAGGATTATGGAAAGATTCGGACGCAGCTTCCGGTGGGGATGCGGAGGATGAATCATAAGATGATTAAATATTTTGCAGGGAAAAGCGGAATGCTCTGGCCGGTTTTGATTTTGGTACTGGGGGTTGCCATCTCCCTGGGTGAATTTTTCTGTACAGGGCAGATTTATATGGCGGCAATCACCTATCTGCTGAAAGATCAGGCAAGCGGTGTCTGGCTGGCGTTCCTGGTGTATGTGACAGCAATGTCTGTTCCTGCTCTCTGCATGATTATTCTGATACAGAGAACAAGGAATACAGAACATGTTTCGGATTTTATGCTCCGTCATCTGGGAGCCATTAAACTGTTCAATGCAGCGTTATTTTTTGGATTTCTTCTGTATTTCCTCATCCGCTAGGACACATTGATCGATCGTATCAAAGTCTGTGTAAGACAGAAGAAGCGGACCGGGCTGACTCAAGATACCGGTCTGAGAGAATTCTTTTTGAATCTCAGCGGTCAGGCGGGTGCGGACAGCGCTGCGATGAATATGACAGGGTTCCGGGTCATCAAAGAATTCAACGCTTTTAGCAAGAATGACGGATTCCTTCAGGGGAACGTCCTTGAGATATCCCTGGTAGATGATCTTGTTGTCATGATACAGTTTGAGTTCGGGCAAGGTTTGTTTGTGTCTGAAAAACATGAGAATGCTCCTTATCATTTGATAAGAATACCCTACTACACTTATGGGAAGATTGCAAGACAGGAAAGAAAAGAGATTGTACATGCGGAAATATTTTAACAGAAAACAGGAGACGGTATCCATTCGTCTGTTATTTTCTTATCTGGCGATTATTCTGGCACCTGCAGTGGCGATTATTATCATATATATCAATATGCAGGAAGCACTTTTGAATATTCAGCAGGAAAAATCACAGAGCTTCTCCAGAGAAGCGGTTATTTCTCTCAATAATGAGATGGAACAGGTTGTAAATGTTGCGAAATATATCAGCAGCAGCAGTGAACTGAAAAAATATATGGAGAAGAGGACACTGGCCTCTTCCGGAGACAGTTTTTTTCGTGCTTATGAGATGGCCAATTCTTTTCCGGATTATAGGATAATGAACTGGTTTATAAAAAATATATATATTCTTCCCAGGGATGATGCTTATATCATGCAGCTGCCACAGGTACTTCCCAGCAATGAGAGGGGAATATCTACACTTGACATCATAAAAACGGTGGATCAATACCAGAATGTACTCGACAGTTTTTATGATATGGGGCCGGATGGCATCATGTTTGACCGCAATAAGGACGGGAGCGGAAGTTTTCTGGTTCTGCAGGATTTTTACTTTGGTAATATAGATGCCGGTGAAGGAATGATTCTGATTGAGATGGATAACAGTCAGATCAGGAATCTGCTCAGAAGTGCCCTTGGAAATGATGAGGGAATTGCTTTTCTGACGGACGCAGAGGGTAATGTTCTTTGCACATATGATTGTCTCGAAGGAAAACAGGCACTGGAGAAAGAAGAAAAACTTCCCAAAAATGGTATTGTCTGGAAGGATTATCTCGAGAAAAAAGGACTGGAAATAGGAGATATGGCAGTGACCGGTTATTCCACAAATAATGGATGGAGACTTGTCACAGTTATACCACAGAAGATTCTTCTTGCCAAGATCGGCTGGATTCGTTCCGCAATTTTAGCTTTGTGTATTATTTCGCTTTTTATTGGAGCGGCGATCTGTCTCTGGTACTGGAACAATAGTCGTCCGGTAGTGGCACGTTATCTGAAGTACTCGCAGAAGTATCCGGAACGGGCAGATTATCCTTCCGGAAAAGCAAGTATCTGGGATAAGTTTGGTAACGTGCTGACACATGCAGAAGATCTTCAGATCACGATAGACAAGCAAAAACAGTGGGTTCGGGAGGGGATTTTAAGGAAACTGCTGTTTGGCAGTTATGATTCCCAGGAAGAACTGGAAAAAGAAATCCAGGGTGCCGGAATTGAATTCCCTGTAGATTTGCCCTGTTATCTGGCGGTTATGGATTTGGAACATCCTTTGAAACAGGAACTCCATATGCCTCTGGATGTTCTGGAAGAGTGTATCCTGGAGACATTAAATCTGTATCTGCCTTATTCTTATCAGATGTTAAGTATAGATCCGCTGCAGTACATTTTGTTTATTAGTGTGAATGATGATGCTGCAAGTAAAGATTTAAAAGGGCTGTTTGAAAAAATTAATTATGCATTATATAGTCAGATTCCGCTGAATATTCATACAGGAATCAGTGAAACGGCAGATACTCCGCTGACAATTGCAGAGGAATATGAGCATGTATGCCGTATCTGTGATTATGCTAAATATTATAAATTGCGTATGCCGTTGATTTTGTCAGATCTTCCGCATCACCAGCATGTGACATTTCCGGTGGAAGTGGAGATGCAGCTGGAAAAGGCGGTTCGCAGTGGAAGCAGAGAGCAGCTGGAACAGTTGATGCTTCAGATAAAAGAAAATCATCTCAGGGTTCTGGGCGGTGGTCCCCGTCCGGTGATGCATAATCTGGAAGTGGTTCGCTGCGTACTTCTCCGCTGTATGGAAGGAGAGCCGGAAGATGCGGTGAAGGAATTTTTGAAAAAGATTCACCGAGTACGCAATGTGGAAGAGATGGAGCAGACAATTTTTGAAGTCTGGGATTATTTCGCACAAAAACGTGTGCAGGATGAAGATAAAGCCACAGAAGAACTGAAACAGGAGATCGAAAGGAAGATAGAACAGGAATACTCCAGTCCGGACTTTAATCTGGCAGTTGTGGCAGACTGGCTGCAGATGCCGGAGAAAAAATTGTACCGTGACTTTAAAAAAATGTATGGTGTCAGTTTCAGTTCTTATCTGGAAGTGCTGCGTATGCGGTATGCTCAGGAGAAACTGAAGGATGGACAGGCAGTACGGGATGTGGCGGCGGCAGTGGGATATGGAAGTGATTATTCGTTCCGCCGTGCGTTCAAACGGGTAGTGGGTGTAACCCCCAGCGATTACCAGAAGATGCACTGAAATCACTATAATAAAGTGTTAAAATGACGTTAAGTTTGAAAAAATGTCTGGTAAAAACAAAGTTGTTCCTT
Source organism: Oliverpabstia sp. (assembly GCA_051879355.1). Taxonomy (GTDB): domain Bacteria; phylum Bacillota; class Clostridia; order Lachnospirales; family Lachnospiraceae; genus Oliverpabstia. The sequence continues at coordinate 8,271 of JBJELU010000046.1, forward strand.
GAAAATACATGCAAAAGTGTATAAAATAAAGCCAGAAACGAAAAGATTGGTGTACAAAATAAACAGAAACAGAAGGTCCGAGGCGCGCCGGCTTTCTAACGATGAAAGTTTACACAATCTGGATTTCGGCAACAAAACGAAGGAGGTAACATATGAGAAGAAAGTTAACACAAGCAATGGCACTGGGCATGGCTGCAATGATGACAGTTGGTATGCTCGCAGGATGCGGCGGCAAAAAAACCGATAACGGGGAATCTGAAAGTGGATCTAAAACAGAAACTTCATCCGAATCTGGAGATTCTTCTGAAGCTTCCGCAGATACTCTTAACCCGGCAGGTACTTACCCAATCGTAAAAGACGGTACCCTGGATATGAGCCTGTTCACCATGAGTATGCCAAACGTTGAAGATTTCGCTACCAACGATTTCACCAAGTTCATGGAAGAAAAAACCGGTATTCATTTTGAATTCATCACAGGTGGTCGTGATGACTGGGAAGATAAACTGAACATGCTGTTCCAGTCCGATGATTATCCGGATGTTATTTTCGGTGTAGGACCAAACATCGCAAAATACGGTGTTAAAGAGCAGATTCTGATTCCTCTGGATGACTATCTGACAGAAGAAAATGTTCCTAACTACCTGGCTATGATGGAAAAATACGGTTATGACATTGGTGTAACCCGTGAGACAGATGGACAGATCTACTCTCTGGTTAATGTAAATGACTGTTTCCATTGTAAATACGCAAGAAAAATGTGGGTAAATACCTACTATCTGGAGCAGATGGGCTGTGAAATTCCTACTACTACCGATGAATTTATCGATGTATGTAAGAAGTTCCTGGAAATGAAACCAGACGGAATCGCTGTAGCCGGTGCTGAAACAGGATGGTTCACCCGTATGCAGGATTGGCTGATGCAGGCTTACACCTTTATTCCTACCAAATCTTCTACTTTCAGTGTAAGAGATATGGTTGCTCTGGATTCTGATACTAATAAAGTAACTTGTGTTGCAGCAAGTGATCAGTACAAAGAAGCTCTGAAGTTCATGAACGAACTGTATGAGATGGGCGCAATCTATGATGGCGACTTCACACAGACAAGCGAACAGATGAAGACTCTGGTTAACCAGGCAGATGAGCCTGTATTGTTCTTCCCGGCAGGTACAATCTCTGACTGTATCGATTCTGCATCTAACAACGAACTGTACAGACATTATGAAGCTATGGCTCCGATCGCAGGACCGGATGGAACAAGAATTGCATGGACGATGCCAAACTATGGTGTAGATTCAGGTGCTTTCTGTATTACTGATAACTGTGAAAACATAGAAGCAGCTCTTCGTTGGGTAGACTTCTTCTACAGTGAGACAGGTGACCTTTGCTCTCAGTACGGTGCTGATGAAGAAACTGACTGGGTTCTGAATCCGGAAGGAAAAGTTGGTCTGGATGGACAGCCCGCTAAATATGAAGTTCTGAATACATATTCTCCGGAAGCTCAGAATCATGACTGGCAGGATGTTGGTATCCGTGTAGCTCCGGAAGATTATCGTCTGGGTCAGGCTGTTGATGCTGACGTAGATCCATACGCTCCGGAAGGCCTGGAAAGACTGCTCTTTGATGCAAGTAAAGAACTGTATGAGCCATACGGTGCAACACAGAATATTGTAAACCTGAATGAACTGAAAGTAACTGATGCAGAAAGTACAGAAGTTTCTACTATCGCAGTAGAAGTTGAAAAACTGATCAGTGAAACATCTGTAGCGTTCATGACAGGAGCAAAAGATGTAGATGCTGACTGGGATTCTTATGTTGATTCTCTGAACAAAGCCGGACTGGAAACACTGCTGAATATTTACCAGACTGCTTACGACAGAATGAACTCTAAATAAGATCATCTGCACAATATATATGGGGTAAAAGGAATGGCTGTCCGTCGTCTGGCGGGCAGCCATATAAGCAAGGAGGGACTCGTATGGCAAAAGGGAGAGCAGTACCCGCCAATAAGAAAAACAAAATTAAATCTTCCAACTGGCAGTTCTGGCTTATCATAGCTTTGCCGGTAATCTATGCATTTGTGTTTGCATACATTCCCATGGGTGGAATTATTATTGCCTTCAAGGATTACAGTATCCGTCGAGGCATTCTTGGAAGTGAATGGGTTGGTTTGAAATATTTCAAGCAGTTCCTAACCTCCACCAACAGTGTTCTTGTTATCAAGAATACCATTATCCTTGGTGTCTATACATTTCTTGTGAATTTCCCGATTCCGATTCTTCTGGCAATCGGTATCAACGAAGTTCGCAACATCAAGTTTAAAAAGACTGTTCAGCTGGTTACTTACGCACCATATTTCATCTCTGTGGTTATCATGGTTGGTATGATGGTACAGATGATGGATATGAGAACAGGTATTGTCAATGTCCTGCTTGGAAAGCTGGGAATTGACGCCATTAACTTCTTTGGCGATCCGAAAATATTCCGGCATCTGTATGTATGGAGTGGTGTATGGCAGACAGCCGGTTATTCATCTATTATTTATGTGGCAGCTCTGGCGGGTGTAAGCCCTGAGTTCCACGAGGCAGCTACCATGGATGGAGCTACCAGACTTCAGAGAATTATTCATGTAGATATTCCAACGATTATGCCTACCATTATCATTCAGTTGATTTTCAGCTGTGCAAACGTGGTAAATATCGGTATGGATAAGATTTTCCTGATGCAGACATCCTTGAATGCTTCTGTATCAGAGGTTATCTCCACCTTCGTCTACAAAGTTGGTGTGGTTAATGCAAACTTTGGTTTCTCAACAGCGGCAGGTCTGTTCCAGTCTCTGGTGTCCTTCGGACTTCTGGTTCTCGTTAATCAGCTGAGCAGACGGATGTCAGACACCAGTCTGTGGTAAAGGAGGGGAGAACATGAAAACAGCTAAATTTCGTTATATGAGTATGCCGGACAAGATTTTTACAATATTTAACTATACAATTCTGACTCTTGTTTTAATTGTAATTGCTTATCCGCTGATCTTCGTTGTGTCTGCGTCTTTTTCTGACCCACAGGCGGTTATCCGCGGAGATGTGTTACTGCTTCCGGTAAATCCTACCCTGAGAGGATATCAGGCAGTATTTAAGAATGGAAAAATTCTGACTGGTTTTATGAACTCTGTTTTTTATCTGGTTGTAGGTACATGTCTTAACCTGGTTATGACAATGTTATGTGCGTATCCATTGTCCAGAAAAGAATTCAAAGCCAGAGGATTTATTTCTCTGTTCTTCGTATTTACCATGTATTTCAGCGGTGGTATGGTTCCTACCTACATCCTGGTTAATAAACTGGGACTGCTGAATACCAGACTGGCAATGATCATCCCGACAGCAATGTCTACCTACAACATGATCATTTGCCGTACTTACATCGTAAACTCCATCCCGGACGAGTTGTATGAGGCATCACAGATGGATGGATGTACACCGTTTAAGTACATGATGAAGGTTATCGTACCATTGAGTAAACCGATTCTGGCAGTATTGACTCTGTACTATGGTGTTGCAAAATGGAACGATTACTTCAATGCGATGCTGTTCCTGTACAAAGATGAACTGCAGCCTCTGACCATTATTATGAAAGAAATCCTGATTATGGGTAAAGTAGATATGACGCAGGTTACTGATGCATCTGCAGTATCCAAACTGCAGGGTATGTCAGAACTTCTGAAATATTCTACCATGGTTGTGGCTACGCTTCCGGTTCTGATGTTGTATCCGCTGATTCAGAAACATCTGGTTAAAGGTGTTATGATTGGTGCGGTAAAAGGATGATGCTATGAAAAATTATATTCTGGAATGTTGTGTGGACAGTGTAGAGTCCGCACTGAACGCAGTAAAGGGCGGCGCAAGCCGCCTGGAACTGTGCGGAAATCTTCCCATTGGGGGAACAACACCGGGAATTCCGCTGTATCACCAGATTCGCAAAGAATCTGATGTTCGGATACATGCCCTGATCCGTCCCCGGTTCGGAGATTTTTGCTACAGTTCCTATGAGTTGGAAATCATGCGGGAAGAAATCCGTATGTTTCGTGAAGAAAAAGCCCAGGCAGTGGTGATTGGTGTGCTGAATGCAGATGGAAATTTGAATATTTCTGCAATGGAAATGTTGATACAGGAAGCAGATGGCATGGATGTGACATTGCACAGGGCTTTTGATATGTGCAGAGATCCCTTCCGTACGATGGAAGAGACCATTGCACTTGGGGTCAATACGATTCTGACTTCCGGCCAGCAGCAGTCTTGCTGGGAGGGAAGAGAACTGATCCGGCGGCTGATTGAAGAGGCACGGGGAAGAATCGATATTATGGCAGGCGGCGGTGTCGGCAGTGAAGTAATCAGAAAACTGCGTCCCGTCACCGGAGGAACCAGTTATCACATGTCCGGTAAAGTGACACTGGACAGTCCGATGCGGTATCGGAAAAAAGAAGTCAGCATGGGTCTTCCCTCACTGAGTGAATATGATATCTGGCAGACTTCGGAAGAAAACGTAAGAAGAGCTGTTGAGGTCCTGAAAGGGATTGAGTAACAGAATAAAGGAGAAGGTATGTTTACAGAACAGTTTTTACAGGAAATACAACAGGCTTTTGACAGGCAGATGACACATCTTGGGGAAAGACAGCAGGAGATTTGCCGGGTATTGGAAGAATGTACAGAGCAGGAGGCATGGGGGCTCAAATGTCTGTACACTTCCATGCCGGTAAGTGACAGTGCGGACTATCCGCCTGAACTTTTCCTCTCCTACGCAAAACATGGGGTGTATTTGTGGGAGAAGGGACCGTTCGCAGGGAAAATTCCGGAGAAACTGTTTGCCGGCTATGTGCTGCATCATCGGGTCAACAATGAAAATATCACAGATCACAGAGGATTTTTCTATGAGCAGTTAAAAGATCGGATTCAGGGAAAAAGTATGCTGGATGCGATCCTGGAAGTGAACTACTGGTGTGCTTCCCAGGCTACTTACCGTACAACTGACGGAAGAACTGCCAGTGCTTCCAGTGTGTATCGTTCCGCTTACGGCCGATGCGGAGAAGAATCTACCTTCCTGGTATCAGTGCTGCGAAGTGTGGGTATTCCGGCACGTCAGGTGTATGTTCCGCTGTGGTCTCACTGTGATGACAATCACGCCTGGGTAGAAGCCTGGTGTGACGGAGAATGGAAGTTCCTGGGTGCATGTGAGCCGGAGGAAGTACTGAACAAGGGGTGGTTCACCAATGCTTCTTCAAGAGCCATGATGGTGCATTCCCGCTGGCTTCTGCCGGTAGAACCGGAGGATGACATTGTAGGCAAAAAGGGAATGTCTCATGTGTTGAATCAGCTGGGAAGGTATGCACATACTGCTGTGCTGGAGGTAAGTGTGGTTGATCGTGAAAACCGTCCGGCAGCAGGCGTAAAAGTCAATTTTGAAGTATTAAATTATTCCATGTTTGGCAATGTGGCAGTAGTTCCTGCCGATGCAGAAGGAAAGGTACGTCTGGTAACCGGACTGGGAAGTATTCATGTGACAGCCAGTAAAGACGGAGCTTATGGGGAAGCTCTGGTGGATGTCCGTGAAACCCGGCAGTGTACCATTGTGCTTGGAGAACTTCAGGAGCAGGAAAATGTATGGGAAGAACTGACAGTATATGCACCGAAAGATGCACCGATCAATCGCTGCGTTCAGTCAGAGGAAGAAATTCAGCTGGGAAGAGAGAAGTTTGCGGCTGTAACGGCGCAGCGCCTGGAAAAAGAGAAAAATTTCTTTGATGAAAAGCTTGCCGAACAGGCGGTGGAAGGATTGACAGACAGTGACCGTGAACGCTGTGTGGAAATTATGAAACAGTCTAAAGGCAATCAGGCGGAAATTGCAGGCTTTATGACAGCAGATACAGAAGGAAAATGGCCGGAAAGCTGGAAGATGGCGATTCTCAACAGTTTGAGAGAAAAAGATTATGTGGATATCACTGCTGAACTTTTGCAGGAAACGTGTCTGGAAGCTGCAGAATATCTGGGTACTTATCCGGAAGAAATTCTGGTGCCTTATGTACTGTGTCCACGGGTAGATAATGAAATGATTGTATCCTTCCGTCCATTTATCCGTTCTTATTTCTCTGAAGAGGAAAAAGCAGAGATTCGTAAGAATCCGGAAATTGCATGGACACTGGTCAACGACCGTGTGAAGGAAGATGGAAGCCTTCAGTATGAAAATCTGATTACTTCTGCCAGAGGTGCTCTGACCAGTGGCTATGGAAGTCTTCTGACCAAAAGGGTGGTCAGCGTGCAGATCCTTCGTACATTGGGAATACCGTCCCGGTTGAATCCGGCGGACCAGATGCTGGAAGTGTGGAATGGAGAACAGTTTGTTACTTTGGAAAAACGGGAGGACAAATCAGCAGAAAGAACTTCTGCTGTCATCATTGAAAAGGACGAAAAGATTACCTGGACATACTTCCAGAACTGGACAATTGCAAGGTTTGAAGAAGGAGGCTATCAGACCCTGCAGCTTTGTGACGAGTCTGGAGAGGTGATTACAGGAGAAATATCATTATTCCCGGGAACTTATCGGATTCTTACCGCAAACCGTCTGCCTAATGGAAATATTTTCGCCAAAAAACTGGTATTTACACTGGTTGACGGAGAAAAGCGTTCCATTCATCTGGAACAGATGGAAGCACAGCTGTCTGATATGCTGGAAGATAATGACATTACTGATTTTGCACTCAGGAAAGAAAATGGAACAGTCTGCAGAATGAGTGAACTGGTACGTGAGAAAAAAGGACTGTTCATCTGGCTGGAAGAAAGCCAGGAACCTACAGAACATATTCTGAATGAAATCTATCAGCGCAGAGAGGCATTTGCCAACCTGCAGGCAAATCTGTATTTTGTGATCCGTGATACGGGGGTTAAGCGGAATCCTACTTTACAGAGAACCTTGTCAGGTGTGTCGAATGTACAGTTCCTGCTTGATGATTTTGGTGCAGATATGTCTGCGGTTGCCAGAAGAATGTATCTGGAACCGGGAAAACTGCCGCTGATCGTGATTGTAGATGAAACAATGACCGGTATTTATGGGGTGGCCGGCTACAATGTAGGAACAGCGGATATGATTTTAAAACTGCTGCAGTACAGCAATCGAAATGACTAATAGGAAATACGCGGAGGTTTTTTGAACATGAATAAAGTTGTAGAAGAGAGAACCAAAAGGACAGAATGGTACAGAGATGCCCGTTTTGGAATGTTTATCCACTGGGGACTATATTCCATACCAGCCAGAGGAGAATGGCTGCGCAGCCGGGAAGAACTTACCAAAGAAGAATATGAACCTTTTATGGATGAATTTTATGCCGAAGACTATAACCCGAGAGAGTGGGCAAAACTGGCAAAAGAAGCAGGTATGAAATATGCGGTTCTCACAGCAAAGCATCATGACGGATTCTGCCTGTATGATACCAAGCTGACAGACTTCAAATCAACCAATGCTCCCTGTAAGCGAGATCTGGTACAGGAATTTCTTGATGCATTCCGTGCGGAAGGCATTAAGGTAGGTCTGTATTTTTCCGTGATTGACTGGCGTCATCCGGATTATCCGCATTACGGAGATATGCATCATCCGATGAGAAATCATCCGGAATGTTCGAATGAAAACAGAAATTTTGATCGTTATCTGGAATTTATGTTCGGACAGATCAAAGAGCTTTTGACAAACTATGGAAAACTGGATCTGATGTGGTTTGACTTTTCTTATGGCAATATGAAATGTGATACCTGGAAAGCAGATAAACTGATTGAGATGGTTCGTTCCATCCAGCCATGGGTAATCATTGATAATCGTCTGGAAGGAAGCGCTGAGGATGCAGGCTCTATCCGTACCCTGAATCCGACACCGTATTCCGGTGACTTCGCTTCACCGGAACAGATGATTCCGCCGGCAGGACTTCGTGATGAAGGCGGCAATCCGATTCCCTGGGAAGCTTGTATCACATTGAATAACCACTGGGGCTATGCTTCCGCTGATCACCACTACAAATCAGCCAAAATGGTCATCCATATGCTGGTAGAGTGCGTAAGTAAAGGCGGCAACCTGCTTCTGAACGTGGGACCGGATGCCAAAGGAAATATTCCTGAAGAATCCGTAAAAATCCTTCAGGAAGTAGGACGCTGGATGAAGAAAAACCACAGAAGTATCTATGGCTGCGGCTATGCAGAACTTCCAAAACCGGAATGGGGAAGGTTCACCAGAAACGGAAACAAACTGTATGCACATGTAATGGAAGAACAAGCCGGTGCCATCTGCCTGGAAAACATGGCAGGAAAAATCGAGAAAATGCGCCTTGTAAGCGACAATTCAGAAATCAAAGAGACATTCTTCTGGAATCTGAAAGAATACTCTGAAAACGCATTCTTCTTCTTTGATTCCACTGCACATGCTGAGATGGATTGCTATCCGCTGCCGGATGAAAACGATACTGTAGTAGAAATATTCCTGAAAGAATAAGAAGTGAGTAACCAAGCACTTAACCTAATAAAAGGGCCTATAGAAGAAAAACGTCTTCTAAGACCCCGAAAACTGAAATGAGCAGGGTCTAGGAAGACTTTTTTCTTGTATAGACCCTGTTTTCCT
>JBJELU010000047.1:0-16399 GCA_051879355.1 Oliverpabstia sp.
AGGTATCACATTTTGCCTTTACATGTTGGAATTTGACGAACGAATCGGGCTATGCATGCATAGTGAAATGTGCTAATCTTCTTTCATAGACACTTATCAACAAGACCGTGTCTTAAATCGAATTCTGTGGGAGGAGGAAAATCATGGATAACAAACTAAGGGAGTATTTTCCACTGATACGCACAAGAGAAGAACTGTTTGCTGAGATAGAAAGCAAGCCGGAGTTAAACAAAACATTTAGAAACTGGAAGTATGAATACCAGGAGGAATTTCTGGATTTCTGTACCGGAGTCAAAGGTGTTAAGATATTGTATGATTCCTTTTTCAAAGAAATCATGAATCCCGAATATGCATCGGGAAGGCTGAGCGAATTGATTTCACTGCTGATCGGGCAGAATGTCAAAGTATTAAATGTTCTTCCAAACGACAGTACCCGTATTGCTGATGAGACAAGCCTGGTAATCATGGATATTGTTGTGGAACTGGAAGACCATAGCATAACAAATATTGAAATCCAGAAGATCGGCTATGCATTTCCGGGGCAGCGCAGTGCCTGCTATTCCTCAGACTTACTTCTGAGGCAGTATAAACGGGTACGAGGAGAAAGCAAGAATCCAAAAAAGAAATTCAGCTTTCAAAATATCAAACCAGTCTATACCATCGTCTTTTTCGAAACCAGTCAGAGAGAATTCCACGAGTTTCCAGATACATATGTACATCGATTTAAGCAGAGATCCGACAGCGGAGTGAAGCTGGAACTTCTGCAAAACTTTTTGTTCATACCCCTTGACATTTTCAAGAGCAACATACAGAATAAAAGTATAAGCAGCAAATTGGATGCATGGCTTGCATTTTTATGTATGGATGAGCCGGAATGGATCGTCAGGGTGATAGAAGCATATCCGGAATTTGAAGCCATGTACAGACAGATTTATGAAATGTGCCTTAATGTGGAAAGGGTGATGGAGATGTTTTCAAAAGAATTACAGGAACTGGACCGAAATACCGTACACTATATGATTGATGAAATGCAGAATGAAATCAACCGGATGGGCAGTGAGCTTCAGCAGAGAAAAGAAGAGCTTGAGCAGAAAGATGAAGAACTTCAACAGAGTAAGGAAGAGCTCCAACAAAATAAGGAAGAGCTCCAACAGAGTAAGGAAGAACTTCAGCAGAGCAAAGAAGAACTCCAACAAAAGGATTCAAAGATAGAGGAACTTATGAGAAGGATTTCTGAACTGGAGGGACAGACTGGTATTCGGGAATGAATCCTGGACTGACAGGGTAAATGAAATTCTGTGATGATAAGAGGGTTACTATGACACTAATTTCAACAATCAATAAAACTGAATACACTCTTCTTCAATGTCTCAGCCAGTGTCTGAAGCAGTCTGACAATCTTGTTTCTCTCCCGTCACTGACAGCGGAAGAATATCAGCAGTTACTGACTCTTGCAGACCGCCACGAGGTTCTGTCATTGCTTGAAAATGTATGGGAACCAGCCAGGATTCCAGAGCCCCAGAGCCTGACCATACAGTCAAAAACAGCCAGAACAGTACATAAATCGATTCAACTTCAGGCATTGAATGCAAGACTCACCGCCCTTCTGGCGAAAGAGGACATTATTGCGGTGACATTGAAGGGCTGTACTGTTGCCAGGTTTTATCCGGTCCCGGAGTTTCGTAAGACAACGGATATTGATCTGTTTGTGGCTGATAAAAATGATGCAAAGCGGGCTGTACAGATTCTGGAAGCCAATGGATTCCACCCTTCCGGGGAATGGCATGCCAACCATCACGTTATTTTGAATTCCGGGAAGAATGAAGTAGTGGAACTGCACACCACATGGGCAGATGATTTTAAGAACAGGCATTTGAATCAATCACTGGAAATGCTGCAAAAGGAAAGTAGTCACCATTGTCAACTGATTGATTTTCAGGGATTGAAAGTCTATGCCTATGAAACGGCATGGCAGGGATTTTATCTGATGATTCATATGCTGCAGCATTTTGTGGGAAGTGGTTTTGGTCTTAGAAATCTTTGTGACTGGGTTGTGCTGTGGGAGAATTGTGACGATATAAAAGAGAGGGCAGAGTTCTGGAAAATGGTCTGTGAAAGCGGTACTGCGGAATTTGCAAAAGCAGTGACGGCCATTTGTGTCAGTTATCTTGGGCTGCCTCAGGAGAAAAGTCCGATTCCGGCTGAAAACCTTGCGGAGGCGGAAGTGAGGGATGCTCTTCTCAGAGATATCCTGGATGCAGGAGAATTTGGATATAGTGAGGCAGAACGGATGGTAGGCATGGATGGAGATTCATGGACAGCATACGTGAGAGAATTTCATCATCAGATGCATATCAATTTTCCAAAAGCAGGGAAGCATATATTGTTCTGGCCGGCTCTGTGGCTTGTAACACTGGTGCGTTTCCTGAGAAATAATAAGAAATTGAATCGTGCACCGGTATCTGCGATTATGAAAAAAGCCGGCAAGCGGGGACAGCTGGTCCACCGCCTCACATCATAAATCCCGGACAGGGGAATTTCTCCAGCTGCCCTATCAGATACCCATTCTCGGTCACTTCATTTGTATTACCCAATAAAATCATCTGTCCGCTCGTTTCATCCGTTACAGAGAAGTAAATTTGATAACTGCCGCGTTCCAGTTCTTTCACAGGGAGTTTCACTGTGAAAGATTTTTTTTGTCCGCTGCCAAGGTTACGCAGATCCACATCGAAAGGAACGGTGGTACAGGTTCCGGTTTCTGTATGTTTCAATAAAATAGTAGTCCGGAATGGCTTCAGTGTGTTGGAAAATCCGCTGTTCTCCATGGTGAGCGTGAGAGCCCAATCGGGAATGAACCAGCCGGATTTTTTGATTTTGCAGGTACGAATCAGGTAACGATATCCAAGATGTGCCTTCACATAGCTATAGCCGTCGCATCCTCGAAAAACATCATTTCCTGTCCAGACCGTATTTCTCCATTTTTCCATGACACGACCATCGTAGTCTGCATTCAGGTAGGATACATGCATGGTGCGAAGAGCGGAAACAGAAGTTTCAAGCTCACTGAGGTTGTTATTAAAAATAACCTCGCCGCCGTTTGGAACATAGCGGCACAATTTATTCTGAAATGCCAGCTCTTCTTTTCGTGTACCCTGATAAGCAGGAGAGATCGCATCGCGTCTTGCTGTATTTCCATAAGTACCCAGATCAGATTCAGAACCAAGCATACCGTCATTGAAAAGGCCAAGTCTTCCCATCAGAGAATCATCCGCTCCAAAGGCCGGAAACTTCGCAGGAAGATCGTACAGATTATTAATCATCCGCCATTGTGCCGGTGTGCGGACGGAAAGGTAGATCGAAGGGTCAATGACCTCATGTAAATGTTGGATGAGTGTTTTGACAGACGTCTCATCCATAAAGTGAGAGTGATGCATTTCTCCCCAATTTCCTACGAAAATTCCCTGCATGACATAGATGGAGTCACGATGGCGGTTCACCAGTGTACTGATCTGATCCATATGTGTCAGGATAAGATCCAGCGATTCCGGTTCCGTTGCCAGAGCAAGACCGTCCCAGTCATAAAGAAAACGAAGAATGAGTTTTGTATGGGACGGAGATTGTGACCATGAAGTCAAAATGTCATCTAACTGTGCAAGCCCGGTTTCGCTGATCTCCGTTGTACGGTAATTGCGCAGATTGAATTCCACCAGTGCCAGAGAATCCGTGTAGGAGTCTGTCTGGTAAAGAGAACCCTTTGCCGGGTCATAATCATCCGACAGAGTATAACCCATCATGTGATAAAATCCCTGATAAGGATTGGGAAGATATCCGGTGCTTTCTGAAAAAGATTCTGTCGCAAACGTGATACGGTTTGAACAGATAATCACCAGACAAAAAAGAGATATTCCCAGTAAAACACAGATGGGGATCAATAATCGAAAAGGGAAAAATTCCAGAAATTTCATTGATTTTTTCTTACCTCCTTTGCCTGATTCATGAACTCATCGAAGAACATTTCTATTATAGTTTTTGTTATTTAGAAAGTCAAGAACGCGGATAGGTGACAGTCCCCTGTCCGAAACGACGACAGGCCATCCTTTCGGATGACCTGTCTGTTTCGTAGAGGAAGTAATAAAATAGGTTATTTTTTAACTTTAATCAGCATTCGGTTCAGCTGTGCCAGGCTTTTCGGTGAAATTTCTCCTGCAAGTCCGCCCAGACCTTCGAGGGTTTTGTCTCCCATCATATCACGAATGGTGGTCAGCATGGATGCACTGGACAGATTTCCCTGAGTCATCATCCATCCTTTCGTTATTTTCAGGCATTCTTCGTTGGCAAAGAGGATACCAACCGGATCTTTAACGGAATAATATCCATCGATGACTTCGATTTCTTCGCTGTCGGAATCGTCTGCGATATCATCGAACCAGTTACCGATCTGCATAGCTTCTGCCAGATCCGGCAGAGTATAGTCCGGATTGTGTTCTGCCACACCGTTCAGGGTAATGGTATCTTCCACATCCCCTGCTTTTGCGGTAATTGTGTTGGCTCCGTCCTGCAGAGCAACATTTTCAAATACAACGGCATGGTCTACAGCAGCTTTTGTCTCAACAGCAGTTCCGTTAACAACCAGCGTTACTTCGTCACAGTTTGTATAAACGGTGATATTACGTTCTTCCGGCGCACGGTCAGCGAAACGGCGTCCTGCCACATGAACCATAGGTTCGGTGGTCCAGTATGCTTTATAAATATAGAAAGCATCTTTTTTCAGCTTGCGGTCATAGGTAACCAGACCTTTATTGTTACGGCCGACCACTCCGCCCTCGTTGCGGGCATCTGCTGCGAAATCAAAGCAGTTCCATACATGGGTACTCCACAGATACGGGCGTGTGGCAAATGTTTTCAGCATTTCATGATGATAATGGCTTGCGTATTCTTCTGTGTAATCGTGATTCATCGGAGTTGCAGAATGCCATTTCACAATATTTTCTGCTCCATATTCGGAAACACCAAGTGCGACAGAAGGATTCAGTTCGTGGAACTTATCAAACCACGGTCCGTTCTGAGATACATCTCCGCCGTACCATCCAAAGTAATGGTTGTAGCTGACAACGTCAGTGATATATACATGTTCGGAGTTCATCGGTGTGCCGGAAACTTCCGCAATGGTAGTCAGACGGCTGGGATCCATGGATTTTACCAGCTGATTCAGATCTCTCAGATTCTTGCGGAGAGGTTCATTGTCAGCACCGATCAGGATTTCATTGGCGATTCCCCAGAAGAAAATAGAAGGATGGTTGTAGTTCTGGGCAACCAGCTCAGTCATCTGACTGATGGTATTGTCATAAGCTTCCTGGCTCGGAATAAATCTGGAAATAAATGGAATCTCTGCCCAAAGAGCAAATCCGGTATGGTCGCACAGATCATAGAAATACTGATCATGCTGATAGTGAGCCAGACGGATGGTGTTGGCACCCAGCTCTTTGATGATTGCCACGTCTTCCTCGTGGTCTGCTTTGGAAATTGCCCAGCCCTTGTCCAGACGATCCTGGTGGCGGGAAACACCGTGCAGTGGAACATTTTTTCCGTTCAGCCAGAAACCGGTATTCGGGTCTACATGGAAAGAACGATAGCCGTAGGTTACTGTAACAGTATCAAGAATCACATCATCTTTCACAATGCTGGCTTCTGCGGTATAGCAGTAAGGATCAGCCATTCCGTTCCACAGATGCGGCTCTTTCACATCAATCAGAATATTGGTATGTTCTTCGGCAGAAGCGCCGCCGACTGCCACGGTATTACCTTCTGCATCTTTCAGAGCAACAGAAAGATAGGCACCCTCAGCATTTACCGGGAACAGATCCAGACGGGTATTTCCGGAAGCGTGAGGTGTTACAAATACACCGGCAGTACCGTCTTTCAGCAGATCAAAATGAGCCTCATTGACTTCGATAAAGTTTACATCACGATAAAGTCCCCCGTAGAAGGTAAAATCTGCAGTCTGCGGATAAATATCACTGACAGCATTGCTCACAACTACAGTCAGAACATTTCCTTCTGCTTTCATAGCAGGAGTCAGATCAAAACGGAACGTGGAAAATCCACCTTTATGTGTACCCAGTTCACGGTGATTACAGTAGACAGTTGCCACATGATTGGCACCCTGCAGCTCAATGTACTGTTTCATGCCGGGAGTCGGATTCGGAAGATCGATTTCATAAGTTCCGATGCCTCTCCAGTAATCATTTCCGCCATCCTGTCCATCCAGATTATTCCAGGTATGAGGCAGAGCAACTGTCTGCCAACTTTCCCCAAACTTTGCAAAACGTGCTTCTGTCATAAGTTTTATACTTCTCATCATAGTACTCCTTTCAAACCCTCCCATACGTTCTGAAAACGTAAGAGAACCTTGTAACTGAGTGAATAGTAGCACAAAACTAAAAATACGTCAAAGTATATGAAAGAAAATCCAGATATACGATAAATCGTTGCTGTTTGTTCTCTTGTATATTTCATTTACGCCTCATCGCATTTCTGCAATCCACCAAAGATTTTCTCTTCTTTCAGGATAAAACTCACATCAGTACATCATGTGCTTTTTTTCGGTTGTTTTTCAGAAAGACCGTGACCTGATTATTCACATCACAGGTTGCCAGCAAAACATCCGATATCTTATCCGCCCCCTGTCCTTTAATCTGATTAACTAACCATTTTTCATCATTACCTGTGTGCCTGAGATTTTCTCTCATGATATTCCCGTCCAGAATCACATTGGCCGTCATAAAATCCTGCTGAGGGGAAAGATTCAGATCTGCCGGTGTTGCCGGGCGGTCAGAACTTTTCGGAAGAAAACTGATCTTGCCGTTACCTTCCAGCACAGCAGTCTCAATCTTTGAAATATCAAAATAACCGTTCACACGGCACTGCACCAGAAACTCATTCACATCAATTTTAGCTTTTCGCAGACTATCAAAGTAAAGCTCCCCCTTATCTAGCAATACCAGAGGTTTCCCCTCAATAATTTTTCTCATTCGTATACTTTTAGAACTACACCAGGACAACAAAATCGCAGCCAGAGCATAAACCACCATTGCTACCAGAGGCTGTACAAAATTCTCCTCCAGAGACGTTGCCATCTCCGCAGCAATAGAACCGATCGTGATACCATTCACATAATCAAACATACTCATCTGCGACATCTGACGATAACCGATCAGCTTCGTCAGAATAAACATCGCAGCAATAGAACCCAGTGAAAGCGCTATAATATATAAAACTTCCTGCATAAAAACCTCCTCAGAACAAAAATCATACTACCTATCATACCAATAAAACAAAAAAGTATACTCTATTAGAGTTTTATGTTACAGTGTATTCTGCATAATTGTAAAGGAGTGTTTGTATCGATGGCAAAAGCGATTCCGATAGGATATCAGGAATATAATGAGTTGATTGAGAATCAGCTGTTTTATATTGACAAAACGCATTTCATTCGGGAATGGTGGGATAGCCGGGATAAGGTTACCCTGATTACCCGACCGAGACGATTTGGAAAGTCTTTAACGATGAGTATGACCGAACAGTTTTTTTCTGTGAAATACGCGGGACGTTCAGATTTGTTTCAGAATTATTCTGTCTGGGAAAGTGATTTCTGTTGATATGGAAGAATATACAGCATCCTTATCACTACAGCAGTTATCGGATTACCTCTCACGATATTATGGAAAAAAAGTGATCATTCTGCTGGATGAATATGACACTCCCCTTCAGGAAGCATATGTGAACGGATTCTGGAATGAACTTTCCGGTTTTATGAGAAATCTTTTCAATGCCACATTTAAAGGAAATCCATATCTGGAACGTGCAATTATGACGGGAATAACCAGAATCAGCAAAGAATCCATTTTCTCGGATTTGAATAATCTGAAAGTGATTACCACGACTTCTGATGAATATGCCGATTGCTTTGGATTTACGGAGAAAGAAGTTTTAGAGGCATTGGAAGCTTATCATTTGTCGGAAAAAATGCAGGAAGTAAAATCATGGTATGATGGTTTTATTTTCGGAGGTAAACGGGATATTTATAATCCATGGTCGATTTTGAACTACCTTGACACCGGAAAACTGCGGACATACTGGGCCAACACAAGCTCTAATACATTGATTGGTCAGCTGATTCGAGAAGGAAGTAAAGATGTCAAAGAAAAATTTGAAATGTTGATGTGTGGAGAATGTCTCCACGTTGCGATTGATGAACAGATTGTATATGATCAGCTTTCTGTGAAAGAAAGTTCGATCTGGAGTCTTTTACTTGCCAGTGGTTATCTGAAGGTAGTGAACGTGGATTTTGTTGAACGAACCGGGCAGATTTATTATGATCTGGCACTGACAAATAAAGAAGTAAGAATCATGTTCGGCAATATGATTGAAAGATGGTTTGCAGATTAATCTAACAGGGAAAGAAAATACTGATTGGATAAATTTCCCCGGGGAGAATGAAAAAATCCCCGGGGAAATTTTTAGATTCTTGTTTTACGTTTCATCATCCGGAAGCATACTACAAAGAAAATGATTCCATAGATGGTAGTGATCGGTGTGGCAAATCCCACCAGCATCAGAGAGGTATTGGGCAGTTTTGACATCAGGATTGACACAGGGATACGGATACAGAATGCGGAGGTAATTCCCTGAAGCATGACCGGAATACTGTTGCCGCAGCCATTAAAGTATCCAATGCTGCTGAACAGGATGCAGGTAAGGATACATTCTGCAGAAAATCCTTTCAGATAGAGAGCACTCTGGGCAATGACATCCGGATCACCGGTGAAGAAGGAAGACAATACACCGCCTCCGAAAAATCCGGCGATAAAGATGAAAATTCCAACGGTACAGCCGGTAATAATCGCAGTAAAATATCCTTTTTTTGCCCGTTCCGGTTTTCCGGCACCGATATTTTGTGCGACAAAAGCGGAAACTGTCTGCATAACAGAAGATGGAACCAGCATGATGAAGGAGACAATTTTCTGTGCAACCCCGTATCCGGCGGAGGGCATCAGACCCATATGGTTGACGATGGTGTTGATGACAAGAAAAGAAATCTGAACCATGGCTTCCTGCAGAGCAATCGGCACACCGATATTCAGTATTTTTTTCAGTTCCGTTCCGTAAATGCGGCATTGCTGCAGTGAAAATGATACGGGCAGGCTTTGCCGGCGGAGAACAAACAGAGAACAAATGACGGATACAAGCTGTGCCAGAACTGTTGCCAGAGCGGCCCCGGCAGCGTCCAGATGGAAAACAGCAACAAAGAGTAAATCTCCGATGATATTGACCACACAGGCAATGCCTACAAAAATGAAAGGCAGATTGGCGTTGCCCACACCTCGCAGGACACCGCTGATGACATTGTAGGCGATAATGATCAGGATACCGCCGGAACAGATACGCACATAAGTGACTGCTTTATCATAGGAAGCCTCCGGCACCTGGAGCAGTGACATCAGACTTCCGGCAAAGATCTCCAGAAGAATGGTCATAATAATTCCAATAACAGCAAACAATACAATGGTAGTTCCCACAGCATCCCCGGCTTCTTTCGGTTTCTTTTCCCCGATATGCTGACCGATGATAACGGTAGATCCCATAGCCAGGCTGGTGATCACAAAGGTAACCATCTGCATAAATGTACTTCCTGTTCCCACTGCGGAAATACTGGAAGCATCCCCGAACTGTCCCACAACCATCAGGTCCACGGCACCATAGGCCGCCTGCAGGATCAAAGCCCCCAGAACCGGCAGTGCGAACCGGATCAGTGAACCAAATACCGGACCATCGACAAATGAAAGTTCTTTCTTATTCCCCATTTTACTTTTCCTCCAATCCCGGCATCGTAAGCCGGAGCTTCTCAATAACTGCAATTACTTCCTGCGCCTGTTCATTACTTACATCTTCCAGAGCCTCCGACCAGGCAGTGTGAAAATTCAGCACATGTTCATTGAAACATGCGAGACCACTTTCGGTAAGAGTCAGAAAAGTGACTCGTTTATCCCCCGGGTCAGGGTACTTTTTCACAAGTTCATAATGTTCCAGCTCCTGAATCAGCTTTGTGACACTTGGCATGGTAATATTCAGCCGTGTGCTCACATCACTGACCCGGCACGTACCCTGCTGAGAAGAAACCTCCTGAATCACATCCAGAACATGAATATGACGGGGCTTCATACCATTTGGAAGCTTCGGCAGCGTCTCCACAATACGCTTGGCGGTAAAACAGGCATCCAGCAGATGCTTCAGATTTGTTCTGTCCATAACATCACCTCCCGAGGTTACTTTTGATAATTATTTCAAATAATTACTATTGATAATTACTAATAGTAAGTATATGATAAGAATTGATTTTTGTCAAGAGGGAAATACTTAATTCCTGACATAGTAACGAAACAAATCAAGGAAATTTGTCACAGTTCTTTCAGTAGTCCTTGTATTTTGAAAAACAAAGTGTTACAATCTGTCACAGTTGTATAATTTGCTGAAAGAAAGCATGCAGGTGCCATATGCAATCTTGATTTAAATTTGGAGGGATATGATGAGTACAGCCGTAGTAACGGACAGCAATAGTGGTATTACAAAAGAAGAAGCAGAAAAGATAGGTATATTTCTGATTCCCATGCCGGTAATTATTGATGGAGATACACATTTTGAGGGGCAGGATATGACTCAGGATGATTTTTATACCTGTCTGAAAGGCGGCAAAGATGTGACAACCTCTCAGCCGGCTCCCGGTATTGTGATGGATTTGTGGGATCAGGTACTGGCATCCGGTTATGACGAGCTGGTTCATATCCCTATGTCCAGTGGTCTGAGCAATTCCTGTGAAACGGCAATGGCATTGGCACAGGACTATGATGGAAAAGTATGTGTTGTGGATAATCACAGAATTTCGGTGACAATGAGGGAGTCTGTGATGGATGCGGTATTTATGACCGGTAAGGGAAAATCCGCAAAAGAGATTAAGGAGAGTCTGGAAAAGGCTGCATATGATGCCAGTATTTATATTGCGGTAGATACGCTGGAGTATCTGAAAAAAGGCGGAAGAATAACCGCAGCCGCAGCGGCACTTGGATCTGTGTTTCAGGTGAAGCCGATTCTCACTATACAGGGAGACAAACTGGATGCATTTGCAAAAGTCAGAGGAATGAAAAAATGCAGACACAGGATGGCGGAGGCTTTGCAGGAAGATCTGGATACCAGATTCCGTAATGTTGACCGGAAGCGTCTGATTCTTGCAACTGCAGGTGCCGGCTTGACCGAAGAGGAAGCAGAAGCATGGAAAAATGAAATTGCCGAAGCATTTCCGGGGATAGAAGTTTACTATAATCCGTTGTCATTCTCCATCAGCACCCATGTGGGTCCGGGCGCAATAGGAGCAGGAATTTGTGTTAAGAACAGGGAAGATTAGTCTACGAGGCTAAGCTTCCCTCTTTTGTTGTTTTATAAGAAAGTCCTACGACTTTCCTATAAGACAACAAAGCCCTCCGGGCAGGATTCTTATAAAAACAGTACTTGACATATACCCCATAGGGGTATATGATAACAATGAAAGGAGGATTTGTATATGGAAGAAAAACGAGAGTGCTGCTGTCACAAGACAAAGGAGCGTTCCGAGAAGGAATATAAAGATCTGATCCACCGTCTGAACAGGATTGAGGGACAGATCCGGGGAATTCGGGGGATGGTGGAGAAAAATGCTTACTGTACGGATATTCTTGTCCAGGTAGCTGCGGCAAATGCAGCTTTGAACAGTTTTAACAAGGTTCTCCTTGCCAATCATATTAAGACGTGTGTGACCAGAGATATTCGTGAAGGTAAGGAAGAGACTGTGGACGAACTGGTGGAGACTTTACAGAAGCTGATGAAATAGGAGGGCAGAATGAAACAATATACAGTAACCGGCATGAGCTGTGCAGCCTGCAGTGCCAGAGTGGAGAAAGCGGTCTCGAAGGTGGACGGGGTTACTTCCTGTTCCGTGAGTCTGCTGACGAATTCCATGGGAGTGGAAGGAACAGCGGCTGATGAAGCCATTATCAAAGCAGTTGAGGAAGCTGGATACGGTGCTTCCCTGAAAGGGGCTAAGACAGGGCAGGTGCAAAAAGCAGGTACCGCAAACGAGGAGGAAATTTTGAAAGATAGGGAGACGCCTCTTTTGAAAAAACGCCTCCTGTCATCTCTGGGATTTTTGCTCGTACTCATGTATTTTTCCATGGGACATATGATGTGGAACTGGCCGCTGCCCAGATTTTTTGAAAATAACCATGTGGCTATGGGGCTTTTTCAGCTGCTTCTGACGGTAATCATCATGGTAATCAATCAGAAGTTTTTTATCAGCGGATTTAAAAGTCTGTGGCATCGTGCACCGAATATGGATACCCTGGTGGCCTTGGGGTCTGCGGCGGCATTTATTTACAGCACATATGCACTGTTTGCTATGACCGATGCACAGGTGAAGGGTGATATGGATGCCGTCATGGCCTATATGCATGAATTTTACTTTGAGTCAGCGGCTATGATTCTGACATTAATTACCGTAGGAAAGATGCTGGAAGCCCATTCGAAAGGAAAAACGACGGATGCTTTGAAGAGTCTGATGAAGCTTGCACCCAAAACTGCCACTATCATAAAGAATGGTGAGGAAATGCAGGTTTCCATCGACCAGGTGCAAAAGGGTGATTTGTTTGTGGTCCGTCCGGGAGAAAATATCCCGGTAGATGGAATTGTAGTTGAGGGAAGCAGCGCAGTGAATGAATCGGCTCTGACAGGAGAAAGTATCCCGGTTGATAAAGAAAAGGGGGATACGGTATCTGCTGCCACATTGAACCAGTTCGGATTCCTGAAATGTGAGGCATCGAGAGTCGGTGAGGATACTACGCTTTCCCAGATTATCCAGATGGTCAGTGATGCAGCTGCAACCAAGGCTCCCATTGCCAAAGTGGCCGACCGGGTTTCCGGTGTATTTGTGCCGGCAGTGATTGCCATAGCCATTGTCACAACGCTTGTCTGGCTTCTGGCAGGGCAGAGTTTTGGATTTGCACTGGCAAGGGGAATTTCCGTACTGGTCATCAGCTGTCCCTGTGCACTGGGTCTGGCTACGCCGGTTGCCATTATGGTAGGAAATGGTATGGGTGCTAAAAATGGTATCATGTTTAAAACTGCCGTGTCGCTGGAAGAAACCGGAAAAACGCAGATCGTGGCACTGGACAAGACAGGCACGATTACAAGCGGCGAACCCCGGGTGACAGATGTGATACCGGCAGGGGGTATCAGCGAAGAAGAATTGCTTATCTGTGCATTTACTCTGGAGCAGAAAAGTGAGCATCCGCTGGCACGGGCGGTGATTGCTTATGGAAATGAAAGAAACATGATTCCCGGAGAAGTCTCAGATTTTGCAGCAATGCCGGGCAATGGACTTCTGGCTTCGTATCAGGAAAGCAGTCTTGCCGGCGGCAATGACAAGTTCATCAGCGGCAGGGCAGAGATTCCTGCAACAATCAGACAGCAGTCTGAGAAATTATCTCAAGAAGGAAAGACGCCATTATTTTTCGCAAGAGATGGAAAATTGCTGGGTGTGATCGCAGTGGCGGATGTGATTAAAGAAGACAGTCCCCGTGCCATTAAGGAACTGCAGAACATGGGTATCCATGTTGTCATGTTGACCGGTGATAATGAACGCACGGCACAGGCAATCGGCAGACAGGCCGGCGTGGACGAAGTCATTGCCGGAGTACTTCCGGACGGCAAAGAAACGGTCATCAGAAACCTGAAGAAAAAAGGAAAAGTTGCGATGGTAGGTGATGGAATCAACGATGCGCCTGCACTTACCAGAGCCGATATGGGAATAGCCATCGGAGCCGGTACAGACATCGCCATTGACGCGGCGGATGTGGTTCTGATGAAAAGCCGTCTCAGCGACGTTCCGGCAGCCATTCGCCTCAGCAGGGCTACCCTGAAAAATATCCATGAGAACCTGTTCTGGGCATTTTTCTACAATGTGATTGGCATTCCGCTGGCAGCGGGTGTATGGATTCCGCTGACCGGATGGCAGATGAATCCCATGTTCGGAGCTGCTGCCATGAGCCTGTCCAGCTTCTGCGTCGTAACCAACGCATTGAGACTGAATCTTCTTCGCATCTATGATACAAGTAAAGATAAAAAAATAAAAACAAAAAAGAAAGTTGAGGAAAAAAAGATGGAAAAAACCATGAAAATTGAAGGAATGATGTGCGGACACTGCGAGGCAAGAGTGAAAAAATATCTGGAGGCACTTCCTCAGGTGGATGAAGCTGTCGTAAGTCACGAGGCAGGAACCGCAGTGGTAAAACTGAATGCAGAGATCGACAATGAAGTGCTGAAAAAGACGGTGGAAGATCAGGACTACAAAGTGCTGGATATTCAATAACAAATAAAAAACCGAGAACATGAATGCATGATTGAACATTTCTCCCCATGCAAATTAGAAAATAATAGTTGCGTTTTCATCCCATTTGTGTCTATAATTTACTTCGTTGAAGTATGAAAGAATTTCTACAGAAAAGAGGCAAAAAAGATGAAGGCGAATTATCATACGCATTCAAGGTGGTGCAGGCATGCTGTCGGTGAGATTGAGGACTATATTGAAGAAGCAATCCGGTGTGGTTTTGACGAAATAGCCATGACAGAGCATGTGCCCCATAATCATACAGAGGATTCCTGGATTCCCTGGGAGCAGTTTCCTGCATATGACAGGGCTTTGAATCGTGCGGTTCAGGAGTATAAGGGGAGAATCCATGTGATCAAAGGGTTTGAGTGTGAGTATTATCCGGATGAGATGGATGATTATCGAAGGTTTCAGGAAGTATATGGATATGAGTTGTTGATTCTTGGACAGCATCGCTGCGGTAAGAATAAAGAAGTAGATATTTTTGCTCCTAAAGGAGCGTATGAGATGCATGTATATGCGGATGATGTATGCAGAGGACTGGAGACAGGATTGTTTCGTTTCCTGGCACATCCGGACTGTGTACTGGAAGGTTATCCGAATCTGTGGGACAAAGAGTGTGAGTCTGTGATGAGACAGATTTTTCAGGCTTGTGAAGAACTGCATATTCCGGTGGAAATCAACGGAAATGGTATGCGGTACAATCGAAGATATCCCAGTGAACCTGCCTTTCTTTTATCAAAAGAGTATCAGCTGCAGTATATGATCAATTCTGATGCACATGCACCGGAAAAATTGTATGATGAAGGTGTAAGAAAAGCAGAAGAATTTGCTGACAAACTGGGTTTGAAAATCATGCAGTCACTGCGTGAGTCCTGAAGGAGGATCTGGGAATGAAATCACAGACAAAAGGAATTTTGTGTATTATTTTTTCTGCTTTTTGTTTTGCCGTTATGAATGTATGTGTGCGTGCAGCAGGTGATCTCCCGTCTATTGAAAAAAGCTTTTTCAGAAATCTGGTGGCAGCAGTTGTGGCACTGGCAGCACTTTTGAAAAATAAGACCCCGATGCACTGTGGGGAGGGAAATCTGAAATATCTTTTTCTTCGATCTGCGTTTGGTACAGTTGGAATTTTATGCAATTTTTATGCGGTGGATCATCTGGTACTTTCAGATGCCTCCATGCTGAATAAAATGTCACCGTTTTTTGTAATTATCTTTTCATTTCTGATTTTGAAAGAAAAGTTAAATCTGGTACAGATTCTGGCGGTAGTCGGTGCATTTGCGGGCAGCCTGCTGGTAATCAAACCGTCTTTTTCCAATATGAATCTGACTGCATCGTTGATTGGTCTGCTGGGAGGTCTGGGTGCCGGTATTGCTTATACAATGGTTCGCATCCTGGGGCAGCGAAAAGTACAGGGCTCATTTGTGGTATTTTTCTTTTCCACATTCTCCTGTCTTGTAACGCTTCCTTACCTGATTTTTGCATTTAAACCAATGTCTTTTGCACAGCTTCTTTGTTTGCTTGGTGCGGGAACAGCGGCAGCGGGCGGTCAATTTGGAATTACAAAGGCCTACTACTATGCTCCGGCAAGGGAAATCTCCGTATATGACTACTCGCAGATTATCTTTGCAGCTATTTTAGGATTTGCCTTGTTTGGTCAGGTACCGGATCTATACAGTGTGCTGGGTTATGTGGTTATCTGTTCCATGGCTGTCATGATGTTTATATATAATAGGAAAGTCCGTTGACTTTCCTATTATATATAAAGCCCTCCGGTCAGGATCGCACTGCGGCAGAGAGGAATTATGTTGCCGAAAGCAACCCGCCGCAGGCGGAGAATCCTGCAAAGCAGGATTCTTTTTATATAATCGGGAGCGTGCCCAGCGAAGCTGGGTCACACCAGTCGGTGTAAGTCCGACTACGGTA
>JBJELU010000048.1:0-58405 GCA_051879355.1 Oliverpabstia sp.
CCTGTAAGAATAAGGATAGCCTGAAAACAGGGGATCAAACTTCTTAAACGGATGCGTAAGCATCCCAGAAGCCCCCACTTCTTCAAGTGGGGGTAATTCACGTGCCGCACTATGAGATGGCTGAGAATGCGGCTGAACTGAGGAGGTATCTGGAGCAAGGTTGGGCAGTTGCTTCTCCGACAGAGGTGCTGCCATCCCATAACGGTCTGCTGACAGATGATGACCTCGTGTTTAACAATGCGGCTCTGTATATACTTCGCCACATGGAGGAATTTGATACAGAGAGAATTGCTGTCGTAGGCGGAAGTGCTGGCGGTTATACGGCTATGATGCTCAGTGCTTTGCAAATGGGCAACTGTGCAACGATTGCAACTGCCCCGATTGCCAACGTGTATTTCAATTTTTATCAGTATTTCCAAATGGCGAAGCGAGACGATGCACCGTTTTTCCTGAAGATCGTCAGAGACTCCTTTGCACCCATTCTGAATCATTTCCCGGATGCGAGTGATACGGAGCGTTGGGAGGCATTCTCTGCTGTCGGTCTGGCGAACTGCTACAGCAGTCCGTTTGTGATTACACATGTGACATCTGATATTCTCGTTCCTATTGACCAGATTACAAGAGCGTTTACCTATGCCCATGAAGGGGATTCCATGCCGGAGGGGTTCTCGACCCGCTTGTCGGAAGAAAATCCCGGTGTCCTCGGTCATTCTCTGGTGGATGAACTTCCTGTGGAACTGACGAATGTGGAGCATATCATCATTGATGATCCGAATGAAAATTCCAGTATGCCTTATGATGCGGAAAAGCTGTTTAACATTCTGATCTACGATGACGGCCCGACGCAATCCTATGGCAGTCACCGGGCTACCAGCGGTACAGGCATAATTGACGATGTGCCTTATCTGAAAGCCATGTTTGAGAGGGGCCTGGCACAGAATGAGGTTCTAACCAGCGGCAAACTGCTTCTCCTGTTGGAACGTTATATGGGTGAGAGTATTCAGCTCCCTGCCCATGAAGGGGTTGATGATACCGTTTACGGGTCTCTCGCCGTATACCGTAGGGAAATTGTTGAAGAGCTAACCTGTTGGGTATCAAATCACTCTTTGGCGGAACTGGATGCCGCCGTAATGGAGGTTATCAGTAGTTTGGATGATATTCAGAATAAAAATAAGTATATGACAACCTGGGAAGAAATTTGTAATGATTTGAAATGAAAAAGTCTTATATCATGGATGATGCTTTCAAAAGTCTTATATCATGGATGATGCTTTCAATCGATGTGAAAAATGCTCAGAAAAACATTTTGAATGGGAAGAGCAATACTGCGAAAGCTTGACAAGTGAATTATAATAAGAAGAAAGAGATATTGACCTTGGCGAGTTGATATCTCTTTTTTTGTGAAAGAAAAGGCTACTCTGCAATTGTCCGTAAAATGAAGAGTAGCCTAATCCGTTGCCCGGATGGAGGGGGCATTTCCTGTGCTTAGGGGGTGCAAAAGGGGGTGCAACCGTTGGATTGTATCAAAATGGTGGTTACGATGAATCCTTGTCCTTGTGGCTATTACCCCCAGTTTCAGTTTCAGTTCCAGATGCAGATGTACAGATTATGAAATCATCAAATACAGGGGGAAAATATCCGGCCCTATCATGGTTCGGATTGATATCCAGAAAGAAGTCCATCCGGTCGATTATTTCAGTTTAAAGTATATAATATGATTATAAAATAGAAAAATGTAACAAGTTACAAAAATCTATTCTGAAGAGCATCTGGCATATTGATTTTTGAAGTCTATCTGGATATAATAGAATAGAAAAGTGCAACATATTGCAAAAATCTTTCGCAGGGAGGTTCTAAGATGGAGATTCGCAGAGATTTTTATTTGAATAAATTGATAAAAAGGAAAAACAACAGACTTATTAAAGTAATTACCGGTATTCGCCGATGTGGTAAATCTTATTTATTGAATAATCTGTTTTATCATCACTTATTGGAAAGCGGAGTTGATGCTGACCACATCATTCGCTTTGCTTTTGACTCAGCCGATGATCTTTATCTCATTGGCGAAAGCCTGATTCAGATTGAAAAGGAAAAGCGTGGAGTTGACCCCGAAAAGTTCATGGCATATATCCGTTCCAAAGTCGTAGGCGAAGGAATGTATTATCTGCTTCTTGATGAAATTCAGATGTTGGATTGCTTTGAAGCTGTTCTGAATGGTTATCTGCGAAAAGATAATATGGATGTATTTGTGACCGGAAGTAACGCAAAACTTTTGTCCAAAGATATAGCTACTGAGTTCGCCGGTCGTGGTGACGAGGTTCATATGTATCCCCTGAGCTTTGCCGAGTTTATGACCATTTACAATGGTGATAAGTACATGGGATTATCTGAATATATGCTATATGGAGGTATCCCTCTGGTTGTTCTTCGTGAGGGAGCAAACGATAAGGCAGTTGCATTACAGAATTTGTTCAATGAGATTTATCTTCGAGATATTACCAAACGTAACAGAGTGAAGAATATCGGAGAACTGGCAGATCTTTTGAATATTCTCTCCTCTGCCATTGGTTCACTGACTAATCCGGAAAAATTGAAGAATACTTTCAAGACGGTAAAGAAATCCAGAATTACTTCCGCTACCATTAAGAAATATCTGGATTATTTTGAGGATTCTTTCTTGATTGAATCAGCACAAAGATATGACATTAAAGGAAAGGCTTATATCGAAACTCCAAAGAAATACTATTTTTCCGACCTTGGACTTCGCAATGCCAGAATCAATTTCCGTCAGTTTGAGCAAACCCATTCTATGGAGAATGTAATTTATAACGAACTTCGTATGCGTGGCTACAGCGTGGATGTAGGTGTAATACCGATTGCAGAAAGAGATCAGGAAGGTAAGGTTATTCGTAAACAACTGGAAGTTGATTTTGTATGTAATCTTGGTTCGTCCAGGTACTATATCCAGTCTGCATACTCGCTGCCAGATGAAGTGAAGCGGACTCAGGAAATCAGACCGTTCAGAAAGATTGATGATTCTTTCAAGAAAATCGTTGTTACCAAAGACATCGTTCAGCCACATTACGATGAGTATGGTATCTTAACTGTGAATATTTGTGACTTCCTCCTTGATCCGCAAATTCTTGAAAAATAAACAAATAAGACTGTATCAAAATGGGAATGTGGAAAATATATGCCTGACTACGGTGTTGTAAAACCGCTGTGTCAGGAGCTATGACCTGCAAATAAATAACAAGGAGGACTCCAAAATAAGTTTAGGAGAAAAAATCCGAGAACAAAGAAAGGAGGCGTCACTCAGAGAGAAAATATACAGAGACAAAAGCTTAATGTGACTTACGAAGCTGCATGAACAGGCAAACGTAAGTATGTACCGAGTGTTAAGTATATTTAAACACGTTTTGAGTGGCAGAAAAATAAAGAGATGAGAAGAAAATCAATTCTGAAATGGATCGGTGCTGTTGCTGCCGTCCTGCTGGTTATCTTTATCGCAGGTGCATGGTCTATGTTCGGCACCATGATTACAGCGACCAGGACCATAGAAAAACTGGAGGACGGCCTGTATTCCATGGAGTACAAGGGAGATTACGGCTTCGACGATTTCCTTGTTGGAGGCGGTGCCGCCAGCGATAGTGCTGTCGCGGATTATCTGGTGTCTTTCCTGTCCCACGGGTTTTACAAAATTGAAACCGATGTGCAGACCGGAGAGTTTGGCTGCTCCACTATCTGTACCGAGGATGAGAACGGTGTCGTCCTGTTTGGCCGCAATTACGACTGGAAAGAATGTCGAGCAATCATCGTACATACTGTTCCGGAAAATGGTTATGAATCCATATCCACCTGCTGCCTGGATTTTCTGGGCTTTGACGAAAATTACGTTCCCGACGGCTCTATGATGGAACGGATGCAAACCTTGGCAGCCATCTATGTCCCGATGGATGGCATGAATGAAAAGGGGCTGATGGTTGCCGATTTGATGGCAGGAGACAACGAGGCAACGCATCAGCAGACCGATAAAGTCGATTTGACCACCACAACCGCTATCCGCCTTTTGCTGGATAAGGCGGCAACCGTGGACGAGGCTGTGGCGCTGCTTCGCCGGTACGATATGCACTCCTCCATGGATACTGCCCATCATCTGTCTATTGCGGATTCCAGCGGAAAGAGCGTGGTGGTGGAATATGTGAACGGTGAAATGCTGGTCACAGAAACGAAAATTGTCACTAACCACTATCTTGCCGACTGTAAAAAACAGGGTGTCGGCTCAGAGCAGTCCCATATCCGGTTTGATACCCTTGCCGCTCACACCGGGCCTGCTGATGATATAGATGTCCGGGATCTGCTGGAATCCGTAGCGCAGAAAAACTATCAGCAGACGGCAAGTGACTACGAAAGAACCATGTGGAGTATCGTATATTGCCCGGAGGGACTTTGCGCAGATTTTTACTTTGCCGAAAACTATGAACACAGCTATGGTCTGCTCCTTCATGAAAAGGGCAGTTTTTTGAAGCACTGAATATGAAATATTGAGGTTTTTTATTGCCACGTTAGTTTTCCAATGAAGCAGCCCAACCTGCAACTTGAGCCAAAATAGGAAGAAGTTTTTGAGTTGCATCCGTAATCGTATACTCCACGCGGACAGGAATTTCAAGATATTCCTTTCGAGCAATCAGCCCGGCGTCTTCCAATTCTTTAAGCGATTTTGCCAGCATTGTGTTGGATATGTTTCCCATGTGTCTTCGAAGCTCATTATATCTTGTGGGGCCTTCGGCTGACAGAGAACAAAGAATGGCCATCTTCCATTTTCCACCCAGGATGTCCATTGCTTTTTGCAAAGGACATGGTGTCATACAAGGACAGATGCTTTTATCACATACGGTGTTAGTTTTCATAAATATTCCTCCATAGGTAAGAAATTTCTTACTTACTACGTAAATTTTGAGTAATTGACAGTGTATATAGGCACTGTTAATATTATAGCAACTCCTAAAACAAGAGTAAAGAGCAAAAAAGAACCAGTTTTGTATAATAGTTATTCATTATTTACGTATTGATACAAAGAAGAAAGGAGAAACAGACAGGTGGCATTTGATATTCAGGAATATATGACTAAGGGTGTCGAACGAGTTGTTTCGGATGCACTTAAAGCTACTATAAAGAACCCAAGGGAAAGTGCTTTTATGGTGAAGTTTGCCGCAGCAAGTAAGATTGCCTCTAAAAAAAGGAAAGCAGCAGAGAAAAGAGGGGAACACATACCTCCATTTTTGATTGCAAGTATTACCAGCAAGTGTAATCTGCATTGTGCAGGATGTTATTCACGCTGTAATCATGCAACTGTGGACACGGAGCCTGTCAGACAGCTCACCTGCGATGAATGGTATCGTATCTTTGAGGAAGCGGATGAACTTGGAATCAGTTTCATTCTGTTGGCGGGCGGAGAACCGATGATACGGCGGGATGTTATTGAAGCAGCGGGAAAGAAGCCGGGAATTCTTTTTCCGATTTTCACAAACGGAACTTTTATGGACGAACAGTATTTCGAACTTTTAGATCGATGCCGTAATCTTATTCCAATTATGAGTATTGAAGGTGATAAAGAAAATACGGATGCACGCCGTGGTACCGGTATTTATGATCGATTAATCACGAATATGGAGGAACTTCACAGACGAGGATTGATTTTTGGAGCATCTGTAACAGTGACTACACAGAATATTGAAGAAGTAACCTCGGGACTCTTTTTGCAGAAATTATCCGATCGGGGATGTAAGGCTGTGATTTTTGTGGAGTTTGTTCCTGTAACAGAGGAAAGCACAGATCTTGCACCGCAAGATAAGGAACGAGAGTTTCTTAAAGGTGAAATTGAGCGTCTTCGTAGAGAACATCCGGAGATGGTTTACATATCTTTCCCCGGTGATGAGAAGAGTTCAGGAGGATGTGTTGCTGCAGGACGTGGATTTTTCCATATCAATTCTCATGGTGGCGCTGAACCTTGTCCTTTTTCGCCTTATTCGGATATAAATGTGCGTGATACCTCTTTAAAAGAGGCAATGAACTCACGATTGTTTAGAGAATTAAGAGATGGCGGATATTTATTGGAAGATCATCCCGGAGGATGCACACTTTATGAACGCCGTGCAGACGTAGAAAGAATAATGGCTGATTCGAAACAGTAAGTCTTGGAGATAATTAAGAAGTAATATTGCTCAAACAAAGCAAGACCGTCAGCTCTCAGAGTAGGTAGAAAATCAGTCTCAGTGGTGGGAGAGATAGCTGTTATTCTTTTATACAAACCTATGCGGGTCTATACAGATTTTTTATAGTAAAAGTTCCTTTTTTCCTTAATAAACTTGTTTTTTTAGAGAATTTCAGGGCATTTTTCAATTGAGAAAGGGTCTATGCAAGAAAAAAGTGTTCCCAGATCCCGAAAGCTAAACTGGCCAGGGTCTGGGAATACTTTTTTCTTGTATAGACCCTGATGTTTTTTCTTGCATATTGTTATTCAGGTATTTGTTGAGAAAAAGGAAACTTTTACAAACATTATTTTCCATAGACCCTGCCAGGGTATATCATCGGACTAAAAGTTGACAATATACCTTAAGTCAAGAAAGAATCATTAGTAAAAGCGTAAGCTCAAATTACAGAAGCAAATGACATAGCCTATGAAAATCAAAAAACATAGGATGGAAATGCAAGACGGGATATATTGCATTCGTATGTCATTTATGTTACAATGACACAAACGGAACAGATACTGCAGCACATAAGGAAGGGAGAAGTGAAGATATGAAAACGGCGGAAACAATCAATGCCGTTTGTGCTGAGCTTGGCACAACAAAAGCAGATCTTGCAAAAAGAATGGGGTTACATCCATCTTCTTTATATAGAAAGCTTGCCAGAGAAAGTATGACCTTGGAAGAACTTCAGAATTGCCTTGATGTGTTAGGGGTTAGGATTGAGTTCAACCTTCAGTATCCGGATGGTAAAGTCCGAAGTTCCCAGGCGAATTATGAGATGCTTCTTGAAAGAATGGATTTGTTGGAAAAGGAATTGGAAACGGCGAGGAAGGCAGCAGAATTTCACAAAAAATCATTGAGGGATCTGCGGACAGAGCTGAACAGTGCAGTTGGATATACAGAGCTTGGCATGAGACACCGCTCGAAAGCAGAGGAATATCTGGAGAAGATTCAGATGGTTCTGACTAATGTGGAATTCACCATAGCCTATACCCTGGGTGAATCGCTGAATGATGAGCCGGGCCCGGAAGAACCGGAGAACATCGAATCGTTAACGGGAAGGAGAGTTCTTCTTGTGGATGACAACGAACTGAACCGTGAGGTCATGAAGGAAGTTCTGGTGGAGCACGGTCTTGTGGTTGAGGAAGCCGGTAATGGATATGATGCTGTTGCAGCTTTGAAAGCAAAGGAGCCCGGTTACTATCATTTTATATTGATGGATATTGAAATGCCGGTGATGGACGGATATGAGGCAACGATGAAGATCCGAAAACTTCCCAATCGAATCCGTGCCAATATTCCTGTTATTGCCCTTACAGCAGATGCGGTTCCAGAAACCAGGGAGAGAGCGGCAGTGGCAGGAATGGATGATTTCCTTGTAAAGCCGACAAATTCAGCACGTTTACTGAGATGTCTGGCAAAATATCAGTAAAGCTGAAAGGAATATAAGAAGCAGCATATAAAAATCCATAAGAAGGAGAATACGAATGAAAAAGGAAAAACTGATTAGTCTGTTGTTTACCGGTGTTATAGCCGTGAACATATTTGCCGGATGTGGAAAACAGAATGAAAGTACTGAGAAAAAAGAGGAAGACGGGAAAATTTCCATCAGTATGTATATGTGGGACAGATCCATGTTAAAAGAGCTGAGCCCCTGGCTGGAGGAGAAGTTTCCGGACATCGAGTTTACTTTTGTCCAGAGTTATAATACTATGGACTATTACAAGGATCTGCTGGCCCGCGGAGAGACCATGCCGGACATCATTACCTGCCGCCGGTTTTCTCTGAATGATGCGGCACCTCTTTCGGATTATCTGATGGATCTGAGTTCCTCCGAGGTTGCAGGAACCTTTTACAGCAGTTATCTTGAAATCAATCGGGAAACCAGTGGTGCCATTCGCTGGCTGCCGATGTGTGCTGAGGTGGACAGCATCATGGCCAACAAGGATTTGTTTGATCAGTATGATATTCCTCTGCCCACTAACTATTCCGAGTTTGTGGCCGCCATCGATGCCTTTGAGGCTCAGGGCATCAAGGGATTCCAGACGGACTGGTTTTATGATTATTCCTGTCTGGAGACCATGCAGGGCTGTGCCATCCCGGAACTGATGAGCCTGGAGGGAACTCAGTGGCGAATGGATTACGAAAGTGAAAAAGAGGACAGTCAGGTGGGACTGGATGACATCGTCTGGCCTAAAGTATTTGAAAAATACGAGCAGTTCCTGAAAGATGTTCGTATCCAGCCGGGCGATGAGGAACTGAAGTTTACTCCGGTTACTGAGGCCTTTCGCAGCGGACAGACCGCTATGATCCGAAACACGGCGGCTCTGGCAGACGATATTACCAAAGAAGACGGCATCAACAGTGTTATCCTGCCATATTTCGGGGAGACAGAAGAGGAAAATTGGCTGCTGACTTATCCAATGTGCCAGTTGGCCGTGTCCAGGGAGGTGGAACAGGATGAAGCTAAGCAGGAAGCCGTGATGGAAGTGCTGATGGCTATTTTCAGTGATGAAGGACAGAAGCACGTTGCCGCCGGTACCTCTGTGCTGTCTTACAACAAGGAAGTAAAGATTGCTCCCACCAATGCTCTCCAGTATGTGCAGGACTGCATCAACAGCAATCACCTGTATATGCGTCTGGCCTCCACAGAGGTGTTTGCCATCTCTCAGGATGTGGGTCACAAGATGATGACCGGAGAATATGACGCTGAGAGCGCTTATGAAGCCTTTGACGCTCAGATCAGTAACTATGTTGACCCGGATGCGGCAGAAGTGATGTTCACTCAGAAGAATGCCTATTCCAATGATTTTACTGACCACGGCAGTGCTGCGGCTTCTTCTCTGATGAATACCATTCGCGAGGCTATGGGCGATCAGATTGCTATCGGCTATTCCCCTGTGGCCAGCACTTCGATTTATGCCGGTGACTATACTCTCCAGCAGGCCAAGTGGGTTCTGACTGCCCGGAACTCTGTCTACCGGGGTGAGTACACTGGTGAGGAAATTCGCAGATTCATGGACTGGCTGGTGAATGTGAAGGAGGATGGCTCCAATCCTATCCTCCACCGCAATCTGATGCCTGTTACCAGCGGTCTGGAGTATACCGTTACCGAATATGAGCGGGGCAAATTCCGTCTGGAGGAAATTACCGTGGACGGCAAGCCTTTGGACGATACTGCTGCCTATAGTATGCTGCTGGTGGGGGCGGACGTTTTCCTGGAACATGAGACTTTCTGCAATTGCCCTATGCCCGAGGATCTGAAGGCAAAGAGAGAAGCTTATCTGGTGCATGATTTCTCCAGTCAGGAGTGCATGCAGGAGGCTCTGGAGAAAACGAAGCAGTTTCTTGCACCAACGGAGTATGTGACTATTCTTCAGGATTCATGAGAAACCAAAATCAAGTAGAAAGGAGGGCGATATCTTGAAAAAACGATTGGCAGCATTGCTGCTGCTCCTTGCGTTGACCGCCGGGATTGGCTGGGCCGTAGTGAATTATTTTGACTTTGTATCACAGACGATCTACGAAGAGAGTACCGCCCACCTGAACGAGATCTTCCATCAGGCAAATCAGTCGCTGTATAATCTTGTTTCTGTCAACTGGAGGCAGATGCGGATGTGGGAGCCTTATCTGAAAAAAGCGGAAAGCAGTGAGGAGATTGCAGCTTATGTGAATCAGGCCCGGGAGGAAAGCAATTTTACCAATTTTTATTTCATCTCTCGGGATGGAGAATACATCACGTTGTCCGGGGACAGGGGTTATCTGGATTTGCGGGAACAACTTGCCTCCCTGATTTTGGAGCGGCAGCCGATTGTTGCAAACTCTGTTGTTCCGGATAAGCCGGAGATCATGGTGTTTGCCGTGCCCGCAGAAGAGAGCAGCTACCTTGATTTCACATATGAGGCCATTGCCATTACCTATAACAACTCCGACCTGGTAGATGCCCTGAGAATTTCTGCATTTGACGGAAAAGGCAGTACTTTTGCAGTTCTGCCTGATGGCCGTATTACTGTTGATAATGGCAACGAGGATATGAGTAATATTCACAATCTCTTTGCTATGCTGAATGAATCGGGAAACCTGAGCAAGGAGGAGATTACTGCCATGCGAAAGGACTTTCTGGCAGGTAATTCCGGCTCCAGGATATTCGATATCAATGGCAGGAACTATTATCTGGTGTATGAGTCTGCCAATTTCCAGAACTGGACGGTTATAGGTATTGTACCGGCCGATGTGGTCAATGCCAGCATGAATAAGCTTCAGTCAACGACTATGCTGGTGGCGTCGGGCGTTGCCGTTTTTCTTGCCCTGATGCTTCTTCTGCTGGTGATTCAGCAGAACCGGCAGAAACTGAAACTGAAAGATAATGAATTATTTGCCCGTGACGAGCTGTTCTCCAAGCTGTCTATCAATGTGGATGATGTTTTCCTGATGGTGGATGCAAAAAATCTTCGCGTGGAATATGTCAGTCCCAATATCGAGAAACTGACAGGTATTCCGGAACAAAATGTTCTTAATGATATCCGTGAGCTTGAGCATCTGATCCGGATGGATGAATCGGTTTACATTCTGGATCAACTATCGGAAGTTCTGCCCGGTGAGCAGCGTGAATGGGACAGAGAGTATATCCATCAGAAGACTGGTGAGAAGTTATGGTTTCGTGTGGTTGTATTCTGCACGGACATTCAGGGAGAGAAGAAATACATTCTGGATTTGTCTGACCGGACAAAGGACAAGAAAATCAATCAGAAACTTGAGGATGCAGTCCATACCGCAGAGAATGCAAATCGTGCAAAAACCACTTTTCTGAACAATATGTCCCATGACATTCGTACTCCTATGAATGCTATTATCGGTTTTACAAATATTGCACTGAAACAGGAGCCAAAACCTGAGGTAAGGAACTGTCTCAACAAAATCAGTAATAGCTCCGAACATCTGCTGACCTTGATCAATGATGTGCTGGATATCAGCCGTATCGAAAGCGGCAAAGTCAAATTTGCACCCATTCCTGTCGATATCAGGAAAGTTGCAGATACCGTGCTCGGCATCATGCAGGGCTTCCTGCACGATCGGAGTATCGTATTCCGTACAAACCTGGAGGTGCCAGAAACGCCTTATGTGCTTGCAGATGCCGTGCGTATCCGGGAGGTGCTGGTGAATATACTGGGTAATGCGGTAAAATTTACAGAGGACGGCGGCAGCATTGAATTTGAAACCAGTTATCATCCCGGCGAAGATGACCGGCACATGATGGTGCAGTATCGTATCGCAGATACAGGTGTAGGCATGACGGAAGAATTCGCAGAGCATATCTTCGATGAGTTTTCTCAGGAGGAAAACAGTGCGAGGACACAATATAAGGGCACTGGCCTTGGCATGGCCATCACAAAGAGGTATGTAGACCTGATGAGCGGTACCATTTGTGTGGAGAGCGAAAAAGGCAGGGGTTCCACCTTTATTGTGGAAATTTCTCTGGAACTGACAGATGGGGAGAATGTCCAGAAACAGGATCTGCCAATAGCAAAAACGAATCTTAGAGGCGTGAAGGTTCTCCTGGCAGAAGACAACGAACTGAATGCGGAAATTGCTATGGTGCAGCTGGAGGAACTGGGAATTCAGGTCACCAGAGCCGCTGATGGCAAAGAGGCAGTAAAAATCTTCGCAGAGAATCCGGCGGACACCTTTGACTTGATCTTTATGGATGTCATGATGCCTGAGATGAATGGTTATGAAGCCACAGCAGCGATCCGTGCTATCAAGGAGCGTCCCGATGCCCGCAGGATTCCCATCATTGCCATGACCGCCAATGCCTTTGCTGAGGATGTTCAGGCATCTCTGGATGCCGGGATGAATGGGCATATCGCCAAACCTATTGTCATGGACGAGGTGAAAAAGGCTATTGCGAGAAATATGAACAGATAACAGGACAGGGGACAGACCCCTGTCCTATATTTAGCAAAGGAGATCACATGTATCGTTTACTGATTATTGAAGATGACAAAGGAATTGCGGAGGCAATCAAAACGCAGGCGGAGATGTGGGGGATGCAGGTTCACATGATCAGGAATTTTCGCAATGTAATGACAGAGTTTGCACAAGTGGAACCGCATATTGTACTACTGGATATTTCGCTTCCTTTTTTCAACGGTTATCACTGGTGCAGCGAAATCCGAAAGGTATCAAAGGTGCCGATCATATTCATTTCCTCTGCATCAGATAATATGAATATGATTATGGCAATGAATATGGGGGCGGATGATTTTATTGCGAAGCCTTTTGACCAGAGTTTGCTTATGGCAAAGCTTCAGGCAATGCTTCGCAGAACCTATGATTTCTCATTTTCCGTTCCGGTGCTGGAGCACAGGGGTGCTCTTCTTCATACGGGTGAGCAAAGTCTGACCTACGGTGATGAGAAAATATCACTTTCGAAAAATGAATACCGAATCCTCCTTGTCCTGATGGAAAATAAGGGAAGAGTAGTCAGCCGGGAAAAATTGATGGAACAGCTTTGGGAGACGGATTGTTTTGTGGACGAAAACACTCTTTCCGTAAATGTGAACAGACTTCGAAAACGTCTGGAATCCGCCGGGCTTAGCGATTTTATCAGGACGAAGTTCGGTGTAGGGTATCTGATTGAGGATTGAGGTGCAGAATATGAAGTTATGGATGAAATATGTGAAGCAAAGACGAAGAGGAATTCTGGCGGGGGTGCTCTTTTGTATTGTTTTTACGATTTCTTTTGCACTGTATCAGCTGCCGGTGAAAGCTGTTATGTACCCTGCCGCATTGTGTTTTTTTCTTGGAATCCTTTTTACGATACTGGATTATCGAAGGGTGAAGCAGAGGCATGATCTTCTGGCAGGTATGCAGGAGCTTACTGATCTGATTACGGAAACCCTGCCGGCTGTGGACGGAATCGAAGATGAAGATTACCAGGCGATCCTTCGGATGATGAAAAGAGAACACAGGCAAGTGGTTTCTCACAGTCAGCGGACATACGCTGAGATGGTGGATTACTATACCATATGGGCGCACCAGATCAAGACGCCGATTGCTTCTATGAGGCTTACCCTGCAAAATGAAGATACGGCTCTGTCCCGTCAGCTCACAAACGATCTGTTCCGGATCGAACAGTACGTGGAAATGGTACTGACATTTTTGAGACTGAATTCGGCGAGTACGGATTATGTGCTCAGGGAGTATGACCTGGATGGAATGATACGGCAGTCTGTCAAAAAATATGCAGGGGAGTTTATCAGCAGAAGGCTCAGTCTGATTTATGAACCACTTCATGTGAATGTTCTTACAGATGAAAAATGGCTGTCTTTTGTGATCGGGCAGGTATTGTCCAATGCTTTGAAATACACGTCTTCCGGAAGTATTTCCATTACCATGGAACCTGGAAACAGGCTTTGTATCCGTGATACCGGAATCGGTATTGCACCGGAAGATTTGCCCCGCATTTTTGAACATGGGTACACCGGATATAACGGCAGGGTAGATAAAAAGGCGAGCGGGATTGGTCTGTATCTATGTAAACGGATTTGTGAAAGACTCGGTCACGGGATTGAAGCAGAGTCCAGGATTGACGAGGGAACCTGCATCATCATTGACCTTTCCCGTGAACATCTGGAAGTGGAATGAAAGTAACTACTTTGCCCGTAACTGTGAAGGTACTGAACAGTTACGAGTGAAATCTTACAGAAGTGTAAGATTTGAAGGGAGATTTGTAAGCCGATTCGATGGTAATACAAATCTCTCTTTTTGTATAATAATGACAGAAATCACAAAGGAGGTTTTTGTTATGAATATCTTGAATGTAAGTAGAGTGCAAAAAATATATACCAGCCGCTTTGGCGGAAATAAGGTGGAAGCACTGAAGAACGTATCGTTTTCTGTGGAACAGGGCGAATATGTTGCCATCATGGGGGAATCCGGCTCCGGAAAAACTACCTTGTTAAATATTCTGGCAGCATTGGATAAACCCACATCCGGTTCAGTGATACTGGACGGAAAAGATCTTTCCGGCATCAAAGAGTCTCAGATTGCCACATTTCGCCGGGATAATCTGGGATTTGTTTTTCAGGAGTTCAATCTTCTGGACACATTCACACTGGAAGACAATATCTACCTGCCGTTGGTGTTGGCAGGAAAGTCACATGCAGAAATGCAAAAACGCATCATGCCCATAGCCGGTCAGCTTGGAATCACAGAAATACTTAAAAAATATCCGTATGAAGTATCCGGCGGGCAAAAACAAAGGGCAGCGGTTGCCAGGGCACTGATTACCAATCCCAAGATCATTCTTGCAGATGAGCCCACAGGTGCCCTCGACTCCAAAGCAACGGACGAACTGCTTCGGTTGTTTGGAGAAATCAATCAGACCGGACAGACGATTCTGATGGTTACACACTCGGTAAAAGCAGCAAGTCATGCTTCCCGTGTACTTTTCATCAAAGATGGAGAAGTATTTCAC
This sequence comes from Oliverpabstia sp., assembly GCA_051879355.1. Lineage (GTDB taxonomy): Bacteria > Bacillota > Clostridia > Lachnospirales > Lachnospiraceae > Oliverpabstia. Next base: position 14,734 of record JBJELU010000048.1, read on the forward strand.
CAGATTTATCGTGGTGAACATACGAATGAGCAGCTTTATCAGATGATATCGGATACGCTGACTATACTTGCGACAGGTGGTGACAGACGATGAAAATAGGTTTTTATCCCAAATTAGCCTGGGACGGAATTCGGAAAAACAAACGTTTCTATCTGCCCTATATCCTTACCTGTGCCGGAATGGTCATGATGTTTTACATTATCCATCATCTGGCAGCCATGCAGGCACTGGATGATATGGCAGGCGGCAGTGCCACAAAACTGACACTGGGGTTTGGTGTGTGGGTAATCGCTGTATTTGCTCTTATCTTTCTGACCTATACCAATTCCTTTTTGATGCGGCGCAGACAAAAGGAGTTCGGACTTTATAATATTCTGGGCATGGGAAAGAAAAATCTGGGGATGGTATTTCTGTGGGAAACCTTCATTGTATTTGCAATTTCCATGATTTCCGGACTTGTCTGCGGTATAGGACTGTCAAAAATGGCAGAGCTTGGCCTTGTTCATATGCTGTACGGAGAGATTACCTATGATTTTATCATCAGTTCAGAAGTATTTTTTGACACCTTTCTGGTGTTTGGAATCATCTTTGTGTTCCTTTTCCTGAAAGGTATGTTCACTCTCTGGCGTCTCAATGCGGTATCACTGATGAAAAGTGAGAACACCGGTGAGAAACCGCCGCGGGCAAATTATCTTCTTGGGATTGGCGGAATCCTTATCCTGGCAGCAGCATATTACATCGCTGTTTCCATTCAGAGCCCCCTGCTGGCTCTCAGCTGGTTTATCATTGCCGTTATCATGGTCATTATTGCAACTTATCTGATTTTTATTGCCGGTTCAGTCATGATGTGCAGAATCCTGCAGAGAAATAAGAAATACTATTATCAGAAAAATCATTTTGTTGCGGTTTCATCTATGGTGTACCGAATGAAGCGCAATGGGGCAGGGCTTGCTTCTATCTGCATCTTAAGTACCATGGTGCTTGTCATGATGCTGGGGGCAGGAAGCTTATACTTTGGTGCGGAAGACAGTCTGAAAACAAGATATCCAAGAGATATTTCTATTTCGGTGGATTTTGTTTCTTTTCAAGAAGACCAGGTGTATACATCTGAAAAAGAGGAGAATTTCCTGACTGAGATTCATCAGATACTGAATGATTACCATGTAAGTCCACAAAATGAAGAGTGTTATCTGAGTTCCAGTATCGTAGGGATGCTTGGAGAAGGAAAGCTGATTGCCAACCCGGAGATTATAAACGCAGCAAATGTAGATACGATGGAGAAGGTAACACAGGTTTATTTTGTACCTTTAGACGAATACAATGATTGTATGGGTACGAAGGAAACTCTGGGAGAGGGAGAAGTTCTGATTCATTGTATCCGTCGCAGTTATGATGATCCAAAGATTGTTTTGTCGGATGGAACGGTGCTGACCATAAAAAAACAGGTGGATGCCATGATGGGAAGCGGCGATGCCGCAATGGATATCATCCCTTCCGTATTTATTGTGGTGAATGACATGGAAGCGATTTCTGCTTCTGTCAATTCCGAGTTTGACAATGAAGATTATTATTGCCGTCCGGAGCTTCACTATGGATTTGATACAGGATTGATGGCAGAGGAGGAGATCAGGCTGGCGGAAGAAATCCGTGCACATGTGCGGGAGCTGGACTATACAGGCGAAGGTGGATTCTATTCCTACAGTGTGGAATGCCGTGAGGAAGAGCGGGATGACTTCTATGGCACTTATGGGGGAATCTTCTATCTGGGAGTGATTCTGTCCATCGTATTTGTTCTTGCAACGGTGCTGATCATTTACTATAAGCAGGTTACGGAAGGGTATGAGGATGAAAGTCGTTTTGCCATCATGCAGAAGGTGGGGATGACCAAAAAGGATATTCGTAAGAGCATCAATTCCCAGATGCTGACGGTATTCTTCCTTCCTCTTGCCGCCGCTGTACTGCATTTGAGTTTTGCGTTCCCAATGGTACAGAAGCTTCTCGCCCTGTTTAACCTGCGAAATATATCACTCATGATTTTGATTATGGTGATCTCGGTATTGGTATTTGGTGTATTTTACGGAATTATTTACAAGATAACGTCAAATGCTTACTATTCCATCGTAAGCGGGAAATAAATTTACCAAATCTTTACCAATATTTTGACCAAATCTTGACAGATTTCTTTACCGTTTTTTTGCGTTTATGTATTACTATTAAGTCCAGAAGTTAATTGTTCGATACTTCAAAGTAATTAAAGGAAGGACAGAGGAGATATGAGAAACGCAAATGGGATAATCAGAAGACTGGGAGTTACTTCAAAATATAAGGGATACTTTTTTGTTACAGATGCTATTAACCTTGCAATGAATTACCATAATAAGCCGATAAAGATTACGAAAGACATGTATCCATATCTGGCAAGCAAATATAAAACTACACCTATGAATATCGAACATAATATTCGTACTGTGATCAACGTTTGTTGGGAAAAGAATAAAAAGGGGATGGATGAGATTGCCGGTTATCCACTGGCTGATAAGCCGACAAACAGTGAATTTGTCGATATGATTGCTTATTATCTCGCAGAAGAAGATACAGATTTTATATGAATGTCTAAAACCGTCGAACGAAAGGTTGATTCCTTCATTGACTTTGTTTCATTCGATATTGTATAGTGTTATGAAAGGCATGACGCATACATCGAAGCAGGTACGCTGATATGTACGTTGAAAGAAATGCTTCATTTTTGAGGTGAGTTATGGAAACAATAGCTGTGATTGAAGATAATGTACTGACTGGAGACATGATAACAGAGATTTTAATGGAGGAGGGTTTTCACGTGATCCGGGCGTATTCGGGGACGGAAGCGTTATATCTGCTCAAACAAAAAACTCCTGATCTGATATTGCTGGATCTGGTTTTGCCAGGTCTTGGCGGAGAAAGTGTTCTGGAACATATTAAGGATATCCCGGTTATCATACTGAGTTCAAGGGCGGAGGTAGAAGACAAGATTCATCTTTTGAATGAGGGTGCCTGTGACTACATAACCAAACCGTTTGATACAAGAGAATTGATTGCCCGTATTTTGGTACAGCTTCGTAAAGAAAAAAATACAGGCAATCACCAGGAGAAATCTACATTATCTATTGGCGATTTGACACTGGACCCCTTGTCTTTGCATGTGACGGTTCAGTCTCAGGTTATAAAACTTACAAAAACGGAATGTGTGATTCTCAAACTGTTGATGTCACATTCCAGGTACACCATTTCTAAGGACTTACTTCTGGATAGTATAAGTTATGAAACACCGGATTGTACGGAAAAATCCCTGAAACAGCATATTTATAATCTACGAAAAAAGTTGAACAGCATTGGCAGCAACATCCAGATCGAAACTGTTCGCGGTGTTGGCTTCAAACTGTCTGAGAATAAAGCCTGATTGTCTGGATTATTTTTGAAAGTTGTTTGAGAACGGGTGCAAAACCTCGCTATGTTACATTAATGTGTAAGAGCGGGGTTTTCTTTTATTCAAAAACAGGGAATATATGCAAAAAGGAGATAAAATCCTTGCTAATGCAGTATGGGGATGATAAAATAATATGTCAAAATATACGGTTTATAAGCTATGGGGATTATTTACTTTGCAAGAAGATATGATGTCAGAAAGGGAGAAAAATGAAAAAAGGAAACGTAAGAAGGATGGCAGCAGCTGTTACAGCTGTGGTGATGACATTGCCGTTATTGCCGGGCTGTGGAGACAGTAAGGAAAGGGAAGATGCAGATACCATATCTGTATATCTGTGGAGCACGAATTTGTATGACAGTTACGCACCATATATTCAGTCCCGGATTCCCGATGTCAATATTGAATTTGTTGTGGGAAACAACGATCTTGATTTCTACAAATTCATGAATGAGCATGGAGAACTGCCGGATATTATCACTATGCGCAGATTTGCCCTTCATGATGCAGCAGAGATCAAGGACCAGCTGATGGATTTGTCCACTACGGAGGAGGCAGGTGCAATCTACCAATCCTATCTTCAGGATTTCACCAATATTGATGGTACTGTCAATTGGTTGCCGCTTTGTGGTGAGGTAGACGGTCTGGTTGCTAACAGGGCTTTGTTTGACGAATATGGTATCCCGCTGCCAACGGATTACGACAGTATGATTTCTGCCTGTCAGGCATTTGAGGAAAAAGGTATCAGGGGATTTGTTGCTGACTTTGCTTATGATTATACCTGCATGGAAGTTTTGCAGGGGCTGTCCATTCCCGAGATAACATCTATGGAGGGGCGTATGTGGCGCAATAGCTATGAAGACCCTTCGACTGATACGACTGGACTGGATGATTCGGTATGGCCGGGTGCTTTTGAGCGTATGGAGCAGTTTATTAAAGATGCCAAAGTTGCCCCGGAGGATATCGAGCTTTCCTATGACCCTGTTATGGATATGTTCATTGAAGGAAAGGCAGCTATTATCCGTTCGGGCGGATCAAATGTGGTTGCACTTCAGAAGAGTAACGTGGATGCCGTATTTCTTCCCTATTTCGGACAGGACGGGGAAGAGTGGCTGCTGACCTATCCGGCATTCCAGGTGGCATTGAATAAGGATCTGGAGAAAGACAAAACGAGTCAGGAAAAAGCTCTTAAAGTGCTTGGCGTTATGCTTTCCGAAGAGGGTCAGAATGTTCTTGCTAAGGGAGAGGATGTTATTACTTACAGTCAGAATGTTAATCTTGAACTGTCGCCTTACCTTGAAAATCTTAAGCCGCTGATTCAACAAAACCATATGTATATCCGAATCGCTTCCAACGACTTTTTTGCTGTGTCCCAGGACGTTGTTACGAAAATGATACAGGGTGAATACGACGCAAAGCAGGCCTATGAGGCATTTGATGCACAGTTAAAACAGCCTGAGGACGATTCGAATGAAACCGTACTGTCCATGGATCGTGGATACTCCAATATATTCCATAAAGATGGCGGCAATGAATCCTATTCTGTTATGGCAAATACTCTGCGAGGAGTCTACGGCAGTGATGTACTGATTGCACCTGCATACAGCTTTACAGGATCTGTATTCAAGGCTGATTATAATGAAAAGATGGCTGGCAACATGATTATTCCGAATCCACTGGAAGCCTGGCAGCGTGAAATGAATGGTGGAGAACTGAAAGAATATATCAGGTCTTCTGTAGAGGGAATTGAAAATGGATTTACACCGTTTAACCGTGGATCCCTGCCCACTGTCAGCGGAATATCAATGGAAGTGCAGGAGACAGACGGAAAGTATACTTTGAGTCGTGTACTCAAGGATGGCAAAGAAATTGATGACGAGGATACATTTAAGGTAACCTGCCTTAATTTAGGGGCATATATGAGTCCGTTCCTGAGTGATGAAAACCGTGTATTTGAGAAAGCGGAAAAGCGTGTGAAGGAAACCTGGAAAGAGTATATCAAGGACGGCGGCAAGGTCGCAGAACCGGAAAAATATATATCATTGAAATAAGCCGGACACTTTTTAAATGAGGAATATAGAATTGAAAAAAAGAATTATTTCTACGCTTATGATCATGCTGCTTGGTCTTACGGGCTGTGGAACATACAAAGACAATGACAAGGTTGAGATAACGATGTATCTGTGGGACAAGTCCATGACCCGGGAGCTGACTCCCTGGCTGGAAAAACAGTTTCCCGATATCAAATTTACATTTGTAGTGGGATATAATACCATGGACTTTTACACCGACCTTAACAGCCGTGGAAGTCTGCCGGATATTATCACCTGCCGGCGGTTTTCACTTAATGATGCTTCTGACATGGCTGATATGCTTATGGATCTGCGTGAGACCAATATAGTCGGCAGTTTTTATGACAATTATATTGAAAATAACAGAGAGCCTGGTGGGGCAATACGCTGGCTGCCCATGTGTGCCGAGGTAGACGGTTATATTGCAAATGTTGATCTGTTTGAGGAATACGGCATAGAACTTCCGGAAAACTACGCTGAATTTGCTGAAGTATGCCGTGAATTTGATGAGCTGGGAATACGGGGATATGTGAATGACTATCGTGAAGATTACTCATGCATGGAGGCACTCCAGGGCTGTGCGATTCCTGAATTGATGACAATGGAAGGTATCTTGTGGCGTACAGGATATGAGAATGAAGCCGCAGACGAACAGGTAGGGCTGGATGATAAAGTATGGCCGGTCGTCTTTGAAAAGTTCGGGCAGTATCTGAAGGATACCATGGTAAAACCGGAAGATATCGAAATGGATTTTACTATTATGAAATCAGCATTGGTGGAGGGAAAAGCCGCTATTATGCGGGGAACAGCCAGTGACTGTGCTGTGTTCAGAAAAGAAGAAGGTATGAATACGGTAATGCTTCCTTATTTCGGCGAGACTGCAGAGGATAACTGGCTTATGACATATCCGACCTGTCAGGTGGCTGTAAACAAAGATGTGGCACAGAATCAGAAAAAGAATGATGCAGTTATGCAGGTGCTGGAAGCAATGTTCAGCGAGGAAGGGCAGCGCCGTACTGCAGTGGACAATGCAGTATTAAGTTACAATAAAAACGTAGATATTGAAATTAACGACGTTTTTTCACAGGTACGTGACTGTATGAAACGCAATCATCTGTATATGCGTCTGGCTTCTACAGAAATGTTTTCTGTTTCCCAAAATGTGGGACAGCAGATGATACGAGGTGAATGCAGTCCAAAGGAGGCGTATCAGGTTTTTGATGCACAGCTTACCGCTGAAGGAGATGAGAGGATTTCTGAGTATATTACTACGCAGAAGACAGGATATGACTATGATTTCGGCAAGAATGGCAGCCCGGCAGCTTCTGCTGTAGTCAACACTCTGCGTAAGGCGTGTGGCAGTGAAATTGCGATCGGTTACTCCAGTGTCGTTACAGCACCTGTATTTGAAGGGGAATATACCAGACAGCAGCTTAACTGGCTGATGGCAAATCGTGAGATTATGAGAAGAGGTCAGCTTACAGGTGCCGAGGTAAAAGTACTTATGGAGTGGCTGGTAAATGTGAAAAAGGACGGATCCAATCCAATCCGACATGAGAATCTCATTCCTGTTACAAGCGGGATGGAATACCGGCTGAAAGATAACGGAGACGGAAACTATACATTGGGTGAGATTACTATAAATGGCAGTCCGCTTGATGAAAATGCAGTTTATTCAGCAGCAATATTTGGCGATAACTATTATATTGAAGAATATGCTTATTGTAATTGTCCGATGCCTGAAGGATTAAAGGATAAAATGGAAATTATGGACATGAATGTTTATACTTTGTTTAATTCTGCACTTGAAGGTGGAAAACAGCTTGAAACACCGACAGAGTATGTGACGATTCAGCGATAAGAAAGATGAAGCAAATAGTACGGAAGGAGAACTATTTTATGAAAAAACGGCTGAGGACTGTCGTTGCTGCAGTTGCCCTGATAATCGGAATTATCGCACTGAGTTTCCGTTATTACTTTTTTGTGTCGCAGACCATTTACGCTGAAAGTGTGTCCCATCTGACAGAGATATTTCACCAGGCCAACCGTTCTCTGAATAATCTTGTTAGCAGGAACTGGACCAATATGCACCTGTGGGTTGATTATTTGCAGGATGTTTCGGATGAAAACCAGATTGAGAATTTCATTACACATGCAAAAGAAGAAACAGGTTTTACCGACTTCTATTTCATCAGCCGCGAAGGTAATTATCAGACAGTGAGTGGTGAAACAGGATATATGGATTTAAAAAATGAACTGCCCGAGCTCATCCTTAACGGTAAGGATATGGCAGTTAATTCTGTAGTACCCGGTCAGCCCCAGATTATGGTGTTTGCGACACCTGCTGTTCACGGAACCTACAATAGCTTTGCTTATGAGGCCATTGCAGTCAGCTTTAATAACTCAGATATGGTAAATGCTCTGAAAATATCCTCTTTTGACGATACGTCCAGCAGTTTTGTGATTCATTCGGATGGTCGTGTGGTGGTGGATACTGTAACGGATAAGCAGGAGGACATCTATAATTTCCTTGCCATGCTGAAAAAAAACTCCGACATGAGCAGCGAGGAGATAGAGAAACTGCGGGAAGATTTTAGACAGGGGAGTTCCGGAGCAACTGTACTCAGTATCAATGATACAAGCTATTATCTTGTATACGAGCCTGCTGACTTTGAGGACTGGACAGTGCTGGGGCTTGTACCGACTGGTGTGGTAAATGCCAGTATGAACAAACTTCAGTACAGTACTCTTATGCTGGTGGCAGGAATCACGATCAGCATTGGCGTACTGATGCTTGCATACGTAATCAGGCAAAATCAGCTGAAACTGAAAAAGAAGGATACAGAGATTCTATACCGTGAGGAGCTGTTTTCCAAGCTCTCTGTCAATGTGGACGATGTTTTTCTTATGCTTGATGCTGAAACCTTACATGTGGATTATATCAGCCCCAACATAGAAAAGCTTATTGGTATCGCTGAGAAGCGTGCCCGCACCAATATCCATGAGATAGATCATCTGGTAAAGAATGATGATACTGTTCGCATACTGGATCAGCTTTCGGATATTCTTCCCGGAGAACAGTGCGAATGGGACAGGGAATATGTCCATCAGAAGACCGGCGAGGTGCGCTGGTTCCACGTGATTGCATTTTGCAGCGATATTCAGGATGAGAAAAAGTATATCCTTGTAATGTCCGACCGTACAAGAGACAAGAAAATCAATCAGGCACTTGAGGATGCAGTCAATGCCGCAGAGAGTGCAAACAGGGCAAAGAGTACATTCCTCAGCAATATGTCTCACGATATTCGGACACCAATGAATGCCATTATCGGCTTCACCACACTGGCAAGTGCCAATATAGGCAATGACGAGAAGATAAGGGATTATCTGTCAAAGATACTTTCCTCGGGCAATCATCTGCTCTCTCTTATAAACGATGTGCTTGATATGAGCCGCATTGAAAGCGGCAAGATACATCTTGAGGAGACAGAAGTAAATCTTTCGGATGTACTCCATGATCTTAAAACGATTATTAGTGGACAGATTAACGCAAAGCAGCTGGAACTGTATATGGATACTATGGATGTGACCGATGAGGATGTGTACTGTGATAAGATTCGGTTGAATCAGGTACTTTTGAACCTGTTGTCCAACGCAATCAAGTTTACTCCTCCCGGAGGCACAGTATCGGTACGTGTATCACAGCTGCATAGTGCTTTGGAAGGAAAGGGACGGTACGAACTGCGTGTAAAGGATACTGGTATTGGTATGAGCAGCGAATTTGCGGAGCGTATTTTTAATCCGTTTGAGCGTGAGCGTACGTCTACGGTAAGTAAGATACAGGGTACGGGCCTTGGTATGTCAATTTCAAAGAACATCATCGATATGATGGGTGGTACGATTGAAGTTATTACAGAGAAGGACAAGGGTACGGAATTTATTATTCGTGTGGAACTGCGTTTACAGTCGGAACACAAAAAAGTTGAAAAAATTCAAGAACTTGAAGGGCTTAAGGCTCTCGTTGTGGACGATGATTTCAACACCTGTGACAGCGTCACAAAGATGCTGCTGCGTGTGGGAATGAGGTCGGAATGGACGGTTTCAGGCAGAGAGGCAGTTCTGCGTGCAAGACAGGCTATTGAAGTAAACGATGCATTTCATGCGTATATTATCGACTGGCGTTTGCCTGATATGAATGGAATCGAGGTTACAAGGCAGATAAGAAGCCTGGGTGATGACACCCCTATCATTATTCTGACGGCATACGACTGGTCAGATATAGAGGTGGAGGCAAGAGCGGCAGGCGTAACGGCATTCTGTTCAAAGCCCATGTTTATGTCCGATCTGCGGAATTCGCTCCTGAATGCTCTCGGTCAGCATAAAACAGGGAAAAAAGATGATATACTTTCTGTTTCCGGTCAAACGAAAAGCTTTAGCGGTAAGAAGCTGTTGCTTGTTGAGGATAACGAACTGAACCGGGAAATCGCAATTGAGATACTTAACACGTATGGTTTCATTGTATACACTGCAGAAAACGGTCAGGAAGCACTGGATAAAGTCTCTGCTTCGAAGCCGGGTGAATTTGACCTGGTGTTGATGGATATACAAATGCCTGTCATGGATGGTCATGAAGCTACCAGACGCATACGGGCACTGGAAAATCCGGTATTATCATCTATCCCCATTATAGCCATGACAGCAAATGCTTTTGATGAGGATAAGAAAGCGGCATTAGATAGTGGCATGAATGGATTTATTTCCAAGCCGGTTGTTGTCGAAGAGGTTGTTGAAGCACTGAACGGTGTATTGCGAAGCCGAGTCCCATTGAAGACCTGATGGCGGCTTTAAAATGAAAATCTCATATAGAAGTGATAATGGGGTTGTCGGAAATCGACAACCCCATTATAATGTGATATACTGAACTAAAAATTGACAATAGAGGGGAGAAAATGACATGTATTTACTGTATTTTTTGCTGTGGATTATCTATAATGGGAACGTTACAGTGGAAATCTGTCTGTTCGGTATGGTGATTGCAGCAGCGATTTTTGCCTTTACCTGCAGGTTTATGGATTACAGTATAGAAAAAGAGAAGCAAAATCTGAAAAAAGTATTTCTGTTTATCCGTTATGCCTGTGTGTTGGTCATGGAAATCGTAAAAGCAAATTTTGCAGTCATTCATATGATTTTGTCAGAAGAAGAGGAGGTGGAGCCTGTGCTTGTGAACTTTACTTCAGATATGCAGACTCCGGCAGGGAAGGCTTTTCTTGCCAATGCTATTACGCTGACTCCGGGAACGATCACAGTATCTTTAGAGAATTCAGAATATGTAGTGCATTGCCTTGACAAAGAACTGGCCATGGGAATGGATCATTCTGATTTTGTAACATTGATTTCTGAGCTTGAGGAGGATAAATAGGTTATGGAAAATACAGCATCAGTTCTTGAACAGGCGTATCAGATATTTTTCACAGTAGTATTGATTTTCCTTGCATTGATGGTGGTTTTGTGCCTGGTCCGTGCCATCATAGGACCCAGAATTGCAGACAGGATCGTTGCCACCAACATGATGGGCACTATGATCATGGTTATGATTGCCATATTGGCTCTGATGATGAAGGAAGGCTATCTTGTGGATATATGCCTGATATATGCCATGATAAGTTTTCTGGCAGTAGTCTGTCTGACGAAAGTTTACATGGGTGTATATCGGGAGAAGAAGCTGGAGGAGGAAAAAAAGAATGGCAGTGATTGAGTGGATACGTTTTCTGGCGGGAGCAGGATTCATGCTCATGGGACTGGGAATTTTTGCCATTGAAATGATTGGTGTGTTCCGGTTTCGCTATGTGCTCAACAGAATGCATGCAGCAGCCATGGGTGATACCCTGGGTATCGGTTTTTCCCTTGTGGGTCTTATGATCATAAGCGGATGGAATTTTACCACACTGAAGCTTTTTCTGGTAATTGTGTTTTTATGGTTTTCGTCTCCTGTTTCTTCTCATCTGATCGCTCGTCTTGAGGTTGCCACAGATGAAGAAAAAGAAAAGCATTATCGTGTTGTGCCTTTGAAGAAACTGGAAAGAGAACTGGAAACACAGCAGGAAGAAACGGATGAGATTGTGGCCAAAGCCGGGAAGGAGGATGAGTGATATGCAGGTGTTTACATGTATTTTGCTTGTTTTTTTGCTGGTTTGCGCCATATCTGTAAGTCTTTCTAAAAATCTTCTGAATTCCATCCTGATTTTTATGTCATACAGCCTTGTGATGTCTGTCATCTGGATTCTTCTGGAATCTCCGGATCTTGCAATTACAGAGGCAGCAGTAGGTGCAGGAGTCACCAGTGTTTTGTTTTTTATTACGCTTAAAAAAATCCACGCTATCATAAAAACAGAAAAGGAGGAGGAAGATGAGCAGGAAAGTACCCAAAAATGAATTTGAACATACTTTTTCATATCATTTCCGGCAGTGGCTCAACGGTACCCGGGATCCTTTTCTTGATACGCTGGAAATGAAACCCCAGAAAGTATTTAAAGAAGATAAAAAAACAGTCGTGAAGAGGGCTAAGGAGAAAAAAGCTCTCTTTGAACGGATTTATGACATCAAGAATAATCCGGAGATGCGGGTTTTTCAGAGAGCATACAATATTTTCAGTGTGCTGTTCTGTGTTTTTCTGGTTGTGATGCTCCTTACCGGGGTATCTCAGCTTCCAAGCTTCGGAAATTCTTCGAATCCTGTAAACAATGAGGTGGCACAGCGCTATATTGAAAACGGGCTTCAGGAAACAGGAGCAGTGAATATTGTAACAGGAATGATTCTTGATTACAGAGCATTTGATACACTTGGGGAATCTCATGTGCTTTTTATTGCCACTTGTACAGTACTGATTCTTCTTCGTATTGACGGGGACAAAAAAGGCAGAAGCGGAATGGGATATACCATGGAGGACGACCGTATCCATGAGCCAAAAAATGATATGATACTGCAGACAGTTGCCAGAATTCTTGTTCCGCCTATTTTTATTTTTGGAATTTATATTATTCTTGGAGGACATCTGGGACCTGGCGGCGGATTTTCCGGCGGAGCTGTCATTGGTGCGGGGCTGATTCTTTATCTCAATGCTTTTGGATTTGAAAAGACAGAGAAATTTTTTACTGCAAAAACCTACAAGAGAACCAGCTTCTGTGCTCTGGCATGCTATTGTCTGGCCAAAAGCTATTCTTTCTATACAGGAGCCAATCATATTGAAAGTGGGATTCCTCTTGGAACACCCGGAGCAATACTGAGCAGCGGACTGATTCTGATCCTTAATATCTGTGTGGGAATTGTAGTGGCAGGAACTATGTATACTTTTTATGTCATGTTCAGGAAAGGAGATTACTGATATGAATGTTGGGAATCTTTTTACCAATTATGAGGAGGCAGTTGCCATGATTCTTTTTGGAATCGGATTTTCCAATCTGCTTCTTCAAAAAAATCTCATAAAAAAGATCATCGGACTGAATATTATGGACACAGCGATGTATCTGTTTCTTGCTTTGAAGGGCTATGTTTCAGGACGAAAGGCGCCCATTGTGGTAAACGGAGTTCAGAGTGTGGAAGCGTATATCAATCCCATACCAAGTGGTCTGGTACTTACGGGAATCGTAGTATCTGTGTCTGTTACTGCACTGATGCTTTCTCTTACGATCCGCCTTTACCGCAGATATCATACGCTGGATCTTGATGAGATTTCCACAAGGCTTAAGCGGGAGGGATTGTGATGCAGTTTGTACAGAATTTTCCCTTTATGTCCATTATTATTTCTCTTTTTTCCGGTCCGCTTTCTTCTATTATTGGAGGGAAAAAGGCGAAATGGATAAACACTGCTGTGATTTCTCTTATTGGTCTGATGTCCGTGGCTGTTCTTATATTTGTCATCGGAACAGGAGAGTCTTATGTTTATACAATGGGTCATTTTCCTGCACCCTGGGGAAATGAAATCAGGGTTGGAATACTGGAGGCTTCCATGGCAGTATTTTTCTGTATGATCATGCTGCTATGTATGTTTGGCGGCGTGTATGAGAGAGAGCAGGAAATAGAAGAAACGAAGATGAATCTCTATTACGTCATGGTAAATCTTCTTCTGTGCTCTTTACTTGCCCTGATTTATACAAATGATCTTTTTACTGCATACGTTTTTGTGGAAATCAATACGATTTCTGCCTGTGGTCTGATTATGATTAAGCAGAACGGACGTACGCTGGAGGCTGCTACAAGATATATGATTATGAGCCTGCTGGGCTCCGGACTTCTGCTCCTGGGAATCTGTTTTCTTTATGATCTGACAGGACATCTTCTTATGAGCAATATTAAAGAGCAGGTGTATCTTATTCATGATGCAGGAATGTATAATATGCCTCTTCTTGTTTCTCTGGGGCTGATTTCCGTGGGACTTGCCATAAAAAGTGCACTGTTTCCCTTTCATTCCTGGCTTCCGGATGCCTATGGCTACTCTACGGTATCCTCAGCGGCGATTTTGTCCTCCCTTGTCTCAAAAGGATATATTTTCCTTCTGGCAAAAATATTCTTCCGTGTCATCGGGTTTGACATTGTGAGGGAAAGTAAAGTTATCAATGTACTTTTTGTCTTTGGAGTTGCAGGGATGATCATGGGTTCCGTAAGTGCTATCCGGGAAAATAATATCCGCCGTATGATTGCTTTTTCTTCGGTTGCTCAGATCGGTTACATATATATGGGACTTGGGCTTGGCACCATGGATGGTGTGATTGCAAGTATTTACCATGTGATTTCCCATGCGGCTACCAAATCTCTGTTGTTTGTGGCTGCGTCAGGGCTGACGGATGTATCGGATGACAGTACGGAGATCAGAGCCATGGCGGGTGCAGGCTACAGAAATAAGCTGGCAGGTGTGGCTTTTACCGTAGGCTCGTTTTCCATGGTAGGTATTCCCATGTTTTCAGGGTTTATTTCCAAGCTTCTGTTTGCTCAGGCAGCAGTAGAAAGTATGCACAAAATGCTTCCTACGCTGATTGCACTGGCCATCAGTACGATATTAAATGCCATGTATTTTATGAGGACTGTGATTCTGATCTATACTCCTGACAGGAGAAGCGGCGTGAGGAAGAAAAAACTGCGCCGCATTACCATCCAGGAGCAGCCCTCCAAAACAGCAGCACTTATTTTGTTTATTATACTGAATCTGTTTCTGGGTCTCAGCTCCGAGCCGGTGATCGCACTGTTTCGAAGTGGACTGGGAATGTTTGCATAGGAGGGAGACATGATGGATAGATGGATTTTACTACCGGTATTTCTTCCGGTGATATCCGGAGTGGTTCTGCTTTTGACCTCGTTCCTGGGACATCTGAAGGGAGAGCCTGATTACGGAAGGGAGCATGACCAGAGACGGCTGCACTTGTTTGTGGGAGTGATCCTGATATTATCTGCCGTGTTTGCCGTGTGGGCTGTATTTAGCGGGGAAAAAAGTGTTACGTTGTTTTATCTGATGAAAGATATTCCTGTATATTTTTATATCGACGGAATCAGCAGGATTTTTGTTACTTTCACAAGTATTGTGTGGGTGGCCGTGGGAATCTATGCTTTTGCGTATATGAAGCACGAGGGAGAGGAAAAGAGATTTTTTGCCTTTTATCTCATGGTGTATGGGGTGATTGTGGCTCTTGACTTTTCCGGAAATCTTGTGACGATGTATTTCTTTTATGAGTTGATGACCCTGACCTCTGCTCCATTGGTTTTGCACAATGGTTCCAGAGAAGCTATTATGGCTGCATTGAAATACCTGTTTTATTCTCTTTGCGGCGCTTACATGGGATTATTTGGAATATATTTCCTGTATCAGAATTGTGATACCCTTACTTTTACCCCCGGGGGTACATTGAATCTGGTTCTTGCACAGAGTCACGAGACGATACTTCTTATAGCAGTATTTGTTATGTTAATAGGATTTGGAGCAAAAGCAGGTATTTTACCTCTGCATGCATGGCTGCCGACAGCCCATCCGGTGGCTCCGTCTCCGGCCTCTGCATTTTTTTCCGGAATTCTGGTAAAAGGTGGTGTGCTGGCTACCATCCGTACGGTTTACTATATCGTAGGTCCTGATTTTATCAGGGGGACCTGGGTGCAGACCGTGTGGATTATCCTGGCACTGACTACGGTATTTATGGGCTCCATGCTTGCCTACAGAGAACAGGTTTTCAAAAAAAGGCTTGCCTATTCCACAGTCAGCCAGATTTCGTATATTCTTTTTGGACTGGCGCTTCTTTCGCCTCAGGCTATGACAGGAGCATTGCTGCATACCATTTTTCATGCACTGATTAAAAGCACGTTATTCCTGTGTGCAGGTGTTTTTATTGTTGAATGCGGAAAAACAAGAGTCAGTGAGCTTACAGGAATCGGAAAACGGATGCCGAAGCTTTTGTGGTGTTATACCTTTGCGTCACTGGCACTGATTGGGATTCCGCCTGCAAGTGGATTTATCAGTAAGTGGTATCTGGCTCAGGGAGCACTTGAGGCAGGTGCAGGAATCTGGGGATATCTGGGACCGGCTGTACTTCTTGTCAGCGCATTGCTGACGGCGGGATATCTTCTTCCTGTTACGATGAAGGGATTTTTGCCGGGAAAAGAAACTTTGTGTAAAGAGTACGATACTGTACAGGAGCCTGTCATAACAATGCTGGTTCCCATAGCAGTTCTGGCAGCACTGACACTTCTGACCGGTGTATTTCCCAATTTGCTGACTGACTATATCATGGGACTTGTATCCGGATTAATGTAGGAAAGGGGAGGAGAAAAAATGAATACATCAATGATGGTAGCCGTAGTTCTGCTTCCCATAATCGGAGGGGCATTGATTCCTTTGCTGCCCTTTCAGACACGCAGGCAGATGATGATTTATGTGGAGAGCCTGGTACTTTTAAATTCTGTACTGGTGCTGTCTTTGCTTTTTGCACAGCCGGAAGGAGACTTTACCCTGTTCAGATTCACAGGAAATTTAAGTGTAAGCTTCCGTCTGGATGGTCTGGGAACATTGTTTGCAGGACTTGTGTCTGTCCTGTGGCCGCTGGCAACTTTATATTCCTTCGAATATATGAAGCATGAAGGACATGAGAAAATATTCTTTATGTTTTACATAATGACTTTTGGCATTACCCTTGGAATTGCTCTGGCAGAGGATATTGTGACGATGTATTTCTTTTATGAAATGCTTAGTCTTGTGACTGTGCCTCTGGTAATGCACACGTTGACAAAGGAGGCTGTGCGTGCCAGCAGGACGTATCTGTATTATTCATTGGGAGGCGCAGCATTTGCCTTTATCGGGATGATTTTTATTCTGATTTATGGAACTACATCGGAGTTTGTTCCGGGAGGCGTTCTGGATACCGCAAAGATAGGGGATAGAACAAATCTTCTTCTTCTGATTTATGTGCTCTGCTTCTGCGGTTTCAGTGTTAAGGCTGCCATGTGGCCCTTTTCCTCCTGGCTTCCCAGGGCGGGAGTGGCTCCTACACCTGTAACAGCGCTTCTGCATGCAGTTGCAGTTGTAAAAGCAGGAGCGTTTACGGTCATGCGTGTTACCTATTATAGCTTTGGTACAGAGCTTCTGCGGGGAACCTGGGCACAGGATATTGTGTTGGGTCTGACGATTGTTACCATTGTGTACGGATGTAGCCGTGCACTTAAGGAAACTCATATCAAAAGAAGGCTTGCCTGGTCAACTGTGAGTAATCTTTCCTATATTCTGTTCGGTGCGGCTCTGATGACACCTCTTGGATTGGTGGGAGCTATGTGCCATATGGTGTGCCATGCAGTTATGAAAATCTGTTCTTTTTTCTGTGCAGGTGCAGTCATTTATAAAACAGGGCACAATTACGTGCATGAGCTGAATGGATTCGGCAGAAAAATGCCGAAAGTATTTACTATTTTTACGATATCAGGGCTGGCTCTTATGGGAGTACCCGGATTATGCGGATTTATCAGCAAATGGAACTTGGCAAAGGCTGCTGTTGCAAGTGAAAGTCCTCTTGCATATGTGGGGATTGCGGCACTTCTGGTGTCGGCACTTCTGACTGCCATTTATATGATGAGTATAACGGTCAGAGCATTCTTTCCGGGAAAAGATTTCGATTACAGTACCATTGCAGATGTGGAGGATCCCAATTGGATGATGATTCTTCCTCTGGTGATTTTTGCAGTTGCCATAGTGGTGCTGGGCATTCATTCGCAGCCGCTTATGAAGTTGCTGGAGTCCGTGGCAGCTGCCATGAATACAGCTGTCTTGATGAATTAGAAAGGAGTTGGCTGAAATGAACATACTTTTATCAGTACTTGTGTTTTATCCGTTTTTGGGCGGACTCCTTTCCTGTGCGGTGGGGACACGAAATGAAAAAGCCAGAGATTTTATGGCAGAGTTTGTGGCGGTCAGTGAATTTGTGCTGATGCTGGTGATTGTCTGCCTATACCCGGACAATGTGATATCACTTTATATTCCGGAAGTCTGTGGACTGGGGCTTCATTTTACCCTGGACGGATTCCGAAGAATTTATGGTATGATCGCTGCTCTTATGTGGATGATGACAACCCTTCTTTCCAGGGAATATTTCCGTCATCATGAGAATAGAAACAGATTCTATCTGTTTCTTCTTCTCACGCTGGGAGCCACTATGGGAGTATTTCTTTCTGAAGATTTATTTACAACCTTTATTTTCTTTGAAATTATGTCATTTACGTCTTATGTGTGGGTGGCGCAGGAAGAAACGCAGGATTCTCTCAGGGCGGCTGCAACATATCTTGCAGTGGCAGTGACAGGTGGTCTGGTTATGCTTATGGGAGTGTTCATTCTCTATCACGAGCTTGGTACTCTGATGATACCTGAGCTTCTGGAGGCGGCAAAAAGCTATCCTGATAAAGAACTGCTCTATGGAGCAGGAGCCTGTCTTCTGGTAGGTTTCGGTGCAAAAGCAGGAGCATTTCCTTTGCATATCTGGCTTCCGAAAGCACATCCGGTGGCTCCTGCACCGGCTTCAGCACTGCTGTCCGGTATTCTTACAAAGACAGGAGTTTTCGGTATTCTGATTATCAGCAGCGGGCTCTTTCTCCATGATGCATCCTGGGGAAAACTGATTCTGGCAATCGGTGTGCTGACCATGGCCGGTGGAGCACTGCTTGCGGTGTTCTCTGTGGATCTGAAACGGACGCTGGCCTGTTCATCCATGTCCCAGATTGGCTTTATTCTGGTGGGAATCGGAATGCAGGGTCTTCTGGGAGAAGAAAACGCCATGGCTGTTCATGGAACTTTACTGCACATGGTGAATCACTCCATGATCAAGCTTGTGCTGTTCATGGCAGCAGGCGTGATTTTTATGAATACCCATGCACTGAACCTCAATGAAATTCGGGGGTTTGGCAGAAAGAAGCCGCTGCTGAAGGTGATTTTTCTTATAGGAGCTCTGACAATTGCAGGTATCCCCATGTTTGGCGGATATATCAGCAAAACACTACTCCATGAGAGCATTGTGGAGTATGGAGGCGGTTTGATATCTAAGGCAGTAGAATGGATTTTCCTGATCAGCGGCGGGCTCACAGTTGCCTACATGACGAAACTTTATGTGGCAATATTTGTAGAAAAAAATGAGAATACACAGGTACAGAGAACATATGATGGAATGAAGAAATATATGAATCTCCAAAGTGGTGCAGCACTTACCATAAGTGCAGTACTGCTTCTTATATGGGGACTATTTCCTCATCAGATCATGGACAGAGCAGCAGCGTTGGGACAGAGCTTTATGCATCTGGAAGAGACCGGTGAGGTAGTTGCATATTTCAGCATGAAAAATTTATCCGGTGCAGTGATTTCCATAGCGATTGGAGCCTTTGTTTATCTATGTGTCGTGCGCAGATTCCTGATGAAAGAGGCTTATATCAATGCATGGCCTGTCTGGATGGATCTGGAAAATATGATCTACCGTCCATTTGTTCTTGGTTTTCTGCCCTTTGTATGCGGAATTGCCTGCAGAGTTCTGGACTGTGCAGTGGACACAACGGTTGTGGTCCTTCGAAAGACAATCTATGCTGACAGTCCACTGCCCCATACCCGTCCGGAAGGAAATGCAGTTACAGAAAGAGCCGGAAAATTCCTTAACAGGATTCAGGAAATTGCCAATGCCCTGTCCCGTGGAAAGAAACAGGGAGACAAAGATTATGTACATATTCTGGCAGTGAAAAATGAAGAATTTAAGGAAACAAACAGAATCATCCAGAGAAGCCTTTCCTTTGGATTGATGTTGTTTGGTATTGGGCTTTGCCTGACTTTGATTTATATTATATGGTGGTGAACGGACAGGGGACAGATCCCTGTCCGAAGGAGGATTATGAAGAGTATTACAATTGGAACTGTCGGTACAAGCTGGATTACAGAATCATTTATCTCTGCAATCGCCGGAGTGAAAAAACTTTCTCTGGGTGCTGTTTATTCCAGAGATTCTCAAAAGGCAAAAGCCTTTGCAGAGAAACATCATGCGGAAAAGTATTATAGTGATATGGATGCGATGGCACAGGATCCATCCATAGATGCCATTTATATAGCCAGTCCTAATTTTCTGCATTATACACAGACAATGCAGTTTTTGAAAGCAGGAAAGCATGTGATTTGCGAGAAACCTCTTGCCTCCAATTATCAGGAAGCGAAAGAAATGATAGAAACTGCCCGTGAAAACCAGGTGGTGCTTTTGGAGGCTATGCGTACTGCCTATGATCCCGGACTTTCTGTGATTAGAGATAATCTGCACAAATTGGGCAAAATACGCCGTGTGAGTTTTTGGTATGGAAAATATTCCAGCAAATACGATGCCTTTTTATCCGGTAAACCTCAGAATATATTTTCACTGGAATGTTCCGCAGGTGCGCTGATGGATATGGGAGTGTACTGTGTTTATCCGCTGGTGGATTTGTTTGGTATGCCGGAGAAAATCCTGGCGGACTGTGTGAAGCTTCACAATGGTATTGACGGAACAGGAACCGTAGTTATGAATTATGGAGAAATGCTTGCTGAGATTTCCTATTCAAAAATTTCAGACAGCAGGCTTGTCAGTGAAATCCAGGGTGAACAGGGAACCATGGTGATTCCCGAGATTGCTTCTCCGTCAGATCTGAAAATATTTTATAGAAATGGCAAAGTGGAAGAATTATATACAAGGGATTGCCCCAACAACATGGTCTTTGAAGGGGAAATGTTTGTAAAGGCAATCCTTGGTCAGGCAGATATTACATACTATCAGGATAAATCTCTGGAGAGCTTAAAACTAATGGATGAAATCAGACGCCAGGATGGAATTGTCTTTCCTGCGGATGGAAAAGAGTTATGAAATTCTTTTCCTGTTCCCCACTTGACTTGCCAGCGGTAGTTGGTTATAATTGAGAAAACGTTCGTTAGCAAACTGGAGGACACAGCCTATGAGTAAAATACCGACAAGAGAGAGAATACTGGATTCCGCATTAATGCTGTTTTCAGAAAAAGGCTATGATGGGGTGGGAGTCGATTTGGTTGCCGAGAATGCCGGAATCAAAGGCCCTTCTCTATATAGACATTTTAAAGGGAAGGAAGATATCCTGAATTCCCTTATTGAAAAGGTTGGTGGCTATTATGAATTAAATTTTGGCTCAGAAAATTGTCCAGGCAAGATTCCGGAATCTATGGAGGAACTCATCGCTTTTTCACTGGAAAGAATCCGTTTTACGATGCATGATGAGATGCTTCAAAAGATAAGGAGAATTTTTGCGATGGAACAGTTTAGAAATTCGAAAATCGCACAGCTCACTTCAAAACATCATCTGGATGGCCTGCAGAAAATGTTCCAGAAAATCTTTGAACGTATGATGGAGACACAGGTGCTGAAAACAGATGACGCAGAGGTTCTGGCTATGGAATTTGTCGCTCCGGTATCCTTACTGATACATATCTATGACAGACAGCCGGAGAGAGAGGAGGAAATCATGGAGAGAATCCAAAAACACTTGATGCATTTTGCGGGAACATATGCTTTTTTGTAATTCCTATGGAAGGGGACGGAGAATCTCTGGTATTTTTCAGAAGCAGGCCGCTCCTCCTCAACTCTGCACTAAGCGCGACTAATTGACGCTCAGGAGAGCCTTCGCGCCAAAGTCTTGCTAAGTGCATATTTTCGGACTCGCTTTCCCCAATGCTTCTGAAAAATACCAGAGATTCTCCTGTTTCATACCAAACGAAACAAAACGCGCCCGGTAAAAGTGTATGGTGAACTTCTACCACAATAATTACTGTTTTGATGCCTGATAATATTCGGGAAAGCGTATAACATACAATCCTCCACTTGCGCAATTTGTTTCGTTTGGATGTGAACAGGAAACTTCTTCTCATTTTTTCAGAAGCATTGGAGAAAGTGAGTCCGAAGATCCGACGCTTACGGAGACTTTGGCGCGAAGGCTTTCCTGAGCGTCAATTTAGTCGCAGTTAGCGGCTAGCTGAGGAGGAACGGCCTGCTTCTGAAAAAATGAGAAGAAGTTTCCGTCCGTTTTCAAACGAATTACAAAAAAGTATAGTATTTGAAAAATCATGTATGGAGGTATTTATGGTTTCGACATTATCAATTATTTTTATGATTTGTAACATGCTTTTAGGCATATTGATTCCTGTTGGGCTGCTGGTGTTTTTTAAGAAAAAATACCGGATTTCTGTGAAAAGCTTTTTTATAGGATGTGCTGTCATGCTGCTTTTTGCTCTGATACTTGAGCAGATTGTCCATGCAGTAGTGCTTGGATCTCAAGCTGGAGACATCATAAAGAACAATATATGGTTATATGCACTGTATGGTGGTCTGATGGCAGGAATTTTTGAAGAGAGTGGCAGGTTTCTTGCCATGCGGTTTTTGCTGAAAAAAGAACATGATAATCCGCATCATGCACTTATGTATGGTGCGGGCCACGGTGGATTTGAAGCCATGGTAATTTTGACACTGGGAATGGTCAACAATCTGATTTATTCGGTCATGATCAATATGGGGCAGACACAGACTCTGCTTGCACCCCTGGATGAGGCGACAAGAGGCACATTGCAGACTGCCTTTGATACACTGATTGCCACTCCTGCCTGGCATTTTCTTCTGAGCCCCATGGAAAGAATCGGTGCAGTTGCGGCACAGATTTCCCTGTCTGTGATTGTCTGGTTTGCAGCTTCAGGAAAGAAAATCCGCATATCGCTATTCCTGCTGGCAATTATTCTTCATGCGATTCTCGATGCCGTTGCTGTGTTAACCGCAGGAAGCGGAATCCCTCTGTTAGTTGTTGAATTGATTATCTGGGGAATGGTAGCAGTATATATTTTTATTGCGAGTAAGATGTGGAAAAACTATAGCAGGTAGTGAGGGAGCGAGGGGTGACCGGGGGACAGATACATAGCCACAGCTGTGGCTAAGTATCCGTCCCCCGGTCACCCAAAACTTGTCTGAGTGCTATTACCAGTATTTTTGCATATAATCTGAGGCTTCTTCGGTAGAAAGTACAAATTTTGATACGATTTTATCAGTTGTTTGTTCATAAGTAAGACTGAATTCTCTGCAGTTCTCGATAAATGCTTTGATTCCTGACTGCATCCCTTGTTGTATCCCCTGCTGGAAGCCTTGTTGTAATCTCTGTTCCATTTTCTCTTCGAGTTCATCTTTCATCTGTTCCATTAATATTTCTTTCAATGGTTCACATATCATCCCGGTTACCTCCTGAAATTTTTCTCTGTTTGCCTGTACAATGATGCTCATGACAGATTGATACAGGCGTTTTTCTATATGTTTCTCGTAATCATTTATCAGCTTTTGTACACTTTCAGTTCCCTGCATGTTGTCGGTCAGGTTTTTCAGCCACAGATTTTCATTTTCTGAAAGCTTTGAAGTGACAAGAATCTGAATAGGAATATAATCGCCCTTTATGTAATAGATCCCGTCTTCTTGTTTTTCGACTGTGAAGTCTCTTTCCTGAATCAGATGGCGGATGAGTTTGGCAGGGTATCTGGAAGAAACCAGGGTTATCGTCAGCTCATCGGATGGAATCTCGTTCACTCCTCCTGTATCCGACTTGTAAAAGCAGGTGTACCCATAAACTTTATAGAAATCATCGTAACTGTTCAGTACCTTCACAGTTACGAGCAAAAATCCATTGAAAATTGCCTGCGGCAATGGGATTTTTGCTTGTATGTCTCGGGATTTTGGCACAATATGTGCCAAAACACCTCGCGGGATAGTGGCTATTGAATAGTTACAAATCATTAATACTCAGATAATCGGTGGGGCTTTTGTACTAAGCTGATGTTCGTTCTCAAAGATCAGGTTTTCCTTATCTTCTTTCAGCTCAATCTGAATTCCTGCATAAAAAGCAGGATGCCATTGAAACACTTCTTTTTCTGCTGGCATGTCGTTCATCTGCATTCCTCCTTATGATATTACAGGAGGATTCTTTTTCGAAAACTCCTGCCGTGTAATGGAAATTAAGCATGAATTTTCTAAAAGAAACAGAGAATCTTTTCTGTATATGAAATGATTTTCAGATATTCAAAGCAATGCTTTGATATAGAAAGAATAAAAAGAAAATATGCTTTGTTCGATTATAACAGACATCAGAAAATTTGTAAATGATAAATTCTAATTTGCAAATTTCGACAGGGGAGAGGGCCCCTCACTACCTGGAAGATAACCATGCTCCGAGCAGCATAAAGAGCAGAGCGATAAAAAAGTTAATTCCGGGAATTTCCTGGAATATGATCAGAGACAAAAAGGCACCTATAAAGGGTGCAATAGCATAATAGGCACTGGTTCTGGAGGCTCCGAGAAGGCGCTGTGCGTAAACGTAAGTGTAGATACTAAGACCATAGGCTATAAATCCGAGCAACAGAGTACATGGAATACTCCAAAGTTCTTGAATTCTTTCACCTATCATAAAACCAATTGCCAGTGAACCACTTCCTGAAAAAATACCTTTAAGTAGAACAATTTGCAAGGGATCTTTTGAGGATATTTTTCTTGTACAGTTATTTTCCAGCCCCCAGCAGCAGGCAGCAAGCAGTACCAACAAGCTTCCTTTGGTAAAATGCAGGCTGCTGATATCTTTGAAGGAGAGAATCAGGCAGGAAATTGTAACCGAAATGATGCCAAGCCATAATCTTGGAGAGATTCGCTCTTTAAAGATTAATAAGGCAATGAATGCGGTGGCTGCAATTTCAAAATTATTGAGCAATGATGCATTGGCAGCGGATGTCATGGATAAGCCAAGCAACAGGCAGACAGGTGCTGCAATATCCAGGATAATCATGGCAATTGTAAAAGGCACCTCAGTTCTTGTGAGTTTTTCTTCCTCTCCACTATGTCCGGACATTTTACGGAATACAGCTATAACAGCTGTTCCAAGACCGGCACCAATATAAAGAAAACCTGCCATCAGTGTAGATGGCATAGAATCAAGCAGTATTTTTGAAAAGGGTGCATTGATTGCATAAAGTGACGCTGCCAGTATGGCAAGGAAGATTCCCTTGGTGTTTTTAGTAACCATATTGTTTTCTCCGAATAAAATGTTTGTTAACAAACAAAATGTTTGATATAATTATCTTATCCTACCGATAGAGATAATACAATAGACGATGAGACAGTCTTGTCTCTTACGGAACAAAAATAGAAAATTGTATGGGAGATATTACGATGGACAGAAGACAGAAAAAATCGAGGGAAGCAATCTTTAATGCGTTCAGCATTCTTTTGGAAAAGAAGGCCTTTAACAGTATCACTGTACAGGAGATCATTGAGGAAGCAAATGTGGGAAGAAGCACTTTTTATGCGCATTTTGACACAAAGGATGAACTTCTCCGTGAAATGTGCACAGAGATTTTTGAGCATATTTTTTCACATGAATTATCTTCAGAGTATTCTCATGATTTTTCAGGAACGGCTCAGGGACTTAAGGAAGAACTGACACATTTACTGTATCATCTGAAGGATAACAGGGGAAATATTGTGGGATTGTTTAAAAACGAGAGCAGCGAAATGTTCATGAGATATTTTAGAGAATATCTGGCCGAGGTGTTTTTGCAGTTCCCGGAGTATATCAGGGACGATATTCCGCAGGACTTTACTTTAAATCATTTGACAGGAAGCTTCACAGAAGCTGTAAAATGGTGGATGAAAGGCGGAATGAAAAGTGAACCGGAAAAAATTATATCATATTATCTCAAAGTAATATAGGACAGGTGACAGTTATGGGTTTACTTTGTCGAAAAAAGAAAGAAAATAATTTGCATAAAATAAAATATACAATCGAATTGCACAAATAATGCTTGCACTGATGTTATACCTGTGGTAAACTACCAGTAAGCATTACATTTCTAAATTTCTATGCGGTTATTGCCGTGTCTGATGTTCTATAGTCTATTCAGAAATCTCAATGCTTGTATCCCCAAAACAGAAGCAGAGAGGTTATCTGGATGATATGGAAACAGAGGCCTCCTGTCCAATCAAAAAGGAGGTTATAAATGACAACACTCGCAAAGAAACTGAAACCAACGGAAACATACAAAGACAGAATGTTCAGGATGATATTCAGTAACAAGGAGAAACTGTTGGAGCTTTACAATGCAGTCAGCGGAAAGAATTATGATGATCCGGAGCTTCTCACAATCAATACACTGGAGAATGCTATATATATGTCGATGAAGAATGATATTTCGTTTCTGATCGATGCAAGGCTTTCCTTGTATGAACACCAGTCAACGTATAATCCCAATATACCCCTGAGATTCCTGTTCTATCTGTCAGATGTATATTCATCAATGGTCAGCGATGCCAGGCTGTATGGCAGTAGTATGATACAGATTCCGCCGCCGAGGTTTATTGTATTCTATAACGGAAGAACAACCATATCAGATCGTAAGACGATTCATCTTTCTGACATGTATACTGTGAAGGATGAAGAGTTAGCTATGGAAATGAAAGTGGAAGTCTTGAATATTAACGCAGGGCATAACAGGGAACTGATGGAATCCTGCCGTACTCTGTGGGAATACGCAGAATATGTGAGGCGGGTGAGGCTGTATGCGAAAGAGATGCCGATTGAAGAAGCCGTGGAGCGAACGATCGTGGAATGTATAGAGGAAGATATCCTGAGAGAATTTCTGAAAAAGAACAGAGCGGAGGCGAAAGCTGTGAGTATCTATGAGTATAACGAGGAAGAACATATACGTATGGAGAGAGAGAACGCGTTTGAAGCTGGCCGAAAGAAAGGTATAGAGGAGGAAAAACAGCACGCAGAACAGGAGAAAGAGAGAGCCGATACAGAAAAAAAGCGGGCTGATGCGGAGAAAAACAGAGCAGACAGAGCGGAGGCAGAATTGCGAAAATTGAAAGAAAAATTTAATGTATAGAGTAATCATGGGACGGGTGTACAACCCGTCCCATAATTGTTTTTTACTTTCCACTATTCTGCAAGGTGTTTAGATGAAATTTGGCAGTTGACAGAGGTGCGTAGATGTATCATGTCATGCAAAGCATGACGTATACTTCGCAGCCAGTACGCCAAGGAGTACTTGAATTTACTTAAACTTGCTTTTAATGCACTTTTACCAGAATCTGGGGCATATATAAGAAAAAAGTGGGAAAATGAACGTGTCAGTACACTGGATTCTATACAGAGAAATTGCTATGTAGTATAATAAACGAAAGAGTGTGAGCTGAGAAATCAGTGTGGCTGATTTCTCCAGGCGAACGGAAGAAATGGAGGAGTTGTTATGGGATTTCATTCATATCGAAACATTGGTTTTTCCTTTACGGATGCAGAAGTAACCTGCAGAAAATGGAGAAACAAATTTGCCGGGTTTGATTCAACGGGTAAGGATCGCTACATAACCTTTACGAAGGATAAAGAGTATCTGTTGGTTCGATATTTGGGGCTGGAGTATCGCCTGAATTGCGAAAACGGTGTTCTGGAAAAGAAAGATGGTACTCAGTGGACGGACAAGCTTCAGATGAATGAAGCTCTTGCAGTGTACCACTATCTTGGTGATGGGACAGGAAATATCCATGAGATTGGAAAATGGGTTCCGGAAAGCTCACTGGATCCGGTACGCATTCGAAGCAATGACCGGACAGATCCGTTGTTCCTGAACTTTGCAAATGATTATTCAGGAAGAATCAGTGAACTTGAAGAAAGATGTAAAATGGCCGGAGGAGAATTCGAGCAATCAATTGGTGATACTGCCTGGATTTTTTTCCCTTTTCCGGAGATACCACTCAAGCTTGTCTTCTGGGAAAAAGATGAAGAATTTTCTGCCCAGGTGAGAGTTTTTGTTCGTGAAAATGCAACAGATTATGTCCATTATGAAGCGATTTCATTTATGATTGCAGATCTGTTTCAGAAGATAGACAGGACAGAGTAGAACACAAAACTGTCCCCTGTCCCACATCCTACTTTGGCATGATTTGATGAGTAAAATGGCATATTTTGTTGTTTGTATGGCGCCGTATTTCTGTTATCATTTTATCCTGAAGGAGATAATATTTCCGGCGGATTGCCGGGAGTGCATTTGAATTTGATTTGATATGATGGAGGTAGCGAAATGAAAAATACGGCACTTATCACAGGTTCTTACGGCGGACTTGGAACCTGTTTTGTAAATATCCATGCAGAAAAGGGCGGGGATTTGATTCTTGTCGGCAGGAATCAGGGAAAACTGGATGTACAGGCAAAGGAAGTATCTGAGAAATATTCTGTAACAGTACACACAATTGCAGCTGATCTTTCCCGTGCTGATGCTGCACAGACAATCTATGATATTTGCAGGCACAGCGGATGGATGCCTGATATTATAATTAATAATGCAGGATTTGGCGGTCAGGGTGATTTCACGAGAGAACGGACGATGGAACAGGATATGTCAATGATTGCAGTGAATATCGAGACACCAACCAGAATTCTGAAACTGTTTATTCCCGATCTGGTCAAAAGGGGCAGTGGAAAGGTGCTGAATGTCAGTTCCACGGCAGCGACCATGCCCGGGCCTTTGCAGGCGGTGTATTATGCGTCTAAGGCATATGTGACAAGCTGGTCAAATGCACTTTGGAGGGAATTGAAAGGAACGGGCGTTACCGTTACGGCTCTTATGCCGGGTGCTATGGAAACGGGATTTGCTGCTACGAGCGGAATGGCAGGAACCAAGCTGTTTGCCCATCCGGTGGATCCTTTACAGGTGGCAAAAGATGGCTATGATGGGATGTTAAAGGGAAAACTGAATGTTACCAGTGGGCTTCCGGGATGGCAGAAGCCGATGATGACACTGGCACCACTGTTCCCGAAGAAATTTATGATGGACTTTGTCTATAGCCAGCAGATTGCTGGAAGCGCAAAAAAGTGATGGTGAGAGAATGAGACATTTCATTGTAGATGGCAGATATAAAGAACTATTGAAATATTATGGCCTGGATATAAGGAAAATTCTGCGCAGGGCAATGCTGCCTGAAGATATTCTGAACCACCGGACAATCAATATGCAGGAGGAAGAGTATTACCGTTTTATGGAAGCCATTGCTTTGACTTCAGAGGATCCGGGGCTATCGGTGAGACTTGCTACAACTGCTCAGATTGAATCCTTTTCTCCTCCTATTTTCGCTGCATATTGCAGCAAGAACGGCAGGATGTGTATCAGAAGGCTGGCAAGATATAAGAAACTTATCGGTCCTATGTCCTTTGTTTTGGGAGAAACCGAAAATGATGTCAGTATAGAGGTGGTACCCGGGGATTATTCGTGCAAGTTGCCGCGATTTCTGGTTGAATCAGAATTTGCCTTTCTTATTGGAATGATCAGGAAAGCAACAGGAAGATCAGTTGTGCCGGTACGCGTTGAGTTTACTGAAAATTCAGATGACAGTACTTTTGCGGAATTTGCAGGAATAATGACTCAGCCATCAATGAAAAACCGTATAACTTTCAGCAGGAACGATCTGGAACTTCCGTTTATCACCTATAATGAAGCAATGTGGGATTATTTTCAGCCGGAGCTTACAAAACGTCTCGTAGATCTGGATGCGGATGAATCAGTCAGCAGCAGAGTCAGAAGTGCCTTGACAGAACTGCTCCCCGGAGGGCTATTTGGAATAGACGATGTTGCTGAAAAACTGGGGATGTCCAGACGTACACTGCAGCGTAAACTCACAGAAGAAAAAACTACCTTTCAAAAACAGCTGAACTGTATCAGAGAAGAAATGGCTTTACATTACATTGAAAATACGGATATGAGTACGGCAGATATTGCATATCTTCTCGGTTACTCAGAGGTAAATTCATTCCTGCGTGCCTTTGCAGCATGGACGGGGAAAAATCTCAGCGACTATAGGGCGGGGTAGGAGATGGGATACAGAACCGTCCCCTGGTCACCCTGATGGAAAACTTCATACGGACGGCATACAGTGGGCAAGACTCAGAATAGGAAAATACCCACCTGTCAGCATACCATGTAGATTTTATATAGTGCGCTGACAAGTGGGTGTTTGAGTTACTTTACATATTTTTCAATGATACAATGATGTTCTTTTGTCTTGCTAACATAGCTGATTCCTACCAGAAGAATTTCTCCCGTGTAATAAAGAATCGAATCTGGATATTTTTTGTTCTTGATTTGCTTCAATGCTGTCTGAGCATTTTTGTTCCACTTGAGTTCAACAACAAGAGCCGGATAATATTGTTTATATTCTGGTTTTGGAATAAAGACAAAATCAGCAAATCCGCGTCCTGTCGGGAGTTCCCGAACTGGTTTGAAGTAATATTGCATGGTACTGAGGTATGCAATTGCGAGGACACTGCTGAGGGAATTTTCATTATTGTATTGAATGGATGAGACATGTTCTGTATGAATTTTTTCGATACCCGCAGCAACCTCTTCACTATTCATATCCAGTGTCGAATTCAAAAGTTTTTCCGATTCCTGTTGAAAGGAAATTAATTCATTCCACTTTGTGCTTTCCGTTGCAGTGGTAAGTTCCTGTCTGATCTCTTCATTAGGTATGAATGCCGTCTGACTTGTCTGATTGTATCCAAGATATCCCAAATGAATCAGATAAGTGAGAACATCATCTTTATTCATAAAACTCACAATGTCGTTTTTGAATGTTGTGGTATTCACCTTAACAGCTATTCCGGACAGCATCTCAATAATTGCTGTCTTCAAGCCATCAAAGTCCATGTTGATCAAGGGGACAACTGCCTCATAGGAAGCAGTCTCTGACCAATAGCTTCTGAATTTACCTTTGAGCATTGTGCTCACAACAGCCTTGGGATTATACACCTGATAATCTTCCAAGAGGTAACCATCGTACCATAACTTCACCTTTTCAAAATCTTTATTATACTTATTGCATAGCACTCTGACTTCTTCTTCTGTAAAGCCAATATACTGGGCAAGGTCGGTTGCTTCGAGCATGGTGAATTCATCGAAGTTATTCAGGGCAGATTGAGTTTTCTCTTTTTTAATGGGCAGAATTCCAGTCAGATAAGCCAGCTGAATATACTTGGTTGGCTCCACTCCCTTGAATAAGCCTCTAAGGAAATTGATATATTCTTCCTGAACTTTTTGATTGGCGGCTTCATCTCGAATCAGGACGTCCCACTCATCGATGATGATAATGAACTTCTGACCGGTCAGCGTATGAATGCGTGACAGAGCCTCAGGTAATGAGTGGATTTCATCAGGCAAAGTATTCGGATAGTATTGTTTTAATTCCTCAATCGTTTTCCCGGTAATATATGAAACCACTCGTTCCGCCCCGCCGGCGGGTTCCAGGCACCACTGAATATCGAGATGTATCACATCATACTGATTCAAATGCATCTTAAAATCAGGGCTTTTACTAATCTCAAGTCCTGAAAACATTTCTTCTGAATCACAGCCTTTGCTGTAATAGGCTGTAAGCATATTTGCTGTAATAGACTTTCCGAAACGTCTCGGTCGGCTGTTGCAAATGTAGCCCTGAAGTGTATTCATCACTTTATTGGTATACTTCAACAAACCCGTTTTATCTACGTAGATTTCCGAATTGAGTGCAACCTGAAAAGCACTATTTCCAGAATTAACGAATGTTCCCATACAAGTATCTCCTTCCGAAGCTATGATAAACCATCCAATCTACTTCGATTTTATCATTGATTCGGATAAATAGCAAGTTAATACATTTTATAGCCTACCAGGAACGATACAGCATGGGATAGTGGTTTTGTTCGGGTATTTCAAGAAAATAATATTCACTATTGATTACCGAACGATAGGTAGTTATAATAAAGATACATGATTCTTGAAACATAGTGGATAAAAAAATTGGTTACAGTAAGGAGATTTCGTTATGGATCGAGGAAACAAAAAACAGGAGATTCTGGAAGCATCGCTGGAGTTGTTCTCTGTACAGGGATTTGAAGCCACCTCTATCTCCCAAATTGCAAATGCCGTTGGAATTCGGAAGGCATCGCTTTACAGCCATTTTGAGAACAAGCAGGCGATTCTGGACGCGTTGGTGAAAGAAGTATTGGAGCAGTATGGGACACATTCTATTTTTGTCAGAACAGATTGGGAGAAAGATGCCGATAACCTGCCTCTGACCCCTGACGAGGCCGTTCGGATGATTCAGGGACAGATTAGATATATCCTCCATGACCCCTATATCAGCAAGGCCAGGAAAATGTTGGTGATCGAACAGTTCCAGAATCTAACGCTTGCGAAGCTACAAACGAAACAAAACTATTCTGATGTGATGAAGTATTTCACCGGGCTGATAAACTGCCTGATTAGGAAGGGTGTTCTGACAGACGACAATCCTGAGATCATGGCGGCCCAACTTTGCCTGCCCATTTCCATGTGGATTAACTTGTGCGACCGGGAGCCGGATCGTGAGATAGAGGTCATGGAGCTGGTGGGCAAACATATTCGTCAGTTTTTCAGGCTCTACCAGCGGTCGGTGCGATGATTTCATGAGTAAACACGATGGAGAGTATATTCTTGTAGACTGTGCTTATACAGAAGATTGGGATATGGAAAAAAGACGTTCTGTGGCAAAGGATATCAGCAGTGATGATTATATGACATATCTTGCATGTGAAAACAGGAATGGTTAAAAAAATAAATGATAGGATGGATATTGTTTATTATGAAAAGAATTAAGTAAATTTGTATGTTTCTGGCTGTTTTTATTTTCACCTGTTGAGTGAAAAAATTTACAACTTATGGGGCGTCTGATCCCTGGCCATGGGCATTGCCGTTGTGGTGCTGTCCTGTCTGGGAAGCCTGGAACCACAAACCGCCGTTACTCTGCTTGGCATCGGCCTTTCTTGTGCAGGTGTGGCTATGCTTGAGAAACGATAATGGATGAAATGAAGCAGGAATTATTCAATGAAAGGAAATTGTCATGAAAATGATACAAGATTCACAACGAAACATCAGCATACAAATAGAAAAACTAAGCAATCGTCCCGTTTATTCCATGCGCTATTATGGAGATGATTGTTTTGAGGAGTATCTATTAAGAGGTGCACGTTCCTTGCAAGACTATTGCTCTTTTATTGATACAGCATTGATCCGAAAACGAGAGAATCAAATATGTTACAATAAC
Organism: Oliverpabstia sp.; assembly: GCA_051879355.1. Taxonomy (GTDB): domain Bacteria; phylum Bacillota; class Clostridia; order Lachnospirales; family Lachnospiraceae; genus Oliverpabstia. The sequence goes on from JBJELU010000048.1 coordinate 47,937, forward strand.
TTTGGGTGTGGTGCTTTTGTTGCGCAAAATGTAAACAGTGATATTTTGTTTGCCAGGAACATGGATTGTGAATGTGCAATTCCAATGTTACTGCATCTAAACGAAGATTCCTCGTATAGATTTCTATCGCTTGTAAATATGGCTTTTTTAGACTGGGATGAAAGAACCTATGATTCACTTGAAATCGATAGCAAGTTGACGTTAGCTGCCGCTTATAGTCCATCTGACGGAATCAACGAATATGGATTTGCAGTTGCTATTTTGACAGATAAAGCTGCCGCTTATCCGAAACAAAATGATAAGATAACATTGTTCGATATGACTTTGCCTCGTTTATTATTAAGCAAAGCAAGGACTGTGGAAGAGGCAATTTATTATACAGAGAAATACAATCTTTTCTATGATGTGGCTCCTTTGCATTATATGGTAGCGGATACCTCGGGGCATTCGGCAGTCATTGAATTTGTAGATGGTAAGATGGTAGTAACAAAAGCAGAAAACAAATATCAGGTAGTAACAAACTTTACCTTGTACGGCAACCCTACGAAAACAGGATTTGGAAAAGACCGATATGAAAACATGCAGAATACATTGGATAAACAAGGGGGGATTATATCCGAAGAAGATGCTTTGGAGCTTCTGAAAAGTAATGTCATACCGGGAGATGAACAATGGTCTGTGGTATATAACTTAACCAAAAAAACACTGTCGGTAACATTTTCAGGAGAGTACGAACATGTGCATCGGTTTAAAATGTATGATTTTTGACTTACTGTGGATTGCAATGGCACTTCTGCTCCCAGTGTTCTTTAACAGAAGTGATAAAAAGAAAGGAGAACGTGGCAGACAGTATATAAAGAAAGTAATAAATCCTTATTTATACTTTCAGATATTCGATATGGTCTGTTACTAAAAATGTGAGAGTGACCGGGGGGACAGGTACATAGTCACGACAGTGACTATGTACCTGTCCCCCCGGTTACTCACTCCAGCCCCCCCCCGGCCGCTCCCTATACATGCATCAGCTTTTTGCGAAACTGCGAAGGCGAACAGTGGTTATACATCTGAAAGCTCCGGTTAAAATTACTGACAGAAGAAAATCCTGATGCCAGTGCAATATCCGTGATTGAGATTTTGGAATCGGTCAGCAGTTCTTCTGCGTGGCGGATACGCTGGCGTGTGAGGTATTCTTGAAAGGTTACACCTGTAAATTCTTTAAAAAGCCTGGAAAAATGATATTTACTGAATCCTGCGATTTCTGCAGCCTGTTCAAGTGTCAGGTTTTCCCGAAATGAGGTATCGATATACTGACAGACCGTTGTGAATTTTTCCATGTATTCTCTTCGGGAGGAAAAGGATACATCGGTAAATCGAGGAGTATGTTCGAAATTATGGCGTACCAACAGAAGAACAATCTGAATAACAGCAGAGGATACCCAGGCATCGGCCAGATAATTACTTTTTTCAGCCTCCTGGATGATTTCCTTGAATTTTGCAGACACTTCCTTAAAGAGTTCCGGACAGGAGACCGGCGTAAGGCAAACAGCTTCCGGTAACAGCAGCAGTGCGCTTCCCATACCGGGAATAGAATAAAAAAGCGACAATGGTGCCTGAAAAATCAGGCGCTTACCGGTGGCAGGTGCCTGCAGTGAATGAATTTCCCCACTGTTGATAAATAACAGATCAAGGGGATTTAGTGTGTAGCACGCATTTCCTATTACGGCCTGGTAGCCGTTTTCTAAAGGCATGATAATTTCAATACTTGTATGCCAGTGAGGCGGATAATCTTCAGCCTCCTGATTTTTAAACAATCGAAACTGTGAAGAACCATATGCAATCGTTTCTTTCATTCCTTTGAGATCTTCAATCATAGTAAAAGATAATCCCTTTCAAAAATAGCAAAATATAGGAAAAGTATAGCAAGAATCAATAAGGAAAACAATAGATTCTTTTTTATAATATAAAAAATGAACAAAAAAGGAGATTACTTATGGCTAAAACATTTAGAGAACGAGCGGAAGAACTTGTAGAACAGATGACTCTGGAGGAGAAGGTTTCTCAGACTCTCCACGGTGCAGCAGAAATTCAGAGACTGGGAATTCCCAAATATAACTGGTGGAATGAGGCACTTCACGGAATTGCCAGAACGGGAACAGCGACATTATTTCCACAGGCAATTGGTCTGGCTGCATCTTTTGATGAAGAACTGGTTGCGGAGATGGCTGATATCATTGCCACTGAAGGACGTGCAAAATATAATATGCATGTAAAATATGGGGACAGAGATATTTATAAAGGATTAACATACTGGGCACCTAATGTAAATATTTTCCGTGATCCGCGCTGGGGAAGAGGTCATGAAACGTATGGTGAGGATCCCTATCTGACTTCACGGCTGGGTGTTCGCTTTATTCAGGCACTTCAGGGCGATGATCCCGTATATATGAAGGCGGCAGCCTGTGCAAAGCATTTTGCCGTACATTCCGGACCGGAAGGAGAGAGACATCATTTTAATGCTGTTGCATCCAAACAGGATATGTATGAAACTTATCTGCCGGCATTTAAGGCCTGTGTTCAGGAAGGAAAAGTGGAAGCCGTAATGGGTGCATATAACAGAACAAATGGAGAACCCTGCTGCGGAAGCAAGACACTCCTGCTCGATATCCTGAGAGAAGAATGGGGATTTGAGGGACATGTTGTCAGTGACTGCTGGGCAGTGCGTGATTTCCATGAAAACCATCATGTGACCAATGTACCGGTGGAATCCGTAACGATGGCCATGAATCATGGATGTGACCTGAACTGTGGTTGTACATACCCTCATCTGGTTCAGGCGGTACGTGAAGGAAGAGTTGATGAAAAACGTATTGATGAAGCTGTCATTAATCTTTTCACAACACGTATGAAGCTTGGTATGTTTGAAGAACCGGGAACTGTTCCATTTGACAGCATTCCTTATACTGAAAATGATACGCCAGAACACAACCGTGTAAATGAAAAGATTTCTGAAAAGACGCTGGTGCTGCTGAAAAATGAAGGCGGTCTTCTTCCGCTGGATAAGAACAGTATCAAAACCATCGGAGTCATCGGACCAAATGCCAACAGCAGAGCAGCGCTTGTGGGTAACTATGAGGGAACTGCTTCCCGTTATGTAACTGTTCTGGAAGGAATTCAGGATTATGTAGGCGATGATGTCCGTGTTATGTACTCGGAAGGCTGCGCTTTATTTAAAGACCGTGTCTGTGTTCTCTCAGAACCAAACGATCGTCTGGCAGAAGTGAAAGGCGTATGTGAGGCCAGTGATGTGGTGATTGTCTGCCTTGGATTGGATGCTACACTGGAAGGTGAAGAGGGTGATACAGGAAATGAGTTTGCCAGCGGCGATAAACCGGATCTGAACTACCCGGGGCTGCAGAATGAAATCCTCAAAGCGGCATATGAAAGTGGAAAACCGGTGGTTCTCGTTTCATTGACCGGAAGTGCTATGGATCTTAGCTGGGCTGACGAGCATATTCCGGCTATCGTACAGGCATGGTATCCTGGATCAAGAGGTGGAGAGGCTGTGGCACGTCTGTTGTTTGGAGAGTGTTCACCAGAAGGTAAACTGCCGGTAACCTTCTATCGTTCCGTGGAAGAACTGCCGGAGTTTACGGATTATTCCATGAAAGGAAGAACTTACCGTTATATGGAACAGGAAGCGTTATATCCCTTTGGCTATGGACTGTCATATACAGAGTTCAGTCTGTCAGAACCTGAGATTACAGTTTACGAAGGAGATAAGGTGTCCGAAACAGGAATCATTAGAAAGGGTACAGGAATGACTGTACGGACAGTGATTCGAAATATCGGTAAGATGGCCGGAGGAGAAACCGTACAGGTTTATGTAAAATCCTGCTGTGACGGAACTCCAAATCCCCAGTTAAAGGCTTTGAAAAAGGTATTTCTGAATCCGGGCGAGGAGCAGGAAGTCGTTCTGACTTTAAAACCGGAAGCTTTCGAACTGTTTGATATCGATGGCGCTGCACAGATTCTATCCGGTGAATACTGTGTTTATACAGGCACTTCACAGCCGGATAAAAGAAGTAAGACCCTGACAGGAAAAGGTGGATTTGTCAATACATTCGCAGCTGAAGTGTAAAACTGTGGTCTGGAAAGGGGCATGGGAAAAGTGATGAGATTATCTTCATTAGTCAGTGACGGGATGATTCTCCAGAGAGATGTAGAAAACAGTATCTGGGGATATGGTGAAAAGGGAAGAACGGTAGAACTGTCTTTTGAAAATTTTCAGGTTAAAACCATCTGTGGTGATGACGGATACTTTGAACTGATGATACCGGAAATGCCTGCCGGCGGTCCGTGGGAGTTCAGGATGACAGATGGGGAAGAAGAACTTGTGATTCATGATGTACTGTTTGGGGATGTATTTCTTCTGGGAGGGCAGTCTAATATGGAACTGCCAATTGAGCGGGTGATGGACCGGTATGCAGATGAAATTCTGCATACTTCAGAGGATGAAATCCGCATGTTCGAAGTCCCCAAGGAATATGTATTTGGAGAAAAACGTCAGGAATTGGAAAAGGGCTGTTGGATTAAAGCGAAAGGAGAAGAACTGCAGCTGTTCAGTGCTGTGGGATATTTTGCTGCAAAAGAAATTCATGACAGGGAAAGAATACCGGTTGGACTTCTGCAGACTGCTGTGGGAGGTACACCGGTGAAATCCTGGTGCAGCGAGGAGACTGTTACAGCTCTGGGTTATGATGCTGCGGAGATTGAAGAATGCCGCCAGAAAGGATATCCGGAAGCGACCATCAAAGCGGAAGAAGAAAGAGAGCTTTGGTGGAGAAAAGAGGCGTTGAAGGAATCCGGTGTGGATTGTGCTACAGATAGTAAGGGCAGTTTTTGTATTCCGGGATTCTTTGAAAATACTGTGTTGGATCAATTTTATGGCGGATTGCGCTTTACAAAAACCTTTGTCCTGGATGAAAAAGATGAACCGGAAAAAGGAGAAGCTATTCTTTATTTCGGTGCTATGATTGATGCAGATAAGATTTTAATTAATGGCACATTGATCGGTGAGACGGAATACCAGTACCCACCCAGAATTTATCGGATACCGGAGGGAATCCTTCATGCTGGAGAAAATATCATTGAAGTAAAATTGATGGTTTTCAGACAGGAAGGAGGCTTTGTACCTGGAAAGGTGTATGAACTTTGCTTTGGCAGTAATCTGGAGAAAAAGGTTTCTCTTTCCGGTGACTGGAATTATGAAATCATCCACCGGATGGAATCGCTGCCGCAGATGACATTTTTCCAGTATAAAGCATGTGGACTTTATCAGGGAATGCTCTATCCCATCAGAAGATGGAAAATCAAAGGATGTTTCTTTTATCAGGGTGAATCCAATACCGGGCGGCCGGAAACCTATGAGGAGGAATTTGGCACGATGATCGAGGAATGGAGAACCCTCTGGCAGATGCCGGATATGCCGTTCATTTTCGTTCAGCTGGCAGGATTTTCTGATGGCAAACTTTATACGAACGGCATACAGTGGGCAAGACTTCGTGAGGCACAGAGAAAAACAGCCGGTTTGCCATATGCCATGATGGTACAGGCTTATGACCTGGGAGAATACAACGATCTGCATCCTACCGATAAGAAAACAGTCGGCGTACGTGCAGCACTTGCGGCAGAAACATTAATTTATGGCAGAAACGTATCATACCGAAATCCGGAGCTTGCTGCAGCCATTAGAAATACTGGAAGTATAAAGTTTGTTTTTGAACCGTCAGGCATTGTATTGCATACAGAGAAAAGAACTCCGGATCTGAAAGAAGTACCGGGAGTTTCTCTGCGACAGGATAAGAATGAACCGGTCAGAGGTTTTGATATTATTTGTAAAGATGGAAGCCGTAAGGCAGTTGAGGGAAGACTGACAGGAGAAAATACTGTCGAAGTATCCATAACGGAAGACGCCGCTGGAGTATCCTATGCATGGAATGACTGTCCGTGGGAAGCAAATTTATACAGCAGTGAGGAACTGCCTGTAGTTCCCTTCGAAGTTAAATTTCAGGAGATATCATAAGTAATGAAAATATTTGATGGTGGATACTGTGTATCTTTTCTGGTAGAGGAAGAGGCATATGAAGGTGTAAAACGAATTGCCGGGAAGGTTGCCGGAGACATGAAGCTTGTCTCCGGCATTAAATCTGAGATTTTATCTCGCGGGAAAGATGGCGTGAGAGAACTCATACTGTTTGCAACAATCGGGAAAAGCAAAATTCTGGATTCATTGATAGAAAAAGGGAGCATTCAACGGGAAACGATTGAGGGAAAACGGGAAGTCTACGGAGTCAGGCTGCTGGAGGGCGAAAATTGTCTGGGAGACATAGAGGGAATTGCCGGGGTCAAAAATGCACTTGTCATTTACGGAAGTGATAAGAGAGGAACGATTTACGGTATGTTTCAGCTTTCCGAATGGATGGGTGTCAGCCCTCTTGTGTTCTGGGGAGATGCAAAACCCGTCCATAAAGACAGCATGTCTCTGGACTCTTCTGTAGAAATGATTTCCCGGGAACCATCAGTCCGCTATCGAGGATTTTTCATCAATGATGAATGGCCATGCTTTGGTAACTGGACATTTCATCATTACGGTGGTTTTACTGCCGAGATGTACGACAAAGTATTTGAATTGCTTCTGCGTCTTAAGGGCAACTATCTCTGGCCCGCCATGTGGACATCTTCGTTTGCACTGGATGGTCCGGGAGCGGCAAATGAAGAACTTGCGGATATTTATGGCGTGATCATGGGTAATTCTCACCATGAACCTTGTCTGAGGGCAAGTGAGGAATGGGATATCTATCGTGGAGCAGACAGTGACTATGGCAATGACTGGAATTATGTCACAAACAAAGAAGGACTGCTCCGGTACTGGGAGGACGGACTGAAGCGGAGTGGAAAATATGAGAATATTATCACCGTAGGTATGCGTGGAGAACGTGACAGTACCATGGAAGGTCCGAAGACGCTGGAAGAACATATTGAACTTTTGAAGGACATTATCAGGAATCAGAAATGTCTGATCAAACGTTGTGTGAAGCGGGAAGATGGTAATGTTCCCATGCTGCTTGCTGTCTATAAAGAAGTGGAAGATTACTTCTACGGCAGTAAAGAGATGCCCGGGCTGAAAGAATGGGATGGTCTTTCTGATATCATTCTCATGTTCTGTGAAGATAATTACGGTCATATGCGTTATCTGCCGGATGAGACGATGAGAACACATCGGGGCGGCTTTGGGATGTATTATCATCTGGATTATCATGGCAGTCCGGTCTCTTACGAATGGATTAACAGCACTCCGCTGACTGCTATCTGGGAGCAGATGACACTTGCTTATGAACATGGAATTAAAGATGTCTGGATGGTTAATGTGGGCGATTTAAAAGGAAATGAATTCCCGTTGTCTTACTTTATGGCACTTGCGTATGACTTTGACAGGTGGGGAAGTACAGCACCGAATCAAACCAGAATCTTTACGGAACAGTGGATTGGTGCGCAGTTTGGCAGCGTGATTTCGGAGCGGCAGCACAAAGAGCTGGAAGAAGTATTGACGAAAGGTACAGAATTGATCGGCAGGCGCAGGCCTGAAGCACTGGGAACGGAAACCTATCATCCATATCATTATGGCGAGGCAGATAAAGTCCTTTGGGAGACAGAGATCCTCAAAGAAAAACTGGACAGACTGGAACAGGAACTTCCCGTTGATAGCCTTCCTGCATTTTACAGTATGATTTATGATAATCTGACAAAGGGTATCAATTTGATTCGAATGCAGATTTACGCGGGGAAAAATCATCATTATGCAGGGCAGGGGAAAAAGTATGCCAATTATTTTGGAGAAAAGCTGGCAGAATGTATCAAACAGGATCGAATACTGACAGACCGGGCAATGAAACGGTGGAACGGAAAATGGTACGGTATGGGAATGGGAAGTCATGTGGGATTCCGTAAATGGAATGAGGATGGCTGCCAATATCCTGTGAGGATGTGTGTGGAACCTTTTGGGAAACCTCGCCTGATGGTTTCACGGGCAGATGATGACAGAATCCTTGTGAAAAATTATGGAGTCTGTGAATCAATGGAAATCAGAGATTTTCTATATGCGGGAAACCGTGAAATAAAAATAGAAGTAGCCAATGACGGTGAAGGATCCTTTATCTGTGAAATAGAAGCGGAACCGTGTAAATGGCTGAAACTGGAAATGAAAAACAGAGAGGTGAAAGATCAGGAGATTCTCCGGCTGATTTGCTGTCCGGATTACTTGCCGAAGGAAGAAGAGATTTGCAAAGTGAGGATTTCCGATGGCGATGCGTCAGTAGAATTGGAAGTTCACGGAAAAAGAGTGGATACGGATCATGTTCCGGAAATGACATTTTTTGAAAATGATGGTTTGATCACTGTTCTGGCAGAACATTTTGCCGGATGTACCACGGATACGGTGCAGGTAATCAGGGATTATGGTCTTTGCCAAAGTGCTGTTCGGGCAGTCAGGAGGAGTCTGGATTGGGACAGCTGTGCGGAAAAAGCCGTTGTTTCCTATTATGTCATGGCAGAGGAAGAAGCCGTGTATACAGTTGAAATCTGGACGTCACCTGCCAATCCTGCAGTACCGGGAGACCGTTTGCCTCTTGCATTGAGAAATGCTTCAGCAGGAGAATCATGGAAAACAGTAGATATGGTGCCTGAGAACTACCGGGCAGGAGATCCTGATGACGATTTCTGGGCTGCGGGTGTGGTAGAACAGATTCACAAAACCCGTGTACCGCTTTTCCTGAGAAAAGGATTCAATAACGTGGAAATAAAATTCTTAAACGGTATTCTTGCAGTGGAAAAAATAATATTCTGCAGGGAAGGTATCATACCCCGGGCATCATGGATGGGACCGACAGAGAGCTGGCGTAGATAAGTGTGGAAGATTCGAACGTAATATGGTATGATAGATACAGGAGGACAGCTTATGAAGAGACTGATAGAAAAAATAGAAAATACAATGAATGACTTTAACCTGAAGAAAAAGCTTCATATTCTGTATATCTACTGTATGTTGATTCCACTTATTGTTACGGATAGTGTAATCCTGTTTATTGTGGTTCATTCCGAGAGAGTGGAGCAGCGGCATGTGATGGAAAATGATGCAAGTGCCGTTGTGTATAACCTTTCCCGGGAAGTGGAAAACGCTGCAATGAAAGCAAAAAATATCTATATGAACGAGTATATCGAGGAGTTTTTGAACCGACAGTATGAAACCACTCTGGATTATGTGACGAGGTATCAGACTTTTATGAAAAATTCATTGTTTGAGACAAGTATGGGCACAGACAATACAGTGGTTACGATTTATGCGGACAATGATACAATTATCAACGGCGGATATTTCCTCAGATTATCGGATGTGCGGGAAACGGAGTGGTACAGATATTTGCAGGAATCAGGAAATAATACGGCACTGTATTTCTATTATGATGACTGGAAAAGTCCTGTAGTAAAACCGAGGCGCAGAGTACTGTTTATCCGGAATTTGAATTTTTTTGGCCAGGACAGCTGTGAAAAAATAGTAACGATTGAAATGGATTATAGCAGTCTTGTCCGCAATCTGGATAATATGAATTACGAGTCAGAGGTCTATATATGTAAAGATAATCAGATTTTGCTTTCTAATAACGGATACAATCAGGCAGGGCAGCCTTTTAGTGAATGGAAGGAAAGCATGCAGCCGGATTATCAGAAGGAATATCATGCATATGGAGAACATCTGCAGATTGCGGTATGTAAAAGAAGTAGAGGGATACGGTCGCAGATATGGGATCAGATGCCGTTGATTGTTCTTCTGGTGTTGATTAATGCGGTGTTGCCGTGGATTCTGATGCGGCTTATTAACCGTTCTTTTACTACCAGGGTGGAGGAATTGAGCAAAGCATTTGATCATGTAGATGCGGAACATCTCCAGGAAATCCCGTATGTACGTGGGAAAGATGAAATAGGTAGTCTGATGCTGAACTATAATCATATGGCATCCCGCATGAATGAACTGATTCAGACCGTGTATAAGGACCGTCTGAGGGAGCAGGAGATGGATATTGCCAGGCAGAATGCAGAACTTCTGGCACTGCAGAGTCAGGTGAACCCGCATTTCCTTTTTAATGCTCTGGAGAGTATCAGGATGCACAGTGTATTGAAGAAGGAATACGAGACTGCGGATATGGTTGGAAAACTGGCCGTGATGGAACGTCAGAATGTGGACTGGAGTACAGATTCTGTCAGAATAAAAAAAGAACTGGAATTTGTGGAGGCATATCTGGGACTTCAAAAGTACCGTTTTGGAGACCGGCTTTCCTATGAACTGGACATAGAACCGGAGTGTGAGGATATTCAGATTCCAAGACTGACTTTCGTGACTTTTGTGGAGAATGCAT
>JBJELU010000049.1:0-1565 GCA_051879355.1 Oliverpabstia sp.
ATGATGAGGAAGCCATTATAAAAATGGTGGATTCTAATCTTCAAAGGGAACGGATCAGTTATAGTGAGAAAGCTTTTGCTTACAAAATGAAGAATGATGCTATGAAAAGGACTGCAGGAAGACCGCGTAGCCAAATCGACCACAATTTAAAAGGAAAGAGAACAGTGGAAATCATCGCAGAAGAAACAGGTGAAAGTCCAAAGCAGGTGCAAAGATATATTACTCTCACGAACCTGATCCCGGAGCTTTTACAACAATTAGATGATGATCTTATTTCCTTCAATCCGGCAGTTGAACTGGCAGCATTAAAGGAAAATGAACAAAAACAGTTGATCGAAGCTATGGATTATGCTCAGTCAGTGCCCTCTCTTTCTCAGGCACAGCGAATAAAAAAATTGAGTAAAGATGGAAAGCTGACTTTAGAAAAGATGCAGGAAATTCTCAGTGAAATAAAAAAAGGAGAAATAACCAGAGTCACATTTACAAATGAACAGCTTCACAGATACTTTCCCAACAACTATACACCGGAAATGATGAAGCGTGAAATCGTAGCAATCTTAAAAATATGGATGGAACAATACTGGGATAAATAAGAAACGGAGGAATGAAGAATGTGTAAAGTAATTGCTGTTACAAATCAGAAAGGCGGAGTCGGAAAGACCACGACAACCGTAAATTTAGGGATTGGTCTCGCAAAAGAAGGGAAAAAAGTGCTGTTGATTGATGCAGATCCGCAGGGAAGTCTGACTGCCAGTCTTGGATATGTGGAACCGGATGATATTGGTATTACTCTGGCCACCATCATGCTGGCGGTAATCAATGAGGAAGAGATACAACCGGATGACGGAATTCTTCATCATGAGGAAAATGTGGATCTGCTACCAGCAAATATTGAACTATCCGCTTTGGAAGTGACACTGGGAAATGTAATGAGCAGAGAAATGATCATGAAGGACTATATCGAAATGATGAGAGAACGATACGATTATATTCTGATCGATTGTATGCCCAGCCTGGGAATGATGACGATCAATGCATTGGTTGCTTCGGATGCGGTTCTGATTCCGGTACAGGCAGCATATCTGCCGGTGAAAGGTCTCCAACAGCTGATCAAAACAATTTCCATGGTAAAGAAGAGACTGAACCGGAAATTGAAGATCATGGGAATTCTTCTGACTATGGTAGATTTCAGAACAAATTACGCAAAAGATATTTCAACCATGCTCCACGTTACCTACGGTTCAAAGATCACGATTTTTGAAAATGTAATACCGTTATCGGTAAAAGCGGCAGAAACAAGTGCAGAGGGAATCAGCATTTATGCCCACTGCCCTAAAAGTAAAGTATCCAATGCTTATAAGAATCTGACACAGGAGGTTTTAGAAAATGAAAAATAGAAGCGGCGAGAAAATCAAATTAACAAGCATCGACGAATTACTGGGTGTTGTAAATGAAGAATCAGCTATGGAGATTGAAATTGATAAAATAAAGCCCTTTGCAGGTCATCCATTTAAAGTAATTGATGATGAGAAAATGCAGGATCTCATAGAAAGCATCAGTGAATC
>JBJELU010000049.1:1665-3480 GCA_051879355.1 Oliverpabstia sp.
TTTATCCGCTTGACAGAACTTATCCCAGATTTACTTGAATTGGTAGATAAGAAACGTTTGAACTTTACCATTGCTGTTGATATCTCATATATTCCACAGGATGTACAGAAATGGATTTATGAATATATCTGTGACAATGGATTTATCAAACCAAATCAGATTGCAGCTTTAAGAAATTATCTTGGACAAGGACCGGTTACACAGAGTCTGATGATCAGTATTCTGAATAGCCATATTCCGGTAAAGGCTCCTGCAAGAAAGGTAACGTTGAATGAAAAGAAGCTGACAAGATATTTCCCGAAAAATTATACATCGGAAGACATGGAGAAAGTGATTGAATCATTATTGGAAAAATGGAAACAGGAACAGGAGGTAATGTGATGGATTTTAAATATATGTACGGAAAACAGGCGGATCAGTATTCTTTTATACATATTCCAAAGATGCTGGTTACTGAAAAAATATTTACGGGAATTACCATTCATGCAAAAGTTCTCTACGGTCTTCTTTTAGACCGTATGGGAATGGCGGCAAAGAATAAATGGGTCGATGAAAGAAACCGAATGTATGTAGTTTATCCAATTCAGGAGATCCAGAAAGATATGGGAGTAACCAGAAAAAAAGCAAGGGAATGTCTGGCGGAGCTTGAAAATGCCGGACTCATAGAAAAGCATTTTAGAGGCATGGGGTTGCCAAGCATTTATTACGTAAAAGACTTTGCGGTAGCGTGAGTAAGAAGTATCCATTACGGAACTACGACCGCAGGAAAGGAGAAAATATGGATCAGAAATTGACATTTCGATATTTTTACGGGAATGAAGCTGATCAGTACAGCTTCTACCGGATACCAAAACTTTTATTCAAAAATGAATATTTTAAAAATCTGAGCAGTGATGCAAAGATCTTATACGGTCTGATGCTGGACAGAATGTCCTTGTCCATTAAAAATCAGTGGTTTGATGAACAGAACCGGGCTTACATCTATTTTTCCATTGAAGATATCATGGAACTGCTGAACTGTGGAAGAAATAAAGCTGTAAAATCGCTGCAGGAACTGGATGATGAGAATGGAATCGGTTTGATAGAGAAGCGCAGGCAGGGATTTGGAAAGGCAAACATTATATATGTAAAAAGCTTCATGGTCTATGAGGAACAGGCGGAACAATCTGTAGGGGAAACACAGAAGTTTACAAAACAAACTAATGTTGATAATCAGGAAGATGCAGAAGTTTATAAAACAAACTCCATGAAGTCCCAAAAACAAACTTCAAGAAGTCCTGAAAATAAACTTCAAGAAGTTTGCAATTCAAACTCTAATTATAATAATACTAGCGATATTAAAGAGAGTAAGAATAAATCAGATCAAATCATATCCGATGGAGAAAGATCGGATACCGATGTGCAGGATATGCTGTCTGCCTATCAGGAACTGATCAAAGAAAACATAGATTTTGACTCTCTGATTATGACTCACAAGTATGACGAACCATTGATCCAGGGAATCTATGAGCTGATCGTAGAAACCGTTCTGTGCAGCAATGAAAAGATCCTGATCGCAAGCAACTGGTATCCGGCAGAACTGGTACGCAGCAAGTTTTTAAAACTGAATTATTCCCACATCGAGTATGTTCTTGACTGTTTCAAGAAGAATACATCAAAGGTGAAAAATATCAAGAAATATATGCTGGCAGCATTGTTCAATGCCCCGACAACAATCGATGGGTACTATAAGGCAGAAGTGAATCATGACATGCCACAGTTTGCTGTCTGACTGAGAGGAGGAGAAAGATGTTTTGTTTAAAGCTCATTGGGAAA
>JBJELU010000050.1:0-3456 GCA_051879355.1 Oliverpabstia sp.
AATGCATCCACTGCCCTTTGTGTGTAATTCCCGACATCGCCTCTTACGCCATTGTAAATTACTGCACCAGAAAGTAATTTATCAAACTCCTGCTTGCGTCTGTTATAAACAGATAAATCGATTTTTTTCAGTGCGTCCAGCTCCCGGCGACACCTTTCCATTTTTTCCACATCATTCATTCTGTCTCCGGAAATACTTACTGAAACCACTTCCGTTTTCTGCGCTAAAGTTTTCACCCCCTGTTTCTTATCACACCCTCCAAGTAACAGTGAAAACAAAAAAATCAAACACACCAACACTGAATGTCGTATCATATCTCACACCGCCACATGGGCTAAAAATTTAATATCACAGACAATAACTACCGGAAAGCACTAAAAGACTCACATCAAAAATAAGATATACTCATATTTGCTGAAGCGCTAAAACTTCCCGTCGCCAAATCATTACTACCGTTTTTAAATGGCACTGCAGTAAATGTAAAATGGCTACCGGTAAATCCATTCGTCAGGCGGTAACCTATTGTATTCTGCCCATTACTCCGTCCATCACCCAATATCAGTTTAGTTGACGTTCCCTCTCCCTGATAAAGGGCTATACCAAAATTCTGAATATTGGTCGCTAATATATTATCATTGCTCCCAAGTTTGCTTCCTGTAACCTTAATCCAGGCATCCCCCTGATTATTATCACACGTAACAGGTATTTGTTTTACCCGTCGGTTACGCTCATTTGCCACATCCGTAACAGCTATATCCCCAAAATCAACCTCAATAACCCTTCCCTCATTAACACGACAGGGAGGGATTTGAACCGTACCCGTGATTTTAATCTGTACATCTACAGCAAATACCACTCCGGAAAACAACAACACACCTCCGGTAAACAAACACATCAGACTTTTTCGCATTAATACTGTCATTTCAGGGTTCCTTTCGTCTTTTCGGATGAAATCGCTCTGACTGCGCCACTATCACCAACGTGCATATCTTTCACACTTTCCACCCTGATGGTGTATATCATCGTAGCTCCGGGAGGGATCCCTGAAGGATATCCCTCATCACCATAAGCCAGTTCTGGCGGGGCTACTACCGTAACCGTTCCATGATTTCTCAGTAAGCGTAAGGCTGCGCGAAACAACGGAGGATATTCATTCAGAGGCTGGGATATCACTGCCCCCCGGGCATCCATGTCCTCAACAACGGTGCCATTTGTCAGTTTTTCCACTACAACAATATCGACTATCGTATCATCCCCGTTTATCAGTTCCCCATCACCGGCGTAGTCAATCCTGTACCAGAAACCGCTTTTATCTTTTTGTACTCCTTTCTGCTTCCTGAAGTCGGCCAGCCATCTCTCCCCATCCTTTTTCCACTTTCTGGCTGTATCGAGACGCGCCCTGCGAATATCTTCTTCGGCCTGACGCAATGCCTTCTGCAGCACCACTTCATTCAGTAATTCTTTATGATTCAGTGCATCTCTCACTCCTGCCAGTAAAATCCGGTTATCCGTTTTCTGACCCGAAAAAGCATTTACTGCCTGGAGAGACAATATATCCCGCCCCATCATAACGCCGGCTGCATAAGTCTGCTGATTCTGTGGAGTATTCAGTTGTTCCGGAACAACAACTGGCATCAGTTTCATTTGCCGGGTTATGTCATCAAGTGATGATTTCAGTCTCTGATTATCCTTTTCAACCACTATCATTCTGGACTGCATTTCAGCCAGTTTCTTACCGTCTGAAGTCGCCAGTAATCCTTCTTTCTCTGAAAGTTGTTGTTTTAACCGTGTTGTCTCTTCAGCACATTGTTCGTGCATTTTTTGCAGGCTCTGTCGTTGTTGTCCCGGGGACATCTCCCCATCCGGTTTATCCCCCTTTCTTTCTGACACGGCCATCTTCTCACGAAGATGCCTGTTTTCACGTCTCAGTTGCCTGATATCTTCCTCACTACGGGCAAGGCGCTTTTTCAGGTCAGCACCGTTAACCGACACTCTCCCGGGTTCAGTTATTCCGTCCCCCCCGTTTTTTTTACTGCCTTCCTTCGCCTCAGGTTTATCCAGAGTACGGGCATAACGCAAAATCCCCGGAACACCATCATCCTCTGCAGCTTCTGCGTATCCGCAAAAATAAAAAAACAGATAACAAATCCCCGTCAAAAACAGAATATTTTTCCTGAGTCTCACGGAATGCTCCCCCTGCATCCGCTTATTCGTAACGTACTTCCATACTTGCTGAAGCCTCAAACGGTCCGGCAGTCAGCAACTCCATACCACCTTCACGCCCCACCCCCGCAGCCAGCCTGATTTCATACTGCGTTCCCCCGGTATTACTGATAGCATTACCGGCAATCTTCTGGTAACTCCCCAGATTAATTGCTTTCCCCAGGTTATCTTTCGTCCCCTGATGAAGATAAATCACCAGTTTTTCAGCGTCATACCTGGAGGTTTTGATACTGTTACGAGCCCCGGCAGCCTGACTGCCTGTCAGCCGGATTTTTGGTGCTCCCAGAGAATAGGGACAATTAACAGGTACCCGGATATTTTCCCAGTGATATCCCGTATTAGCCGCAGCCAGTGTCTGTATTTCAATATCCCCGAAATTTGTCTCAACAGGATTACCATTATTCACCGTGCAGTCAGGGACAATAAGTTTGCCTTTGAATATCAGGTTATCCACCGCCTGTCCTTCTGTGATAAACACCCCCCAGAGGACTGCCATAATCATTAATTTACGGACTTTCATCTCAGCTCCTTTATCATTCGCTTTTTATCGTGTTCACTGGTAATGAAGTTCAAACGTTGCCAGAGCATCATAATCTCCCGGCTCCACACTTCTGTTTCTGATAGCTTCTGGCGTTGCCTGAACCCGGGCACGATACGTCAGCGTTACACTCTCCCGGGTCACCTCAGTCCCGTTTCCTTTATTATGGCTACCGCCAAGTGGCAAAAGAGTTTCTCCATCCGTATCCAGAATACCAATCCCCAGTCGCCCGCGATTCACTCCCCCCACCTGCAGATAACCCGGTAATGCCGGCTCAGATACACCACCGAATGTCAGATGGACGACTTTTCCCATAGTGGATGGATGGCAGTTAACCAGCTTTACAGAAAAAGATTCTGCAGGCGAATATCCCGGTGAATACCAGAAGTCTTTTGCCGGTCGCGTTTTAAATACCACCTCCTGCTGCAAACTCTCTGCCGCCACCTGGCATGGCCTGTCCAGCAGATTCCCCTTAAATCCCAGCTCAGAAGCAAGCCCGGAAACAGGATGTACCACCGCTGTCAACAGGGCAAAAATTAACACTCCGGATATTCGGTTATCTTGCATCCCCCCACCTCCCTTCTCTTATTCATAATCCAGCCGCAGACGCAACAGGGCCGTGTTGTCCCGCGGGTTCATGTACGGTTTCCCCTGCGCACGGTCTGTCGCCTGCTGACCCGCCAGTGCCTGCTGCT
>JBJELU010000051.1:0-3450 GCA_051879355.1 Oliverpabstia sp.
CAGGTAGATACGTCTGGCACCTTTGTTGCAGGCATGCATATCTTCAATCCATTCAGGGGAGTTTCCACAGATCACAGCCGTTGTCTCTACGACAGCCATAAATTTCTTCATGGATTTCATCTTGTAGACATAGTTGAAATACTGGCGGATCGCTTCAATTCTATCCGGATCATTTTCCAGTAATTCAATGACACCGAAAGCCAGGTCCATACCAAATTCACTGGCATCATCTTCGATTGCCTCATCATCCAGGATACCGTTCTCATCGCAGTAGCATCTGAATTCCATCGGACTTAAATCTTCCGGATTGAACTCGTCCTCTCCCAGATCAATTGGCGGGACACCATCCTCCAGATGCCCTTCTTCAGGACAGCCTTCCCTGATAATCTCAATGTAGCCTTTTTTCATAAGATCATCTACAATTTCCCTGGCAGTTGCCACCATCTTGTCCATGATTTCCTCTGCTTCCTCCGGTGTTACCATTTCCATCAAATCCTTAATTGTCATCATTGCGTTTTCCTCCTCATATTTTGAAATATCATTTATATAGAAACGGTTCGGTCTGCCATTGTCTTTAACAACCCGAACCATGTTTCCCATACTTTCCAGTTCCGAAACAGCGTAATCTACCCGGTATCTGGTACTATTCAAATCCCTGATCATTTCACTTTTGGGATAGATCACATACCGTTTCCCTTTCTGGTCAATCCATCTGTTCTGTGCTGCATATTTCAGCCGGTCAAGCATGAGGCTGTATAATACCTTTGCCGTAGTGGATAAAGAGCAATATCTCTCTTCCTTAAACAGTGCCTTCGGCACCAGCAGGCACTCTACCGGCATATAATCCTGATTACTCACCATGCTTCCCTCCATTCAAATCAACCATTGCCTCTGTTGAGAAAACAGTCAAATCCAGCATTCCCACAAAAATCTGATAATACAGGGAACAAAGCTCTGCATCATCCCTTACCAGATATAACCCTTCCAGTTCTTCTGACAGATGCCTCATGGCATACATTGTCTGGCAGAGTTCATGGACTTTTTCATAGTCCTGTTTTTCCACGTTCTGCTCCAGACGGTCAACAAAACGGCTCCAATCTGTAAAGTTGCTGTCCATTACAATCAGGCACTGGAACAGCTCGGTCGCTTCACATGCAGCCGCCAATACTACATTTTTGATATTAATGGAACCATTTTCATTTCTCATGTGATTGATCATGTACTCTTTATTTAACATTATCATTGGTTTTTCCTCCTATCGAAACGGCATTTCTTCTTCCATAGATTCCGGGATGTTCAGAAAACCATCCCCTTCCATCGGCTCCGGCATTTTCTCCTGCACTTTTGCCCCGGCAAACTCGATACGGTCTGCAAAAAGTTCTGTCGTATACACCTTTTTTCCGGTCTCTTTATTATCGTAACTGCCGGTTACGATTTCACCCTCTACCATCACCTTTGTTCCCTGCACCAGGTAATCCCGGACAAACTCCGCTTTTTTTGCAAAGGCTTTCACCGGAATGAAACTGACATCGTCTGAGTAATTTCTTCTGACTGCCAGTACAAACTTGGCGATCTTATGAAGACCTTTTTCATTCTGTGTCTCGTTATAGCCCGGATCACGAACCAGTCTTCCGGAAATAATTGCTGTATTCATTACTTCGCATCCTCCTATCCTTTCAATGTTTTGTAGCACAGCCCGATACATGGACCACACTTGGCATAACAACAGTCGTAACATTCATCTTTCTCCAGTTCCTCCTGTTCCATTTCATCCGCAAACATGCTCATAAGCAGTTCATAAGCAGTTTTCAATTCCAGATATTTCTCTTCTGCTTTTTCCATCTTCCTTTTAAATTCCGGAAGCATCTGGCGAAGAACCGGATGGAAATGTTCTTCTTCATCATCCCAGGCACAATCTGCCATCATGCACCTTGGAAATTTTTCATAGCTTCCGGCATAATAGGGGCAATAAGAACATCCCCTTTCCCGGAACATAGATGGTGTAATAACCGGAAGCTGTCCTCTGATTTCTTTGCTAATCTGTTTGTTCTTGATTCGGTCTCTCATGTTCGTTCTCCTCCGTCTTATTCTTTATGCAAAAGGGGATTGCCCCTGAATTGCCAGCTTTATTGCACAAAAAAAGGCAGGCTTACGAATTTGTTTTTTCGCAAGCCTGCCTCAAATCTACTATTCATTATCTTTTTACTATATATCGAATGGTCACATAGAATGCTCTCACAACATAATATGGAATCATAAGGCTTCCCAATAAACCACCCACGATAACACTCAATGCGATCATTCCAATGGTACCCCCAACATCATATCCTTTGGGGATTAAAATGATGCACATTTTATGTATTCCAAATGGAAGCCCTGCAAGGAACAGAAACATAAATAAATCTGTATTCCCTGCCACTCCCATAATCGTTTTTACCATCCAGAGCCAGAACACCATAGATATCATCGGTATCAGTGCTTTTTTAATCACATCCTCAATCGTCATCTTTTTGCTCCTTTTAATCTTTTCAATATTTCTCTGATATTTCTGCAACCTTCTTACTGTATCTTCACTATTCATTTTTACCTTCTCTCTTTACCCACGACTCAAGTAACATAAAAATTATCTTCTCCATCTGATTCTTTGTATATGTCTCTGGGAAATACTGCTTCAGTTTCTTTGCTGGAATCTGCACTTGAAATTTTTCTGTTTTCTCTTTCATACAAATCTGATCAATCTCAAGATATGTCAGTGTCTGTTCCTTTGACATCTGTTTTAATTCCTGTGCCTGCTTCATTGAAGGTACCATGGCATGATTATTCATATATTGGAGTAATAGTTTCTGTTCTTCCAATTTCAAGTAAGATAATTCTACCGCAGTATTGAAAGGAATCTTTTTGTTATCCGCCAGACATAACATTTCCGGAATCAATTCTGTCAGATGGATATATCTCAAAATCTGTCGGGTACTATCTCCGGTATTCTGACTGACTTCCTCTGCCGCCAACTTCTTGCCAACTTGGCAAGAAGTTAAATCACTTCGTTTGCCCTGACGTTTCAATGCATCATATTTCATCTTATAGGCAAATGCCTTTTCACTGATCAACAGTTCTTCACGCTGAATGTTTGAGTCAACCATAATCACCGTCGATTCATCATCTGTCAGGTCCTTAATAATAACTGGCATAGTTTTCAAGCCTGCAATCTCACACGCCCTCTTACGGCGGTGCCCCGCTATAATTTCATAACCGCCGGTATCCTTTACTCTTACAATACCAGGCACCAAAACTCCATGCGTCCTTACACTCTCAGACAACTCAGCCATTTTGTCATCATCCAGAACCTTAAACGGATGATTTGAGAAAGGATGCAGATTATCCAGAGCAATCTGTTGGATGCCTGCCTGTTCCTCACTTGTTGTTCCGAACAGGGCATCTAATGACTGTAAT
>JBJELU010000052.1:0-3401 GCA_051879355.1 Oliverpabstia sp.
GATTATGTTACAAAACCATTCTCGCTGATGGTGCTTAGACTTCGTGTTAAGAATCAAGTATTCAGATAGACAGTGAGAAAGATTATCAGGTGAATCTGGATGAAAAGTGGGTAGTAGAAGCAGTCTATAATATTCTCGATAATGCGATAAAATATTTGCCAGGCGGCACTACGATTTATATAGAAGCATTTTCATATGAACTGTTTTCCGGAATTCGAATCCGTGATGAAGGAATCGGGGTTACAGAGGAAGAAATTCCATTGATATTCGGGAGGTTTTACCGTGGGAGAAATCTGCTTTCCAAATGTGTCAATATTGTAATATTTCAGAAAGAATGATGAGTTATGCTAAGTATTGTAGAAAGATGCTTAGCATTTTTTTATAAAAAAATTATATCAGAAGGAGCGTTGATAAAGATGGAAATATTGAATGCAG
This sequence comes from Oliverpabstia sp., assembly GCA_051879355.1. GTDB lineage: Bacteria > Bacillota > Clostridia > Lachnospirales > Lachnospiraceae > Oliverpabstia. The sequence goes on from JBJELU010000052.1 coordinate 436, forward strand.
AGAATTTGAAGAAATATTATGATGAGAGCACGATACCGGTGAAGGCGCTTGATGGAGTTGACATTTCAATTGAACAAGGAGAGTTTGTAGCCATTGTGGGAACATCAGGAAGTGGGAAGTCAACACTGTTAAATATGCTGGGGGCCTTGACAGACCCACATCGGGTTCTGTGACAGTGGATGGAAAGAAAATATTTGATTTAACATGAAATAAGGAAGAATTCTCCCACCTCTGTAGGTGGTGAGATGAATTGCAAGATATTCTGATCAAAAAATAAAAAAGAACATTTGTTCTGTATTCGAAAGTGTGATATAATATAATCAGTCGAAAGTGAAAGGATGCTGATTATATGAAAAATATGGATCATAATGCTCACTCAGTATATCTCTTATATTATCATCTTGTTATGGTGGTAAAATATCGGAGGAAAGTAATAGATGACCCGATATCCGACCGCGCAAAAGAGATCTTTGAATACATAGCCCCGCGCTACGGCATTATCCTTGAAGAGTGGAATCATGATATTGACCATGTGCATGTCATGTTTCGGGCCCAGCCTAAAACAGAATTGTCAAAATTTATCAATGCTTATAAGAGTGCGAGCAGCCGGCTGATCAAAAAAGAGTACCCGAAGATCCGGGAAAAACTGTGGAAGGAAGCTTTCTGGAGTCAGAGTTTTTGCCTTATGACAGCAGGCGGTGCACCGCTCGAAGTGATACGGCAGTATATTGAAAGCCAAGGGGAAAAGAATTGAACAAGGCATATAAATTCAGGATCTATCCGAACAGAGAACAGGAAGTCCTGTTATCAAAAACATTTGGCTGCTGCAGATTTCTGTATAATACCATGCTGTCAGACAAGATCAGGGAATACCAGGCAACCGGAAAAATACTGAGGAACACTCCGGCCATGTATAAGAAGGAACATCCGTTTCTGAAGGAGGTGGATTCACTGGCTCTTGCAAATGTACAGCTTCATCTGGAAAAGGCATATAAAAACTTTTTCCAAAAACCATCTGTTGGCTTTCCAAGATACAAGTCTAAACATAAGAATCATAACAGCTATACCACAAATGTGGTCAATGGTAACATTGTGCTGTCAGACGGACTGCTGAAACTTCCCAAGCTGGGAAAGGTCAGGATCAGACAGCACAGGGAGATCCCTGAGGGCTATCGTCTGAAATCAGTCACTGTCAGCAGGGAAGCGTCCGGAAAGAATTATGCGAGTCTCTTATATGAATACGACTGTGGAGAAAACCAAACCACAGAGCGTGTGCATAGGGACACAAAAATACTGGGGATCGATTATGCCATGCATGGAATGACGGTATTTTCGGATGAAATGGATGCGGTCTATCCGGGTTATCTGAGACAGGCAGAAGAAAAACTGGCAAGAGAGCAGAGACGGCTTTCGCATTGTCAGAAAGGGAGCAGAAATTACGGGAAACAGAAGCGAAAAGTAGCACTATGTCATGAGAAAGTAAGGAACCAGAGGAGAGACTATATCCATAAGCTGACCAGAAAGATCGCAGATACATATGATGCAGTGGGAGTGGAAGATCTTGACATGAAAGCGATGAGCCGGTGCCTGAATTATGGGAAGAGCGTCATGGATAACAGTTATGGGATGTTCCGTGACATTCTGAGGTATAAACTGGAAGAGAGAGGAAAGAAACTGGTGAAGATCGATCGTTTCTTTCCGTCCAGCAAGAAATGCTGCAAGTGTGGGAAGGTAAAAAAAGAACTGAAACTTTCCGAGCGAATTTACCGATGTGAGTGTGGAAGTATTATGGACAGGGACAAAAACGCAGCGATCAATATCCGGGAAGAAGCGAGGAGAATGCTGGCTGGATAGGCAGAAGAGAAAAGAAATAAGTCCGTATCCGGACAAGGTGATGAAAATGCCCATAACCGGGCAAAAATTAATCGCGGGACACGTGAGGGTAGCCTGCAGATACTTGGCTCATGAGAGCCATTGAACAGGAAGCCCCCACTTCAAAATCTTTGATTTAAGTGGTGGGAGCATGTCACTTGCGGTGACATCAGATATCCATTATTATGGATTGCTGAAAACAATTGGAACAACCAACAGACAGTTAAAGAAAATAGTGCTGAAGCAGGCTTTGTCACTTAGCCTTATTGCCATTCCTATAGGTTTAGTGCTGGGCTTTGTAACATCATACTATGTTTTCCCGTTTATCGTTGTCAATCTGGCAATTCAAAAATGTGAGATCATTCCAAATATCTGGGTATTTATGATATGTGCACTTTTTTCCTGGTTTACCGTGAGAATCAGCTGCGAAAAGCCTTTCCGATTTATAAGAAAAATATCGCCGGTTGAAGCGGTAAGGTATAACGATACTACGGCAGGAAAACTGTCAAAGAAAAGAAAGAGTAAAAAAGTAACCACATTTTCCATAGCGTGGGAAAATCTTAAAAGAAATAAACGCAGAACGGTTGCAGTTCTGTTATCAATGGCGTTAAGCATTGTTATGATTAATGTTACCGTATCGATTGTAGCCTGCATGGATAAGGAAAAATATATATCAAACTTTTCCAATGCGGATTTTACAATTGCGGATGCATCAGTTATGAATCCTACTTCCTTTGAAAGTGTTTGTGATGGGGTTAGTCTACAGGATATGCAGGCATTGGAAAACAATTTGGAAGTAGAAGAATCCGGCGCGATTTATATGTCAGAGTCATTGCAGCATTTAGAAGGGACGCCATATGAGCGTTTCGTGGCGCTTTATGAAGAGCATCCGGACTGGCTCATCTATGATATGTCACAAAAGGAAAGTTATGATCAATTAGTTTATGAAAATAAGAGCATATCTTCCCATATTTACGGAGTGGACCGGATTGCCTTTGATAAGATGGAAATGGATACGAAGGCTTTGGACTATAAAACCTTTTGCTCCGGAGACTATGCGATTGTTTCCTCTCCTGTGGAAGGAGAAAGTGACG
>JBJELU010000053.1:0-14763 GCA_051879355.1 Oliverpabstia sp.
TTACACCGACTGGTGTGACCCAGCTTCGCTGGGCACGCTCCTATGATACAAAAAAGTATCTCATGCGAATAGTACATGAGATACTTTTTATTTAATTCAGTACAATCGTATTGACAGCCTCGATCAGATTTACCACATAGCTTCTGTCAATCAATGATACAGGTTCTCCGTCAACAACGGCGAGGCAGCTGCTGCCATCGTATCTGTACAGTTCTATTTTCACTTCCTGAACATTTTCATTATCCAGATGTACAACCAGGCTGATTTCTTTTTTGCCTTCCGGCTCTTCATCTGTAAATTCAGATGCCGTCAGAGAAGCCAGCGATGTTCTGAAATCATCAATTTCTACTTCTTCTTCCTGATAATACCAGATGGTTTCATCATCATTTTCTTCAGAAGTGAATGTATAGTCTGCATCTTCCAGATTGATATCTACCTGTGTAACATCAGCAAATTCTGCCCAGATGACATCCTGGTGACGCAGATCATTGTATGATGCGGCTATCAGTGTTTCATACTCTGTTCCGCTGATTTTGTAAATAATCTGTGATTCTCCTACCCTTGCATAAGCTGTGATTTCTTCTTCTGTTTCTGAAAGATCTGCATCTTCCTTATCTTTTGAAGACTCTGCTTCCGCTTTTTCTTCAGGATCACGGGATATATGCAGTACAAAGGTTCCTGTCTGTTCTTCTTCACTTTTCTCATCCTGAGTCGTATACTGCATGGTCACAGACAGTTCTGGTTCATCCAGTCCACAGGATTCAAGTTCCTCCTCAGTCGCATTGTAGGATATATAATCATTCAGGCTCAGTGTGCTGATTGCATACACATAGCTTTCAACATTATCTGTATCAAGCGGAAGTTTTTCGCCATCCTTTTCAACAAAGTATACATCCTCATCGCTGTATGTGCTTTTATTTTCTTCCTGATATACGGCTGTATAATTCTCACTGCCGGCAAATTGTATTTCTGTCACCTGATCCATATCCGGAACCTCATCGTTCTGTATCATGTCTTTCAGTTCCAGATTATAGGTATCCAGAGGATCGTTCTGGACAAGATAAACATTTCCGTCACCAATGGACACATAACGCTCTTCGTCCATTGTGCTGTAATCTCCCAGCTGAATTTCATAGTCTTCCTCTTCTGTACTGATGTTTATCGTGCAGATCGGGTCATCCAGTCCATACTGTCCAAAATCTTCTACATCTTCAATTACGAAAGAAACGCCAAAGGATTGAAACAATTCCAGAAGCTCATTTATTTTTTCTTCACTCACCGGAAAAGCTTCGTCTTCATCATAAAACCATGTTTCATCTTTGTGGAAAGCCAGTGTCTCATCCTCATATTTCCAGGAGAGAGATGTCACTTTTTCACTGTCCAGTTCCATGACAATTTCATCACTGTTTTTAATCTGTTCTTTTCGTTCCTCGTATTTACTCACACCCAAAGTAATCACACAGGCTGCCAGCAATACCCCCAGCAGCACAATCAATTTCTTAGACCGGCTCATTTTGTCGCCTCCTTCTGCTTACAATTACGAAAATACCCATTCCCAGGAATACCAGCGGGAAAACGCCGATCATAAGTACCTTAAGAAATGTTGCTGTCGATTCATTTATGGTAAGATAGTTATAACTGAGAGATTTACTGCGGATAGAAACAGCCTCATTTTCTCCAATCAAAGATGAAAGTGCATTCATACCAAGATCCAGATTTGCACCGGATGAATAGGAATTGTACATATCGTCAAGGAAATTTGACGAAGAAAACCAGATCATCTGTCCGTCATTTTCACAGGCAACGGAGACTGCTACTGCGAATGGTCCATCCACATCGCCCTCTTCTTTTTCATATGTGGAAATACTGTAGCCATCTATTTTACTGAATGAAGCATCTGATGTAGTCAGCAGTTGTGTCACTGCGCCGGAAGTATCTTTCACTGTCATCCCCTGCGCAATCGGCATAATCGCATAATATTTCTCTTCAATCAAAGGATCTGTAATTTCGCTTCCTGACATATCCGGCAATAAAATATAAGGTGCCTGGAATGCATAATGCTGGCGATCGCCTTCTACCACTACACCTTCTGCTGCTTCCACACCATAATCACTCAGCAGGCTGTACAGATTTTCCAGTGTTCCTTCTTCCACAGGACCTGCCAGAATCATCAATTTTCCGCCGCCAGTCACATATTCAGAAAGCATTTCTTTTTCTTCTTCGGAAATATCACTGGTCGGTCCGTAAATCAGCACACAGTCCGCTTCTTCCGGAACAGCATCTTCGTTCAACAGAGAAAATGTGGTTGTTTCCATATTCTCTTTTTCAATCTGCTCACTGAATGCAGAAGATAGTTCTGCCTCCCCATGTCCTTCCAGCACATATAGCTGAGGATGATCCTCGCTAATTACATAATCAATGGCAGAAGTGATCGCTCCCTCGCCATCAAAAGATGTCTCATATGAGTACGAGTACATATCTGCATTGGTGACATAAATATCATCATAACTGATGAAGCGGCTTCGTTCGTCACATTCCACGATCAGACTATTATTGGGAACTTCCTCAGAAGTATATTGCTCTGTAAAGGTCGGATATACATCCGGATTCTTTTTCACAACTTCGATGTGATTCGATAGACTTTCATATTTGGCCAGCAGATTTGATATCACATCATCCTCTTCATCTGCCTGTACGATCCAGTAAATTGTCACATCTTTTTCCAGTGCATTTACCACAACCTTTGTATTACTGCTTACAGAATACAATTTTGCGGAACTGATGTCATAATGAGTCATTGTGGTGGGAAGTACAGATGCAAATATATTGACAACAATCAAAAGAGCCAGCACAATTCCAGTCATCAGCAGGGAATACGAGCCGCCTTTTAAAGCTATCTGATTTTTATTTTCATTCTTCGTTTTTACAGGAAAAGATAGTTTTTTCATCAGTTGTACCTCCGTTTCTCAAGGGATTGTACAGAAAGAAATAAAAAGAAAATAATTACGGTCATATAATATACAATCGCTGTCATATCAAAAACACCATTAACAAATGTATAAAATCGTTCAAATAAAGAGAGCTGGGTCATAATCTTCGGAAGCAGTCCTTCAAATTTTGAACTGTCCACAAAATATGTGATACCTACAGCAAGAATCAACAAAATGCTGACTCCATAAGCCAGATTTTCATTTCTTGTCAGATGCTGAATAATAACTCCCAAAAGGAAAGCAATCACAATCATCGCCACAGCCGATCCGATGGCAGTGGATGATACATATTCGGCTAGCGTAACGCTGTAATAATTGAGCAAAATCACCGGTATGGCAATTCCAGCCGCAAATCCCTGATTTTCAGTAAGGGAAGAAATAAATGTTCCTATTGCAATCATTGCCGCACCCATCATAAAAAATGCAAACAGTGAACCGTAGGACGTAGGAAGATATACTTCCCCGTATCTGGCAAAAATCAATGGATAAACAGAGACAATACACAACGGTATCAGATACACAACCAGAAGAGCCAGATATTTTCCTGCAACAATCTGGGAGGTTTTAATCGGAAGGGAATACAAAAGCTGATCCGTCTTCTGCTTCCGTTCTTCTGCAATCACACGCATGGTCAAAATGGGAATAATGACCACAAATCCCAGACACACAAAACTTAACACATATTCAAAATTAGCCACCGCCGACTGAATATTGTACAGCATGGCCCCGATTCCCACAAAGACCAGCAGAAATGCAGAAAAAATATATGCGGTCAGGGAATGGAAATAACTCGATAACTCATGTTTTAATACTGCAATCATGCCTCATCCACCTCTTTCTCTGCCAGTTCACCCTCTTCTGCCGCTCCATTCGGTTCCCCTTCCGTCAGTTCAATAAATACATCTTCCAGATTTGCTCTCTTACAGGACATTTCAAGAATTGCTTTTTTCTTTTCCGCAAATGCAAAAAAGAGTCTGCGACAGATATCCTTTGAATCTCCCGAGTCTGTGGTAATGCTGACAGTGACCATTTCATCCTCACCTGGTTCCAGATTCCACTGTGTCACCTGATCGATTCCACGCAAAACTTCCTCTATGTCGTCTTCAGAAGCCTCCGCAGTAAATGTAATACTGTTCGATGACAACAGAAGTTTTTCCAGATTTTGCGGTGCATCAAACGCAACTAACCTGCCTTTTGCGATAATCAGCACTTTCTCGCAGATTGCCTGTACCTCCGACAAAATATGCGAACTTAGGATAACCGTATGATTCTCTCCCAGCTGCTTAATCAGATCCCGGATCTCTATAATCTGAATCGGATCAAGTCCCACCGTTGGTTCATCAAGAATAATCACCTTTGGATTGCCCAAAAGTGCCTGAGCGATCCCCACCCTCTGCCGGTATCCTTTTGACAACGTAGAAATCAGGCGGTTCCTTACATGTTCTATTTTTACCTGCTCAATCACTTCGTCAATCTGCTGACGCAATTCTTTTCCCCTCAGGCCTTTTGCCTCACCCACAAACTTCAGATATTCTGTCGGTGTCTCATTCATATAAAGCGGCGGCAGCTCCGGAAGATAGCCGATCAGCTTTTTCGCCTGCTCCGGCTCCTCAAAAATATCATATCCATTGATCTTCACATGACCCGCTGTGGCAGACAGACACCCTGTCATGATATTCATCGTTGTAGACTTCCCGGCTCCGTTCGGCCCCAGGAAACCATAAACATGGCCCTCATCGATTTCAAAAGACAAATCATTCACCGCCATGAAATCACCATAACACTTCGTCAAATGCTCAACTGTTATCATTGCAAACCTCCTATATAAAAAAGTATACTTTTTTGTAATTCTTTTGGAAGAGGGACGGAGAATCACTGGAAGTTTTCAGAAGCAGGCCGTTCCTCCTCAACTCTGCACTAAGCGCGACTAAATTGACGCTCAGGAAAGCCTTCGCGCCAAAGTCTTGCTAAGTGCATATTTTCGGACTCACTTTCCCCAATGCTTCTGAAAACTTCCAGTGATTCTCCTGTCTTATTCCAAACGAAACAAAATGCGCCCGGAAGGAATGTATGTGAAACTTTAATCATAATAATTGTTATTTTTGAAACGGACATTACTTGACTAAAAGTACAACATTTATTTTTCCCCTGCGCATTTTGTTACATTTGGAACAGAACAGGAAACTTCCTATCATTTTTTCAGAAGCATTGGGGAAAGTGAGTCCGAAGATCCGACGCTTACGGAGACTTTGGCGCGAAGGCTCTCCTGAGCGTCAATTTAGTCGCAGTTAGCGGCTAGCTGAGGAGGAACGGCCTGCTTCTTAAAAAATGATAGGAAGTTTCCGTCCCTCTCCAACGTAACAAAAAAGTATATTTTATTGTAAGGAGTTTACTTGAAATGTACCTGAAATTTTTTGTGATGTCTTTGTGAACACGAAAGAGGGTTGTCTCACTTTCTGTTTTAGTGAGACAACCCTCTTTCATATTAGATTACGACTTTGAAAAGGATGTTTTCCCCGTCCTGGCTTTTGACTGTGATTTTTCCGCCATGTGTCCGGGCTATGGCCTGAGCTATGGAGAGCCCAATTCCAGTACCGCCTGTATTGGTGGAGCGTGATTCGTCGGGTCGATAGAACCGGTCGAATAACCTGTTTAAATCTGTATCTTTCTGTAGTTCACAGGTATTAAATATTTCCAGATATATTTTATTGTGTTTACGATAGATATTCAGGCGAATTTCACCATCTTCTTCCGAGTATCTCACTGCATTATCAAGTAAAATGGACAGCATCTGCTGAAAGGCACTTCTGTCCCCCACAAGTTTCAGATTTTCCTCTATATGCTGCTTGTATTGCTTACCTTTCGCTTCTGCGAGAGAGGCAAAGGGCTCTGCTGTTTCCCAGGCTGCTTCGCTTACAGAAAATTCTGTTTTTTCAGGAAAGGGAATCTCCTCATCCAATCTTGATAATGCAACAAGGTTATTTACCAGACGTGACAGCCTTACGGTCTGTTTCTGTATATTGGTCACCCATTCATCATCCTCATATTCCATACTGAGAATATCCGCACTGGTAGCAATGGATGTCAGCGGTGTTTTTAACTCGTGTCCTGCGTCCGTTATAAACCTCTTTTGCTGTTCGATGTTTCTTGCAAAAGGCCGGATTGCCTTACCGGAGAAAAACACGATTAACAGAAAAACAATACTCAGACTTACAGCTGCGATAATCAGTGATACCCAAAACAGAGATTTTACAAAGTGCTGATCACTTCGTACATTCAGGAAAACCACTACAGAACCTGCATCATCTGCATTTACCATGTAGCGGTATTCTTCGCAGTATCCATTTGCCCGTTTTTGGGACAATACTTTTTCTGTATATCTGAGAATTGTTTTTTTATCCACAGAGGTAATGTGTTCCTGAGAAATATGGATGATATTATTTTTCTCATCACAGTGTACAATAAAGAATCTGGTGGTAAAGTCTGCTTCCGGTCCATCTGCCCATGGCATTTCTGAGATCATGGGGAGATTTTCTTCGTGCTGTGATGTCTTCATCTGCTCGTATCCCATGATTCCCCTTAACATTTCATCCTGTCTGGCTGCGGTAACATAATAATTGAGCACGTTAATTCCCAGCGCCAGCAGCAGCATTACAATGCCAAAAGCAAACATGGCTGCCAGAATAAAACGGCTTCTCATTTTTTTCAGCATTGGACTTCCTCCAGCAAATATCCCGCGCCTCTGACCGTCTTTATTTCAACATCTGCCCCCAGCTGTTTCAATTTTCTCCGCAAAAATCCCACATAAGTCCACACAACATCCATGCCGGCTTCTGAATCCCGTCCCCATACTCTGTCCATAATATGTTCAGAAGAAAATACCAGCTGCGGATTCCGCAAAAAGAGTTCCATCATCTGATATTCTTTATTATTAAGGCGAACCATTTCCTTCCCTGACGACAATTCATAGCGATTACAGTCCAGCTGTACGTTTCCAAAAGTCAGAATATTATCTGTATAAGTGCCATTTCTTCGAACAAGTGCCTTCACTCTGGCAATAAACTCTCTGGTTGCAAAAGGCTTGGGAAGATAATCATCTGCCCCGGCCTCCAGACCAGCCACCCGGTCTTCAACCTCCGCTTTTGCTGTCAGCATCATCACCGGAACACCGGATTTTTCTCTTCTGATAGTTTCCAGAACTTCCAGTCCATTCATTTGGGGCATCATAATATCCAGCACAACAGCATCGTATGGTGTGACATGAAAATAATCCAGAGCATCCCTTCCATTATGAACGATATCCACGGAAAACTTATTCTTCTCTAATAAATACTTCAGACCTTTCGCCAGTTCTATCTCATCCTCAGCAATCAAAATCCGCATACGCCAATCTCCTTTCGAGAAATATGACTTATCTTAACATACTTTGTTAAAATGTACCTGAAATATTTACTACACATTCTACAGTTCCGCCTTAATTTTTACAGACATCAATCCACTCAGTAAAGGAAGAATATCTTTCCAACTCTTCCAGCGTAAGCTCAATCGCACTGTTGCTGCTGCCGCAGGCAGGAAATACCGTCTGGAATCTTTTTAATGATTCATCAAGATAAACTGTTACGTTTTCATTGACAGCAAACGGACAAACACCTCCGACTGCATGTCCCACCAGATTTTCTACATCTGCTGCTGCAATCATTTTCGCTTTTGTACCGAACTTGGCTTTGTATTTTTTATTATCAATTTTTACATCGCCGGCAGCTACAATCAATATTGGTGCTTCATTAACCATAAAGGAAAGTGTCTTTGCAATCCGGCAAGGCTCACAGCCTAATGCCTCTGCAGCAAGTTCGACAGTTGCACTTGACACCTCAAATTCCTGCACACGGTCTTCCATGCCGTAATTTCTAAAATACTCTTTTACTTTTTCAATTGCCATATTTATTTCTCCCTGTTACTCCATAATTTTTTTCAGATCAATCTGTTCTGCTATTGCCTGGCCTCCAGCATCATTCGGATGGAGACCATCTCCAATATGATATCGCTCCTGCATATATTCTAAGCGGTTATCATCCTGAACTGCAAGACAATAATCAAAATATCCATCATACCCTACACCATTCCGAATACGGCTATTGGTATCCATACGGAGTGCTTCAAACTGCTCCATCCACGGTTCCGGATAATCTTTATGACCACAGGGTAAGATTGTAGCACCATAGATTTTAGCACCATGACGATGGGCGATTTCAATCAGAGTCTGATATCCCGTCTCCAGTTCTGCCGGTGTAACCATCTCATCGGGGTGATCAAACTGAATCGGATGCATGATATCATTAATTCCTTCCAACACAAGAACAGCATCCACCTGCTCTTCACCAAACACATCCTGCTCAAACCGCGTGATTCCTGCAATACCAAAGCAACTTCCATTACCAATAGCAGGCATGTCTACATAAGTGGCATCATGGAGCAGCCGATTACCACCAATACCACAATTGAGCAGTGCAGCTTTACCCGGGTACTCCGAAAACAGACGCTTGCTGAGTGCATTTGTCACATAGGACATATGAGTTATGGAATCGCCAAAGGCAGCTATTGTTCTTACGGCATCTCCGGTATACACCTGCAATCCGGTAAAGCCATAAAAGCACATTCCTTTGTTCGCATCAGCCTTAACCATAGGATAGATTTCCTCAGCTGGAAAATCTGTAAAATCTCCTCCCTGAGTAAAATCTCCACTCTCGCTGTTCGTTACAATTGCTCCCTCTCTTGACCAGAGAATACTGATACTTTCAATTTCCTGGCAATCTTTCACATAAACCGAGACTGCAAGTTTTTTCCCTGCCTCAACAGGATAATATAATTCATCACTCCAACATTCTTCTCCCGGTGCCAGCATCACTACAGTGTTTGCATTACGGGAAACTGGCTGGACATTTTGTATCTGATCATTGATAACTGTTCCTACGGAAACACTTTGAAGCGTCAGTGTTTTCCCGGAATAACGATTGGAAAAACGCAGTCGGATTTTCTCTCCATCCAGATTATTTTCAAAAACAACTCTCTGTGTCTGATTCTCTACCTTTGCCAGAGAAATTCCGTAATTGATCGGCAAATAACGAAATGAACTCACCCACTTCATAGTCTAAATCTCCTTAACAAATACTTATTTTGAACTATCAAACTCTTTGTCAAAATCTACTATAATTATATAAAATCCTCTTTTTCTGTCAATATTTATTCAATTACTTTTCATCAGCCTGCACATGATAGCTGCCAATTCTTCTGGTGTTTCTTTCTTCCCATTTTCTTCCCACATGACAAAAGCATTCAAAAGTGCCCCACTGTAAAAATAAAGATCATACAGAGGACCTGAATAAGACGGTGCCACAACTTCTTCAAAATAACGATTCACGTTATCCAGAAGAAGACAATACTGACCCGACCTTCGCAAAGTCAATACAAATGATGCATACTGGTCAAAAAATAATATAGCCTGTAAAATATGTTTATAATCCCGTATGATTTCCATTGTGATGGGATAAGATATATAGCGCTGAAAACTCGCAAATATTTCATAAATATAATTATTCATAATCTCATTCTTTGTGCAGAAATAATGATAAAAAGTCATTCGGGAAATTCCCGCCTTTTTACAGATCATAGAAATGTTAATCTGATCGTAGGGCACCTCATCTAACAGTGCAATCAACGCCTCTCCGATACATTGTCTGGTAAATAGATTCCTTTTTGTATACTTTTTGAGTCCGGCATTCTTCATCAATTATATTCCTTTCTCAACTTCAATTGTTTACAGATATTATGGTATTGTAAATTGTATCATAAGAACGAATACAGTACAATGATAAGTAGTTCTCAAAACCACATCAAATCATATGACCTCTGTTTACTTCGAAGACAGTAATATATGAACATTAACTAAAATACACTAAGAAACCTATGGAGGATTGTTATGTCTCAGATTATATTGATGGCAGAGACCGGATCTGATATTCCGGCAGATCTGGCAAAAAAGGAAGGGATCGAACTTGTACCAATGCATGTTTCTTTTGGCGATACAACAAAAGACGACGGAAGTTTTCCGCCATCTGATGTAGTTTCATTTTATAAGGAGACAGGAATCCTGCCCAAAACCAGCGGCAGTGTTCCGGAAGATTTTACTGTCGCATTTGACCGGATTCACGCCGCATATCCGAATGCCCAGATTCTGTATCTTGCCTATTCCGCAGTTACCACCTGTTCCTATCAGAGTGCTCAGATTGCTTCTGAAGGACGTGATTACATCAAAAGCCTTGATACCAAACAGGTATCTGCCGGTCAGTATGTGGTTGTCGTAACCATGGCAAAACTTCTTCGGGAACATCCGAAATGGACAATCGATGATGCTCTGGCAGCTGCACAAACTCTATCCGAACAGGTACATATGTGTTTCGTTCCTGACACTCTGGAATTCTTAAGAGCCGGCGGAAGAGTCAGCAATGCCACTGCCATCTGTGGAACACTATTAAAAATCCATCCCTGCATTGAAATTCTGGATGGCTATTTGAAGGCCACCAAAAAGCAGCGCGGAAACATGAAAAAAATAGTCCCCCGTCTGATCACAGACTATATCGCAGAGCAGAATTTTGACAAAGAGGAACTCTGGCTGATTCAGACACCTGGATTATCCGAAGAAATCATAAAAATTGCTGAACAGACTGCATATGATGCAGGGATAAAAAAAGTAACCTGGGTTCCTACCGGCGGTGTAATTACCTGCCACGGCGGACCTGGAGCATTTGGCGTGGTTGGGCTCTCAAAATAACAAAGTGACCAGGGGACAGGTTCATAGTCACAAATGTGACTATGAACCTGTCCCCTGGTCACTTCTTATTTACCAAGTGCTGTTTTCTGAGAAACTACGCTTTCTTTATTGTAACATGCAAATGCATCTTCCACCAGTTTCTTGTCTGGCTTAGGGGTAACAAGGCTGACAAGCGGAACGATAATCAGTCCGCCCAGCATTGCGATTGCACCCATGTTGATTGGAGACTGCAGGATTACCGGAAGGCTTGGTCTTGCAAACATGTTGATAAATGTGAGACCACATCCCCAAATGAAAGATACCCAGCAGGATGCTGCTGTTGTCTTCTTCCAATACAATGAATACAGGAATGGTGCCAGGAAGGAACCTGCAAGTGCTCCCCAGGATACACCCATCAGCTGTGCAATGAAGGTTACGGAACTCTTGTACTGAATCAATGCAAGGATTGCAGAAATAGCAATAAATACTACGATAAATCCACGAATCACAGCAACCTGTTTTTTCTCATCCATATCTTTTACTACATTGTCTTTGATAAAGTCGATCGTCAGTGTGGAACTGGATGCGATTACCAGAGAAGACAGTGTAGACATTGATGCCGAAAGTACCAGGATTACTACCAGCGCAATCAGCATCGGGCTTAAGCTCTCCAGCATGGTTGGGATCACAGAGTCATATCCATTGGCAGCGATATCAATCTTGTCAGAGAACAGACGTCCGAAACCACCAAGGAAATAGCATCCGCCGGCTACAACAAGAGCAAACAGAGTAGAAATAATTGTTCCTTTCTGAATTGCACTCTCGTCTTTGATTGCATAGAATTTCTGAACCATCTGCGGAAGTCCCCATGTACCAAGAGAGGTAAGAATCACAACAAACATCAGATTCAGTGGATCCGGTCCAAAGAAAGATGCAAATACACCAGGTGCAGAAGAAACAGTTTCATCAGAAATCTGTGCCAGCCCCTGATATGCTTCCATAAATCCACCTTTACTTGTAAGAACAGCCGCAATCACTGCCACAATACCTACCAGCATGATCATACCCTGGATAAAATCGTTGATTGCAGTAGCCATATAGCCGCCGGCAATTACATAGATAGCAGTAAGTACTGCCATCAGGATAATACATACAGAATAATCAATACTGAAGGCCATTCCAAAAAGTCTGGAAAGACCATTGTAAAGAGATGCTGTATATGGAATCAGGAACACGAAGATAATCAGAGAAGCACAAAGTTTCAGGGCTTTACTGTTAAATCTCTGGCCAAAAAACTGCGGCATCGTTGCTGAATCCAGATGCTGTGTCATAATTCGGGTTCTTCTTCCAAGGACTACCCATGCAAGGAGGGAACCAATGATCGCATTTCCAATACCTGCCCATGTAGCAGCGATACCATATTTCCATCCAAACTGTCCTGCGTATCCTACAAATACTACAGCAGAAAAATAAGACGTACCGTATGCAAAAGCGGTAAGCCATGGTCCTACAGAACGTCCGCCCAATACAAAACCATTAACATCAGTTGCTGTTTTGCGGCAATACAGACCGATACCAACCATCAGTGCAAAGTATGCCACGAGTAAAATTACTTTTAACATTTTCCTTTCCTCTTCCCTTACGACTAAATTCTTTAGTCCGTGTGTTATTCTTTAACGCCAAGAAGTTCTAAGCTTTAAACCATTAAAGTAAATGTATTCTATCATACTGCCCGAAATTTGTCAATTATGCTGTCCGTTCCTTTGTATATTTTCTTACAGATTCTTTGATTGACAGATGCATCGATTTGCTCTATCATTATTACAATAACGCATTAACGCACAATAATAAAGAGAGAAATAAAGAGGTACTTACTATGACTAACTTAAATGAACGAATGGTTGCTCTGGGAACTCAGCGTTCTGTTATCCGTGAACTTTTTGAATTTGGAAAATTGAGAGCTGCCGAGATCGGTGCCGAGAATGTATTTGATTTCTCCATCGGAAATCCAAGTGTTCCGTCTCCGGATGCAGTCAACGAGACTGCAATCAAACTACTCCAGGAAACAGACCCGGTGATCATTCACGGATATACCAGTGCACAGGGAGATATTGATGTCCGAAAACTTCTTGCCGATTCTGTAAACAGACGATTTAACAAAGCTTTCGGACCAGATAACTTCTATGTATCCGTTGGTGCTGCTGCTGCACTCTGCTGCTGCCTTAACGGTCTTTGTAATAAGGATGACGAAGTTATTGTATTTGCTCCATACTTCCCGGAATACAAGGTATTCATCGAGGGCGCAGGTGCAAAGATTAACATGATTCCTGCTGATACCAAGGCGTTCCAGATTGACTTTGACAAATTTGAAGCTGCTATCAATGAGAAAACAAAAGCAGTTATCGTAAACTCCCCCAACAACCCCTGTGGTGTTGTATATTCACATGAGACCTGCACCAGACTTGCTCAGATTCTGAATGAAAAATCAGCAGAGCTGGGACATCCGATTTATCTCATTGCAGACGAACCATACCGTGAAATCGTATTTGACGGCACCGTAGTTCCATACCTGCCTGACTATTACAGAAACACACTCGTATGCTACTCCTGGTCCAAATCTCTCTCCCTTCCTGGAGAACGTCTGGGATATGTTCTTGTTCCGGATGAAGTAGAAGATCATGAACTGGTATACGCAGCAGTTGCAGGTGCAGGCCGTTCCCTTGGATATGTAAATGCACCCGGGCTTTTCCAGAGAGTATGTGCGATGTGTGCAGACATGACTGCTGATATCTCCATCTACGAGACCAATCGCAACCTTCTTTACAATGGACTTCGTGAGCTGGGCTTTGAAGTAGTAAAACCAGACGGAACTTTCTACATCTTCCCTAAGACACTGGAAAAAGATGACATTGCCTTCTGTGAGAGAGCTAAA
This sequence comes from Oliverpabstia sp., assembly GCA_051879355.1. Lineage (GTDB taxonomy): Bacteria > Bacillota > Clostridia > Lachnospirales > Lachnospiraceae > Oliverpabstia. Next base: position 13,730 of record JBJELU010000053.1, read on the forward strand.
CAGTACGATATCCTTATCGTTCCCGGAACCGGTTTCGGCTGTCCTGGACATACACGTATTTCCTACTGTGTACCTACAGAAAGAATCGAACGCTCCCTGGAAGCATTTAAGAAACTGGCTGATTCTTACAAATAAATTTTACCTTGAAATAAAGAGAAACTGTTTATGATTATTGATTTCCATACTCATATATTTCCGGAAAAAATCGCCGCACGTGCGATTTCCAAGCTGGCAGCAGTCGTAAATCTGGAGCCAAGTATCAATGGCTGTGCGGAAGATTTACGTGCTTCCATGAAAAAAGCCGGTATCGATGTCAGCATCGTGCTTCCTGTCGTAACCGACATCAAACAGTTTGATTCTATCATTCGTTTTGCGGCTTATATCAATGAAACTTATGCCTCTGAACAGGAACAGCGGCTGCTTTCCCTGGCAGGCATTCACCCTGGCGATCCCGATTATAAAAGTCGTCTGGCACTATTAAAACGCGAGGGTTTTGCTGGAATCAAACTCCACCCGAACTATCAGAATGTAGAATTCAACGATATCCGTATGAAAAACCTTCTTTATGCTGCATCTGAGATTGGTCTTCCGATTATCACCCACGCCGGGTTTGATCCTTATACTCCTGACCATGAATTCTGTACGCCGGATATGATTCTGGATGTGTTAAAAGATGTTGCTCCGGAAAATCTTATTCTTGCACATTTAGGAAGCAACGAAAATTACGATGAGGCTGAAAAAAACTCTGCGGTCAGAATGTATATCTGGACACTGCGTATTCCATCACCCATGTGAGTGAATCCCAGTTTATCCGTATGGTTCGCAAACATGGTGCAGAAAAAATACTTTTTGCTACCGACTGTCCATGGACAGAGCAGAAAACCTGTGTAGAAGTCCTGAAAAAATGTGCTCTCACCGACTGGGAAAAAGAATTAATTTTATCTAAAAATGCCATGCAATTATTAAATATCAAATAAAGAATCGAGTAGGAGGCTAATCATTAGTTGATTAGCCGACCTCTCACACCACCGTGC
>JBJELU010000054.1:0-1506 GCA_051879355.1 Oliverpabstia sp.
TTGTAGATACACCGGAAGGCGAATGGTATGCCTTCCTTTTTCAGGATTCTGGAGCTGTAGGGAGAATTCCGATTTTGGTTCCGGTAGATTTTACCCATGGATTTCCGGAATTTGGAAGTAATGGTAGAATAGTGGAACCAGTTTTGCTACGGGACAGAAAACCGGAATATGTATACGAACCCCTGACTGTGAATGACAAGTTTCAGTATAAAAAGAAAGATGGAAAAATATCGTTTCATAATGCATGGCAGTGGAATCATGTGCCAGATTATCGCCTGGTTGACTGTGATGAAAATGGAGGATTAAAACTAACTGCTGGTTCTTTGTGCTATGATTTGTGTGAAGCACGAAATACATTAACGCAGAGAATGCTCTGGCCCGGGTGCCGTGCTTCGGTAGTTGTTGATGGAACGAATCTAAATAATGGTGATTATGCAGGAATCTGTGCACTTCAGGGGTGTTATGGAATGATTGCTATAACACGTGAAGTGGATCAGTATTATCTGGTTATGCGTGCCGGGAGTCCTGCTGATGACAGTCGATATCCTGTCATCCGAAAAAGCGGAAAACCTGTGGAGTATGAGAGGGTTAAGTTGGATTGTGCGGTTGCTCATCTGGAACTCTGTGCTGATTTTTCTGATATGAAAGATATTGTAGTTTTCCGATATTGGAGTCATGGCGAGTGGAAAAGATTGGGGAGCGTACATAAATTGTATTTCAAACTGGACCATTTTACAGGCTGCAGAGTTGGATTGTTTTGTTATGCATCTGAGAAAACAGGGGGAACTGCAGTGTTTCGTGATTTTACATTGCAGAATTTATGTATTGACAACCGATACCAGCCTTAGTATTATTACTAATAAGTAGAGATAAATTGATTACTTCTACTTATAAGTATGGCTAATCAATATTTATGAGCAAAGGAGACAAAAAATGGCAAAAGTAGGAATTGTTATGGGAAGTGATTCTGATATGCCTGTGATGAGCAAAGCAGCAGGTATGTTGGAAAAATTAGGCGTAGACTATGAAATGACCATTATTTCTGCACACAGAGAGCCGGATGTGTTTTTTGAATATGCAAAGACTGCAGAAGAGAAAGGATTTAAAGTGATCATCGCAGGAGCAGGTATGGCTGCCCATCTGCCGGGCATGTGTGCCGCTATTTTCCCGATGCCGGTCATCGGTATTCCGATGCATACAACCTCACTGGGAGGAAGAGATTCTCTGTATTCGATCGTACAGATGCCGACGGGTATTCCGGTAGCAACTGTGGCAATCAACGGAGGAGCTAACGCAGGTATTCTGGCTGCCAAGATTCTGGCTACTTCTGATCCGGAACTGCTGGAACGTCTCAAAGCTTATTCTGAGGAAATGAAGAATGAAGTGGTTGCCAAAGACGCAAAGCTTCAGGAAGTTGGATATAAAAACTATACCAAATAATACTAAATAACACTAAATAACACATACACACAAATTCGATCAGAAAATGGAGGATACTATGGATTA
>JBJELU010000054.1:1606-14381 GCA_051879355.1 Oliverpabstia sp.
ACTAAATAACACATACACACAAATTCGATCAGAAAATGGAGGATACTATGGATTATAAGAAAGCTGGAGTAGATATCGAAGCAGGTTACAAGTCAGTGGAACTGATGAAAGAACATGTAAAGAAAACCATGCGTGAAGAAGTATTGGGAGGTCTTGGCGGATTTTCCGGTGCATTTTCTCTGGCAAAGATTAAAGAAATGGAAGAACCTGTACTGCTGTCCGGTACAGACGGATGCGGAACAAAAGTAAAACTGGCCATGATCATGGACAAACATGATACCATCGGTATTGATGCGGTTGCCATGTGTGTGAATGATATTGCCTGTGCAGGCGGAGAACCGCTGTTTTTCCTGGATTATATTGCCTGCGGCAAAAACTATCCGGAAAAAATTGCTTCTATTGTAAAAGGTGTAGCAGATGGCTGTCTGCAGTCTGAAGCTGCCCTGATTGGTGGTGAGACAGCAGAGCATCCTGGACTGATGCCGGAAGACGATTATGACCTGGCAGGATTTGCTGTAGGTGTCTGCGATAAAAAGGATATGATCACAGGTGAGAACCTGAAAGCAGGAGATGTTCTGATTGGAATGGCATCCTCCGGTGTACACAGCAACGGTTTCTCTCTGGTAAGAAAAGTATTCGAGATGACAAAAGAATCTCTGGATACTTATTATGATGAACTGGGTAAAACCCTGGGTGAGACTCTGCTTGCACCAACAAGAATCTACGTAAAAGCACTGAAAAATATCAAAAATGCCGGTGTGACTGTAAAAGCCTGCAGCCATATTACTGGCGGCGGTTTTTATGAAAATGTTCCGCGTATGCTGAAAGACGGCGTTCGTGCCGTAATTGAAAAAGACAGCTATCCGGTTCCTCCGATCTTCCCGCTGATGGCTGAAAAAGGACAGATCGAAGAACAGATGATGTACAATACTTTCAATATGGGTATTGGCATGATCGTTGCTGTTGACTCGGAAGATGTGGATAAGACCATGGAAGCAATCAAAGCAGCCGGTGATACTCCTTATGTGATTGGTAAAATCGAAGAGGGAGAAAAGGGAGTGACCTTATGTTAAAAATGGCAGTGCTGGTTTCCGGCGGCGGAACCAATCTTCAGGCTATTATTGATAAAATTGCTGATGGAGGAATCACCAATGCAGAGATTTCCGTAGTGATCAGCAATAATAAAAATGCCTATGCTCTGGAAAGAGCGAAAAAACACGGAATTGAAGCCCTGTGCATTTCCCCGAAGCAGTACGAAAGCAGACAGCAGTTTAATGAAGCACTTCTGGCTGCTATACAGTCCTATCAGGTGGATTTGGTGGTACTGGCCGGCTGTCTCGTAGTAATACCGGAAATTATGGTAAAGGCATATCCGAATAAAATTATCAATATCCATCCGGCACTGATTCCGTCATTTTGCGGAACAGGCTACTATGGATTGAAGGTACATGAGGCTGTTCTGGAACGCGGTGTAAAAGTAACCGGAGCAACCGTACACTTTGTGGATGAAGGAACAGATACCGGACCGATCATTCTGCAGAAAGCGGTGGAAGTACAGGAAGGTGATACACCGGAAGTATTGCAGCGCCGTGTCATGGAACAGGCAGAATGGGAAATCATGCCGAAAGCCATTGACCTGATTGCCAATGACAAAATTCAGGTAGTGAACGGACTGGTGAAAAGCAAATAAAATCTGAAAGGACGGATGAAGATGAAGGTTTTAATCGTGGGAAGCGGCGGAAGAGAGCATGCGATTGCATGGAAAGTAGCTCAGAGTCCAAAAGTTGATAAGATTTACTGTGCGCCGGGTAATGCGGGTATTGAAGAATTCGCAGAGTGTGTGCCCATCGGAGCAATGGAATTTGATAAACTGGTGGCATTTGCCAAAGAAAATGAAATTGATCTGACTGTGATCGGTATGGATGACCCGCTGGTTGGCGGCGTTGTGGATGCTTTCGAGGCTGAGGGTCTGCGTGTGTTCGGTCCGAGAAAAAATGCAGCGATTCTCGAAGGTTCCAAGGCATTCTCCAAGGATCTGATGAAAAAGTACAACATTCCTACGGCGGCATATGAGAATTTTGATGATGCTCAGGCTGCGCTGGAGTATCTGGAAACTGCAAAATTCCCAATCGTTCTGAAAGCAGATGGACTGGCACTGGGTAAAGGTGTTCTGATCTGCAATACACTGGAAGAAGCAAAAGCCGGTGTAAAAGAAATTATGGAAGATAAGAAGTTCGGCAGTGCCGGAAATACTATGGTCATTGAAGAATTTATGACCGGCCGTGAGGTATCTGTTCTTTCTTATGTAGATGGTAAGACTATCAAACCGATGACTTCCGCTCAGGATCATAAGAGAGCAAAAGACGGCGATCAGGGACTGAACACCGGAGGTATGGGAACTTTCTCACCGAGCCCGTTCTATACCGAAGAAGTAGACGAATTCTGCAAGAAGTATATTTATCAGGCGACAGTAGACGCGATGGCGGCAGAAGGAAGAGAATTCAAGGGAATTATTTTCTTTGGTCTGATGCTGACTGCAGACGGTCCGAAGGTACTGGAGTATAACGCCCGTTTCGGCGATCCGGAGGCTCAGGTAGTTCTTCCGAGAATGAAAACAGATATTATCGATGTGTTTGAAGCATGCATCGACGGAACTCTTGACCAGGTGGATCTGCAGTTTGAGGACAATGCAGCAGTCTGTGTGGTTCTTGCATCTGACGGATACCCGGTATCCTATCAGAAAGGATTCCCGATCAAAGGTCTGGAAAACTTCAAAGACAAAGATGGATATTATGTATTCCATGCGGGAACTGCTAAAAAGGACGGTCAGATCGTAACTAACGGCGGACGTGTACTGGGTGTGGTTGCAAAAGGAGAAGACCTGAAAAAAGCCAGAGCAAATGCCTATGAAGCCATTAAACTGGTAGAATTCGATAACAAATACTATCGTCACGACATCGGTAAAGCAATCGACGAGGCGTAAGATGAAAGAAAGGGCATACCATTCTTCGGGGTGGTATGCCCTTTTACCTTACCGAAACAGATCCCGAACGGAAGCCTCGTCAAAGTCGCGTATTCTTTTCAACGGAATCTTTGCTGCCCGAAATGCCTGATCTTTAAAATGGTCTCGTTTTCTGGCATCTTTGGTATCGTGGGAACTGTCATCAAGTTCAATGACAAATAATACCCGCAGAGACTGATCGCAGATAACAAAATCCACATGCTTTTGTGCGATTGGATAAAAATATTTCCGGTAATTCTTTTTGGCAGTGACCCCAATCAGATCTTTCAGACCGACTTTGGGACAAATGATCAGATTCCGGCGGTCTGCCTCGCGGCGCAGCATAAAATAAAACCGGTATTCCCGTTTCGTAAGAATTGGGATGGCCTGATAGGGATAGCGGCGGGTAAAGCATTTTCTTATAATAAAAATAAGCAAAAGTGCCAGAAAAATGGCACAGAAGAACCAAACAGCAGAAGAATACTTGTGATACCAGGACATAGGGCGTTTTCCTTTCAAGATAAAACTGATTTATTGACATTATAGTATAAATTATTCAGAGGGTCAAAAGATTTCATAGATAAAAACGAGGGAGATAAATGTAATGAAATTTTCACAGATGAAATATGAGCGTCCCAATATAGACGCAGTAAAAAAACAGTTGACAGAATTGTCCGAACGTTTCCGCAGAGCGGAAGATTATGAAAGTGCAAGGAACATTTTTCTGGAAAGAGAACAGTTGGAGAAACATATCATGACATTGTTTTCTCTGGTGGAGATACGCCATGCCATTGACACCCGGGACAAATTTTATGAAGAGGAAATGAATTTCTGGAATTCTGTAATGCCGGAGCTGGAAGAATACAACCAGGAATGGACGAAAGCTATGCTGGAGAGCAGTTACCGTTCTGATTTTGAAAATGAATATGGAACACTGTTGTTTTTAAAGGCGGAGATGGAGCGGAAAACATTTTCACCTGAAATTATTCCGGATTTGCAGAAAGAAAATGAGTGGAAAACTGCCTATGAAAAGCTGCTGGCATCCGCACAGATTCCTTTTGAAGGAAATGTTTACACCTTATCTCAGATGTCTCCGTTCAAAAGTGATCCGGATGATGACCGGAGACTGGCGGCCTGGAAGGCAGAAGGACAATGGTATAAGGATCATCAGGAAGAACTGGATGAGTTGTATGATCAGCTGGTTCATGTCCGTGACAGCATGGGAAGAAAACTGGGATATGACGGTTATACACAGCTTGGTTATTACCGGATGCAGCGCAATTGCTATACCAAAGAGGATGTTGAAAAATTCCGTGAGGCAGTTGTCAAATATCTGGTGCCTGTGGCTGACAGTATTTACAGAGAGCAGGCGAAACGTCTGGGCAAGACATATCCCATGAGCTTTGCAGACAACGAACTGGAATTCCGTTCCGGCAATCCAAGACCATTTGGCACTTCTGATGAGATTTTATCTCATGGCAAAAAGTTTTATGACGAACTTTCTCCGGAAACCAGTGAATTTTTCAATATGATGCTGGAGAATGAACTTCTGGATGTACTTTCTACAAAGGGAAAGGCCGGAGGCGGGTTCTGCGAAAGTATTCCGGACTATGAAGTCCCCTTTATTTTCGCAAATTTTAACGGTACTCAGCACGATGTAGAGGTAGTAACTCATGAGGCGGGTCATGCCTTTGCGGCATGGATGAACCGCAAACGTACACCCTTGAGCTATCTCTGGCCTGGTATGGAAGCCTGTGAAGTACATTCCATGTCAATGGAATTTTTTGCATGGCCGTGGGCAGAAGGATTTTTCGGGGAAGATACAAGAAAGTTTTATTACAGCCATCTGGCAGGTGCCCTTACCTTCATTCCTTATGGAACCATGGTGGACCACTTCCAGCATATCGTATATGAGAAACCGGACATGACACCGAAGGAACGACACGGCGTATGGAAAGAACTGCTGGGGGTATATATGCCGTGGATGAAACTGGATGGAGAGATACCGTTCTACAGCGAAGGAGAAGGATGGCAGCGTCAGCATCATATCTATTCCAGCCCGTTTTATTATATTGACTATTGTCTGGCACAGACGGTAGCACTGCAGTTCTGGGTGAAGATTCAGAAAGACCCGGCAGATGCATGGAAACACTATATGGCTTATACAGAGCAGGGCGGAAGCCGCGTATTCACGGAACTTCTGGAACATGCAGGGTTGGAAAGTCCTTTTGAAGAAAAATGCCTGAAAGAAGTATGCGAGGCTGCAAAACAGTGGCTTTCAGAATTTGATTTGACAGGGATTTGTTGAGATATTATCATGATACAAGGGTCGAGAGCACAAAGTGCGGAGAAATCCGTGTATCTTATCATATAGTTAAGTTTCACAGTCAGGGGGTGTAGAACCATGAATATCAGAGAACTTGCAGAAGAAAAAGAGTATCGTAACTTGAGCCCATACGCATCTCACAGCAGAGATTCCAGGGGGCGGGAACGTCAGGAACCGGAATGTGATATCCGGACGGTATATCAGAGAGACCGTGACCGGATCGTTCATTCCAAAGCCTTTCGAAGACTGAAGGATAAAACCCAGGTATTTCTTGCCGCACAGGGGGATCACTATCGTACCAGACTGACACATACGCTGGAGGTATCTCAGATTGCCAGAACCATTGCGAAAGCGCTGGAACTGAATGAAGATCTGGCAGAAGCAATCGCACTTGGTCATGATCTTGGTCATACGCCTTTCGGACATGCAGGGGAAGCGGCTCTGGATGAGGTATGTCCCGGTGGCTTTGCTCATTATAAACAGAGCATACGGGTCGTGGAGCTGCTGGAGAAGAACGGAAAAGGACTGAATCTGTCCTGGGAAGTAAGAGATGGAATCCGCAACCACAGAACATCAGGAAATCCCACCACGCTGGAGGGCCAGGTAGTTCGTCTGTGTGATAAGATTGCATATATTCATCATGACATGGATGATGCTGAGCGGGCAGGGATATTCAGTGAGGATGATATTCCCATTACGATTCGTGTCATGCTGGGAGATTCCTGCCGGGAGCGATTGAATACTCTGATACACGATATTATCACAACCAGTTATGGGAAAGACAGGGTACAGATGTCGCCCGATATAGAAGATGGTATGCGAATGCTCAGAAAACTGATGTTTGCTAATGTATACTGTAACCCGGCGGCAAAAGTGGAAGAGGATAAAGCAAAGAGAATGCTGCAGGAATTGTATGGATATTACAGCAAACATCCGGAAAATATGTCAACCGAGTACAGACAGCTGATTAAAAGAGGAGAACCTCTGGAACGTGTGGTGTGCGATTACATTTCGGGAATGACGGATCAGTACTCCATGGCAAAATTCAAAGAAATCTTTGTACCCTCCCGGTGGGCTGTATATTAGTTCAAGTTGGTTTTTTGGGAAAAAATGCAAAAAAAATAATTGAAAAAAAGGAAATATTTTGTTTTTGCGTAATAATATAACTGTAGAGTACTTTTCCAAAGAGGTATAAAAAATGAGATATTCGGATGATCTTATTGAAGAGATACGGATGAGGAATGACATTGTAGATGTGATTTCCGGATATGTGAAATTGCAGAGAAAGGGAAGTTCTTATTTTGGATTATGCCCTTTTCATAATGAAAAATCCCCGTCTTTTTCGGTCAGTCCTTCCAAACAGATGTATTATTGCTTTGGATGTGGAGCAGGAGGGAATGTCTTTACCTTTCTGATGGAATATGAGAACTATTCTTTTATGGAAGCACTGCGTGTACTGGCAGACCGGGCAGGTATTCAGCTTCCGCAGCAGGAGTATTCACAGGAAGCGAAGGAGCAGGCAGATTTGAAGGCAACGCTTTTAGAGGTCAACAAGCTGGCGGCAAAGTATTATTATTACCAGCTGCGGCGGGAAGGCGGTGCGCAGGGAATGGCCTACCTGAAAGGCAGAGAACTGAGTGAAGAGACGATTAACCGGTTTGGTCTGGGATATTCAGATAAGTTCAGTAATGATCTGTATCGCTATCTGAAAAGCAAGAATTATTCCGACGAGATTCTGCGCCAATCCGGATTATTTAATGTGGATGAACGCCGCGGTATGTATGACAAATTCTGGAACCGGGTTATTTTTCCTATTATGGATGTGAATAACCGGGTCATTGGATTCGGAGGGAGGGTGATGGGTGATGCAAAACCCAAATATCTGAACTCGCCGGAGACAAAGATCTTTGATAAAAGCCGTAATCTTTATGGTTTGAATATCGCCAGAACTTCCAGAAAAAAGAATCTTATCATCTGTGAAGGGTATATGGATGTGATTTCCATGCATCAGGCGGGCTTCAATAATGCAGTTGCTTCTCTGGGAACAGCACTGACTTCTCAGCAGGCAAGTCTGCTGAAGCGTTATACGGATGAGGTTCTTATTATTTATGACAGCGATGAGGCAGGCGTCAAGGCGGCTCTTCGTGCCATCCCTATGCTGAAGACTGCAGGGCTTGCTACAAAAGTGATTAATCTGCAGCCTTATAAAGACCCGGATGAATTTATCAAAAATATGGGTAAAGAGGCATTTCAGGAACGTCTGGATCAGGGGATGAACAGTTTCATGTATGAACTGCATGCACTGGAACAGCAGTATGATATGAAAGATCCCCAGGGCAAGACAGATTTTTTCAAAGAAACTGCCAGAAAAATGCTTCGATTTGAAGATGAGATTGAAAGAAATAATTATATACAGGCGGTTGCAGATTCTTATCGTATTGAACCGGAAAACCTCAGAAAAATGGTAAACCGTATGGCAATGCAGGGAGTGGGGATTCAGGAACCGGTGAGACCCAAGTCAGGGCAGAACCGTCCTCGTGAAAAGCAGGACGGGTATGAGATGTCACAGAAACTGATGCTGACATGGCTGACTTCTTACCCGGAAATTTTCGGACAGGTCTCTCAATATATCAGTCCGGATGATTTTACGAATCCACTGTACCATACAGTGGCCGAGATGTTATACAGGCAATATTCTGACGGGGAGTTAAACCCGGCCAGATTATTAAATAATTTTACAGACAGTGAAGAACAGAAGGAAGTAGCTGCGGTCTTCAATGCCCGTATTCCTCTGGAAACGGAAGAAGAACGGAAAAAAGCACTTCTGGATGTTATATGCAGACTGAAGGAAAACAGTATTGCTCATCGCACCGCACAGTTGGCTCCTACAGATATGAAAGGGCTGATGGAATTGATGGAGTCTAAGAAAAAACTGGAGGATCTGAAAGCGGGAAGGCAATATCTGCATATTTCACTTAATTAAGGATAAAATAACCTTATCATTGGGCAAAAAACGAATATGAATGGAAGGATGGACAACAAATGGAAATGGATAAAGCTCAGTTTGTGGAAAAACTGAAAGCACTTCTGGAAATGGGAAAGAAGAAGAAAAATGTACTGGAATACCAGGAAATCAACGACTTTTTCCAGGGTATTAATCTGACAACCGAGCAGATGGATATGATTTTTGAGTATCTGGAAAGCAATGGTATTGATGTCCTGCGTATTACGGAAGATGACGCACTTCTGGATTCTGATGATATTCCGCTGGAAGAGGAAGAAGTGGATATGGAGAATATCGACCTTTCTGTTCCGGAAGGTGTCAGCATTGAGGATCCGGTCCGTATGTATCTGAAAGAAATCGGTAAAGTACCGCTTCTGAGTGCAGAAGAAGAGATTGAACTGGCAAGGCGTATGGAGAATGGTGACGAGGCAGCCAAGAAACGTCTGGCAGAAGCAAACCTTCGACTGGTAGTCAGCATTGCAAAACGTTATGTGGGAAGAGGTATGCTGTTCCTGGATCTGATTCAGGAAGGAAACCTTGGTCTGATCAAAGCGGTTGAGAAGTTTGATTATACGAAAGGATATAAGTTCAGTACGTATGCGACCTGGTGGATCCGTCAGGCGATTACGAGAGCGATTGCTGACCAGGCGAGAACCATCCGTATTCCGGTGCATATGGTTGAGACAATTAACAAGCTGATTCGTGTTTCCCGTCAACTGCTGCAGGAACTTGGCCGTGAACCTACCCCGGAAGAAATCGCAGAGGAAATGAATATGCCGGTGGAACGCGTGAGGGAAATTCTCAAGATTTCTCAGGAACCGGTATCTCTGGAAACCCCGATCGGTGAAGAGGAAGACAGTCATCTGGGCGATTTTATTCAGGATGATAATGTACCGGTGCCGGCGGATGCCGCAGCCTTTACTTTGTTGAAAGAACAGCTGGTAGAGGTGCTGAGTACACTGACAGAACGTGAGCAGAAAGTTCTTCGCCTGAGATTCGGTCTGGATGACGGAAGAGCAAGAACTCTGGAAGAAGTAGGAAAAGTGTTTAACGTTACCAGAGAACGTATCCGTCAGATTGAGGCAAAAGCGCTTCGTAAGCTGCGTCACCCCAGCCGCAGCCGTAAGCTGAAGGATTATCTGGATTGATAAAATTATCAAAGAGACTTCGAATGAATGCGTCCTTTGTGACACAGGGAAATCGTCTGTGCGATGTGGGAACAGATCATGGATACATTCCCATTGCACTGGTGCAGGAGGGGATTATCCCGTCAGCACTGGCCATGGATGTCAATGAAGGGCCGCTGGAAAGAGCAAAAGAGCATATCCGGGAATTCCATCTGGAATCCTGCATACATACCCGCCTCTCTGATGGTGTGCAGGCACTGCACCCCGGGGAGGCGGATTCTGTCCTGATTGCCGGAATGGGCGGTGCACTGACTGTCCGCATTCTTTCCGCAGGCAAGGATGTTCTTCGAAGTGTAAAAGAGCTGATTCTGCAGCCGCAGTCTGAACTGGACAAAGTAAGGAGATATCTGAGTGAAAATGGTTATCAGATCATACAGGAAGATATGGTCCGGGAAGATGGAAAATATTATTCCGTTATGAAAGCAGTTGCTGGGGAGATGAATGAAGAACGGGAGATTTATTTTCAATATGGTAAGCTGTTGCTGGAGAATGCACATCCGGTTCTGAAAGAGTTTCTGCTGCAGCGGAAACAGATGTGCGAGAATATTTTAGAAAAAATGTGCCGTGAGGGCAGTGCGGAGGAGCGAACCAGAGAACGGGCGCAGGAAATCCGCAGGGAAATCAATCAGATACAGGAGGCGCTGAACTATTATGACGTGCAGGGAAATCATGGATGCTCTTGAGGAACGCTGGAATCCGTCTTATGCCATGGCGTGGGATAATGTGGGATTGCTGGTAGGGCGTGAAGAGAAAGAAATTAATAAGATATTTGTGGCCCTGGATGTAACCGATGATACGTTGGCTCAGGCATTGGCGTTCGGAGCAGATATGATGATAACCCATCATCCGCTACTGTTTTCTCCGGTTAAGAAAATAAACACAGGAGATTTTATCGGTCGACGCCTGATTGCCATGATACAGGCGGATCTGTGTTATTATGCCATGCATACAAATTTTGACGTAAAAGGGATGGCAGAGCTGAACAGCTGCTGTCTGGGACTGCAGAATCCCCGGGTTCTGGAAGAAACAGCAGAAGGTGAAGGAATCGGAAGAACCGGAGAACTGGAGCAGGAGATGAGTCTGCTGGATTTTGCAGAAAAAGTAAAACATGATTTCGGTATTCCGGATGTGAGAGTCTATGGTGATCCGAATCAGATGATAAAGACGGTATCCGTCAGCAGTGGTTCCGGAAAGAGTATGGTTGCATCTGCGCTGCTGCAGAAGGCAGATGCTCTGGTGACCGGTGATATTGATTATCATACAGGGATTGATGCGAAAGCACAGGGATTAGCTGTGATTGATGCCGGACATTATGGAACAGAATATGGGTTTATTGCATATATGAAGCAGGAACTGGGAAAAATGTTTCCAGACAGGCAGATCGGAACGGCAGAAATATGTCAGCCGTATCAGAACTTATGATTTCGAGAGTACAAAGTGCGGAGAAATCCGTGTATCACAGGGGGCAAAATACCTTTTGACCCCGGTATCATATTATAAAAAAAGGAGGAGCCGGAAATGGAAAAAAAGATGTATCAGGTAACTGTTGCGGGACAGACCAGGAAATATCCGGAGGGGACTCCCTATGGAGAAATTGTAAAAGATTTTGAAGCACAGTACCAGTATCCGATTGTTCTGGTGATGGTGGAAAATAAATTACGTGAGCTCCATAAACGGCTTCACAGGGACTGCTCGCTGTCCATGGTTTCTCTGGATGACAAAATCGGGCATACCGCATATAAAAGAAGTATGAATCTTCTTTTGCTGAAAGCAGTGTATCATGTGGCGGGCGTTAAAAACATTAAAAAAATCGTTCTGCATTTTACGGTGGGTCATGGGTTTTATTATACGATAGAAGGAAATGTTCAGATTACATCAGAATTTTTGCAAGATGTGGAAGATTATATGCATGAACTGGTGGAAAGAAAAGTTCCAATTATGAAACGCAGTGTATCAACCTCTTATGCAAAGGAACTGTTTCATCGCTATGGCATGTACGATAAAGAAAAATTGTTCAAATACCGCAGAAGTTCCAGAGTGAACATCTATTCCCTGGAAGATTTTGAAGACTACTTTTATGGATTTATGGTGTGGCATACAGGGTATCTGAAGTACTTCAAACTGTATCCCTATGATGAAGGGTTTATTTTACAGATGCCCAAACGGAGCAATCCAAACGTAGTTCCACCTTTAAAATCTGCACCGAAGATTTTCCAGGTACAGAAAGAAGCAGAAAAATGGGGAGAAATGATGGGGGTCTCCGTTGTTGGGGAGTTAAATGAAAAAGTTTCCGGGACAGAAATTAAACAGCTGATTCTGATTTCTGAGGCTTTGCAGGAAGGAAAGATATCAAGAATTGCGGAACAGATCAGTGAAAAAAAGGATGTCAAACTGATTATGATCGCAGGACCGTCATCGTCAGGAAAAACCACATTTTCTCACAGACTGTCTGTGCAGCTGGCGGCCCATGGATTGAAACCTCATCCCATTGCTGTTGATAACTATTTTGTCAACAGAGAAGACACTCCTCTTGATGAGAATGGACAGTATAATTTCGAGTGCCTGGAAGCCATTGATGTGGAATTATTCAATCGTGATATGAATGCACTTCTTAAAGGGGAACGGGTTGAACTTCCCAGATTCAATTTTAAGACAGGAAAAAGAGAGTATAAAGGTGATTTCCTCCAGCTTGCTCCCAATGATGTCCTGGTAATTGAAGGTATTCATGCATTGAATGAGAAGATGAGTTATGCACTTCCGAAAGAAAGTAAATTTAAGATTTATATCAGTGCACTGACACAGCTTAATATTGATGAGCATAATCGGATCCCTACGACAGATGGCCGTCTGATTCGAAGAATCGTGAGAGATAACCGAACCAGAGGAACTGATGCGAAAAAAACGATTGCCATGTGGCCTTCCGTCAGAAGAGGAGAAGATGAAAATATATTCCCTTATCAGGAAGAAGCAGATGTAATGTTCAATTCTGCTCTGATTTATGAACTTGCCGTGTTGAAACTGTATGCAGAACCGCTTCTGTTTCAGATTGAACGGAAAGACCCGGAATATTCGGAGGCAAAACGTCTTCTCAAGTTTCTGGAATATTTTGTGGGCGTCCCCAGTGAAGATATTCCCAATAATTCCATCCTGCGTGAATTTGTAGGCGGCGGATGCTTTGATGTGTGATACCCGCAAAAACATCAAAATGAAAACATGTTTGACGCAGATGGATGGTTGTGTTAGAATAAATCAGTAAG
>JBJELU010000055.1:0-3206 GCA_051879355.1 Oliverpabstia sp.
TATCATACAGGAAGCTGCAAAATGAATGGAAAGCCTGCAACGGGAATGCTGAAAAACAACGGAAGTTCATAAAGAACAATGCTAATGAGTTCAACAATCTCGGTGTCAAAGTCAAGAATGCCAGAGATGCGGAAAACCTGCTTGTGTCCAATGAGACTGCTTTCGTGGAATCGCTTAAAAGAAAAGCGATGGCCGCTGCTGCAATGGAACTTGCCTCCAACAAATATAAAGCGGCCATTGAAAAAATGCTTGAGGCTGAAAAGGCCAAGGAGGTTACTGAAGATGACCGCAAAAATGCCCGTAATTATGCGGAAGGCGTATATCAGCAGAAATTGTCTGGGGCATCAGGATCTGTAGGAAGAGGTCAGGTAAATGCCCAGAAGAGTCAAATTGTAAAATCTGCTTATAGTGGCATCATTGGCACTTATGGAGCCGAAAGGGCTAAAGAATACCAGGATGCTGCAAAAAAGGAAATGAAAGAAGGGGACCGCTATTTTTCCATTGTTAAGAAATACAATGATGAGGCGGACCAGTTGCTCTCCGGTGGTGGCATAACAAGCACAGGCAATGATCCCGGGGCATTGTCTGGAAGTATTGATGCGATTGAACAGAAGATTCAGGCTTTGACGGAATCGATGAAAGCCGCAAGCGCTACTGAAAGGAATGAAATACAGAAAGACATCAATGCGTGGAACAAAAAACTGGAAGCGGTCAATCTTGAATTGGAATCACTTGGGGTTCCTGCCGATCCACAGACATTGAAGGAACTGGAAACTGCTATCAGTTATTATGACAAGTTGCTGAAGGTCGCATCCGCTGATGAAAGGGCGGAAATTCAATCAACCATCAATGCCTATAAGCAAAAGAAATCAGCAATTGAAGATGCGCTTGCAGAGTTATCAATGCCAGTGGACTTGAAAAGTTATGAAGATTATTCGAAAGCCATTTCAATACTTGAAAATAAACTTGACAAGGCATCCGGATCAGAGCGTGAACAGATACAGGCTACCATAAATGCCTATAAGAGGGAAGAGGACGAGATTAGGGCTCGAATTGCCTTGGCATCAACACCCGCCGTGCTGAATAGCCTTCAGGATTATGAGGATGCCATAAGCAATTGTGAGGCGGTACTGAAATATGCCGATGAGCAGGAAAGAGCTGCAATTCAGAACATCATCAACGAATATAAGCGCAAGAAACAGGCAATCGAGGATTCACTTGATGCATTGAATGTACCTGCCGACCCTAAAAGCCTTGAAGATTACGGTATAATCATCAGTTCTTTGGAAAGCAGGATTCAGAAAGCAGGGGATGTTGAAAGGAAGGAGCTGCAAAAGCAGTTAGAACTGTATAAACAAAAACAGAGTGCTATGGAGCAGTCCCTGCAATTGGTGAATGCCGGTGAAGTGGCAACGATGCTTGAAAGTGGTTTCGGCCTGGATGATGAGCTTGAAATCAAATTGAGGGCGAGGATTGTCGGTGCCGAACTTGCGAAATCAAAGATACAGGAACTTCAGAAGATGGCTGCGGTAGCGCAGACTGATGATGAGCGTGCTTCAATCAAAGGAGCAATAAAACAATGGCAGGAATACGCTGTTAATCTGGAGACGACAATGACAAAAGGACAGCAGGCAACTGCTTGTCTGGAAGGGATGTCATCAATAGCCAACAGTCTTTCAGGCGTGGTCGGAGAGAATGCTTCCGGATGGCTCTCTTGGGGTGCGAATGTACTTGCGGCGGTGGCACAGGCGCTTCCTGCAATTGCTTCGCTGATTGGTGGTAATATTGCTCAGGCTTTCGCTGGGGCAGCTGCACAGTCCCAGTCAGTGCCGTTCCCATACAACCTCATATCTCTTGCGGCAAGTATGGCCGCTGTCGGTGCAGCAGTTGCCGCAATTCCTAAATACGCCGATGGCGGTATTGCATACGGTCCGACATTCGGTTTATTCGGTGAATATGCCGGTGCAAGCCATAACCCTGAGGTTGTTGCCCCTTTGGATAAACTGAAATCCATAATAGGAATAAATGATTCCGGATCCAGAGAAATAGAATTCAAGATAAGAGGCCGAAACCTGGTCGGTGTTCAATCCAGGGAAATAAAGAGAAGAAAAAGGTCATAATATGTCGATGGTTGTCAGATATGCAGGAGGTTTCCCCTCCAGAGACGGGGCATCTTGGAGATGCGAGATACTCCAGGAATCCGATGTGGCGTTCCAGGTCGGCCAGCTGACATTCCCATTCGATGAGCCGCTGCTGATAGAATGGAACTCTACGACAAAAGATGAAGTGATTTGCGGTAGCACGGCAACACTGACAATCGTATCTCCGGGCGACAGAACCTACCTTGACTTGTACTCAATCAAAGTTGGTCAGATAAGACTTGATGTGTACAGGAATGGAAATCTATATTGGAGCGGCTGTCTTGATCCGGAGTTTTATGAAGAACCATATAACAGTGATATGAACTATGAGGTATCGCTGACATTCTCAGACTTTGGCATTCTTGACAGAATACCATATAACCTCAATGGGCTAAAAAGCCTTCGTGCCATTATTGATGCTGCGCTGAAGGAATCAGGGATGAATATCAGCGGAGTAAACGAAAAATATATATCTACATCATTTGAGGATGATACACCGATGCATCTTGACTCATTGTCAATCCCATCGGAGAATTTCATCGATGAGGACGGTAATATCTCATCATTCAAGGAAGCGGTTGAAGGGATATTGAGACCTCTCGGGTTAAGAATAATTCAAAGATGTGGTGTTATATTCGTTTATGATCTGAACGGCATATTTGTCAATATCACGAACCCCAAACAAATAAATTGGAGTGGAGATGCATCAACTTTGGGTACTGACAATGTTTATAACAACATAAAAATCACCTTTTCTCCGTATTCTTCAGCATCAATACTTGATGGAGAATTGGAGTACGGAGATATATTCGGCCCGGAATGGATTAACCTTGGTTCTGATTCAACGAATGTCAGGTACTATATGGGAGCAGTACCGGAAGGTATGGAAATACCGGAATGCTATTCATTTTATGTTGACTATGATGAGTCACATAGAACTGTTCAGGGATGGGATTATGAGTACGTTGGTTTCAGCATTTTCAGGTCATATAAGTCGGACAAGTGTAACGGCTTGGCAGAAATAGGCTCATATAATGCATATTTCAAAATTCAACCTATGCTCGG
>JBJELU010000056.1:0-3200 GCA_051879355.1 Oliverpabstia sp.
CGGTATCTGAAAATGTTTTCCGGTGGATGGTACAGCGAATTTCATGTAAGACATGCCGCTGTCGGTATTGTTCAGTACTGTGCGTAGTGAGCGTATTCGTTATCAGACGGAAGGGGCAGGGAACAAATGGCGTAAACGGGCATCAAAGAGCCGAAGAAACAGTACAGGTCAGGCCGTTATGGTCTGCAAACAGAGTCCTGGCGCTCCCGGGACTGAAAACGAAACAATAACCCGCGCACAGTGCGAGGAGCCCGGGCGTGAAGCAATCAGCAGGTAATATTAATGGCAAGACCAGCAGGTTCTTTAAACAAACGAACAATATCAGCAAATACGACAACTCCCGGAGAGGTAAAAAGTTTTTCACTTGAGCACTTCTTAAAAAAATGGAGACGAACAAAAATGGGGCGACATACCTGGAAGGTTTCACCTCAGACAGAGAGCCAGGAACAAAAACAGTGTGCCGGAGCAAAGGACCGGGAGCTTACCGGCAATTCAACAGCGGCAGAATAATCTTTATGCCACGTATACTCCGGATGTTCA
The DNA here is from genome assembly GCA_051879355.1 of Oliverpabstia sp. Lineage (GTDB taxonomy): Bacteria > Bacillota > Clostridia > Lachnospirales > Lachnospiraceae > Oliverpabstia. Next base: position 541 of record JBJELU010000056.1, read on the forward strand.
CTTATCTGCGGTCATGGCTGAATATATAGTTGTGCAGGTGAATATAATCCTGGTGAAAATGCCTTCTGACCGTTAAGCAGGTTATTGTGAACAGGAAAAAGAGAAGAACACGGCCACAAACTGACCGACGTGTTTTGATAATCCGGAACTTGCGGATAAAACCTGCACAGAGTTGTTTCATCTGGTGGATATGACGGTGATGGATGGCGATGAAATCATGCAGTACCGCAAACAGTCGTTCAGTCCTTTATGTTACTCGTTATGGCAACAATCATCCGGTGATGACCGGGAGAATTATCGACTCTTCCGTTAATTTCTACAGACTGATAAAGTTTTGTCTGCTGAATCTTTATACGGAATTCTTTTCAATATGCGTACACGAATTGATTATCTGGCGGATAAATACAGTTTTACAGAGCTGAATGAATCTCCACGCCTTCGCCAGCAGTGGCAGGATGTTCTGGAGGAGTGCCGGCAGACAGAGGCCGGGCCAGAAGAACGGTTGCGTATTGCACTGCTGAATGTGGATTATGTCACCAGTTTTGAACTGCCTTTTCGCTTGCTACTTACCCGGACACCGCAATTGATTACCGCGCTGCGTGAAGAATGGGGAATCAGCCAGAAAAATGTGGTGTTTAACGATAAACGGTTTGGCTGCGTGTACAGCCTGAAGGCCAGCCTTTCTGGTGTGCCGGATACATACAGGTATCATCTGTCTCACCGTATTCGTCGTGTGGTTGGGAATGAAAACACATCATTGCCATATCAGCAGGTTGCCCGGGAAATGAAAGCGCCCCGTGAACGGCTGAAGTATGCACTGGAGGCGGGGTTACTGGTGACTGCACTGGACGGCCTGTTCTGGTTTGGTAGTCAGCGTATTGCGGCTGATGTCCTGAGATTAAGACAGAGCAGAATGCCGATAGTGACAACGAATGTGGAAGTGCACGATAACCTGACGGGAACAACCCGCAAAGTGCCTGCATACCATCTCTGATGCTGACATAACGTGCATTAATTTCAGCGCAGTAGCGCTGTGTACTGACCTGGTAAAAGTCATCGGGTAATAACCTGATGTCAGAAGACCTGTTGTCGCAGGTCTGAACGCCTGAATCTGGGCTGCCGTACGCATCTTATCATAAGGCAGAGATTTATAAGGAAGACTATAGTGTAGTCACAGGTGGTCCTTGACCCACGATATTTTTGATGGTGGCGTTGTTACCATAAATTATCTGCACCATTTCTTACCCTGTTTACCTCTTTTCCCTTCTCCTGTTAGCTCGCCTTGTTAACTGATATATCCAGTATTGCCGGATGAGTATATTAAACCCATTGTTATCACAATCCAGGTTCCTGCACATGTATTCATTATCATGAATGCATGTATATTGACTATTGTAACTCTCGAAAATGTTAGTTTGCTTTGCTTATTTATTTTTTGTGTATTATTTATTTTTGACCCATGTTGTGTTTTTACATAAAAACAAAATAAGTTAAACAATCCATTTTTTGATTAAACAACGATCTTTTATCTTGCCTTGTTTGTGTTTTTTTGGTTTTTTTATCTGGTGTGTAAGTTTTTGTTGGGTTGTTGTGCTGCGTTATCTTGTTGTTTTGGTATAAAAGATCGTTTTATTGCTATTTCTTGGAATAAGAAACCGTGATAGATTTAATTTCGTCGAAGGGGGATGGGCTCTGTAAACATTATTTCTTGATTCTTGGAAAGAGTATTCATGTTCTGTGAGGTATGCGGATGTTAATACCTGGAAAGGTGCCGGAAGATTTTTTCTGGGCATTAATAGAATTATCTCCACTTCGAAGTGAAAAAGTTGTTCGTGCGCTAAGGGATTTTCTGGTTCTGGGGTATACCAGAAAAGAAGCATGTGAAAAATATGGTGTGTCTTATGGTTATTTTTCAGTGGCACTGAAGCGAATCCGACACGTTAATAACATTATTTATCAGCTGATGCATAGTTACATATCAGAGTCGTCCTGTAAGGACAGGGAAAGAAACAAGAGCGATACGTGTTGATATTAGCGCACTTTCTGAGTGTGCTAATGCCAGCGCAGTAATTATGCTGGTTTTTCTATTATCAATAAAGAGGAATATTTAAATGAAAATGATTAAAACTGTAATGGCAGGTGCAGTTGCCATGGCTCTGGTATCTTTTGGTGCGAATGCTGCAAACCAGGGAAGTGGTACTGTAAATTTCAAAGGTGAAATCATTGATGCACCGTGTGGTATTGCGCCTGAATCAGCTGACCAGACTATCGATTTTGGTCAGATTTCCAAGGCGCATCTGAATGCTAAAGGTACGTCTGTCAAAAAAGACGTTAATATTAAACTGGTTAACTGTGAACTGGGTGCTGCGCAGAAGACTGTGCAGGTTACTTTTAAGGGTAATACAGTTGATGGTGCTAAAAAAATGCTGGGGGCTGCAAATACTGGCGCAGGGATTGTGATGGTTGGTCAGGACGGTCAGGATGTAGTATTCGGAACCGCCACTGCACCTGTATCGGTAGCGAATGGCAATAATACCCTGCATTATCAGGCATGGGTCACTGCGGTTGACGCGAATGCCCCGGCTGTCACAGAGGGCGCTTTCACTGCTGTTACTGACTTCACCCTGGCATATCAGTAATCGTTTCGCCCGGATATGATA
>JBJELU010000057.1:0-3186 GCA_051879355.1 Oliverpabstia sp.
GCGGCTTCTGCAAAAATACAGTTTACCGTTTCCTTAACAATACGAAAACCAACTGGCAGCGTTTTACCACACTGCTTTCTGCAAGAATCATAAATAACTTTATGAAACCATTGACATCTGATAACCGGAAAGATGTCTTCATTATTGATGATAGTCTGTTTGACCGTTCCCGTTCCTGTAAAACAGAGCTTCTTGCAAGAGTATTTGACCATTGTTCCATGAAATATAAGCGGGGATACCGGATGCTGACACTTGGATGGTCAGATGGAAACTCCTTTGTTCCGGTTAACCACTGTCTGCTTTCTGCTGCAGAAGATAAAAATCTGCTTTGCGAAGCTTCTTCCTATGATGGTCGTTCCCTTGCCGGAAAACGCAGGAGACAGTCACGCCGTAAAGCAACAGAGGTTATGCTGGAACTGATCCACATGGCACAAAAGTCAGGATTATCAGCAAAATATGTGCTGTTTGACAGCTGGTTTTCATCCCCTAAAGTGGTTGCCGCATTAAAACAGGAGCATGGTCTGGACACGATTGCCATGGTCAAAAAGAGCAGCAAGATAAAGTACGGATATCAGGATGGACGTTTTAACATCAAAGAAATTTACAGCAAAAACCGTAAACGCCGGGGACGTTCTAAATATCTTCTTTCTATAAATGTAACTGTTGGTGAAGAAGAAATCCCTGCCAAAATCGTCTGCGTCCGCAATAAAAGCAAGAAGAAGGACTGGCTGGCAATCCTCTGTACAGATACTTCTTTATCAGAAGAAGAAATCATCCGTACTTATGGAAAACGGTGGGATATAGAGGTATTTTTCAAATCCTGCAAATCCTATCTCCGGCTGGTAAAAGAGTGCCGCAGCACTTCTTATGATGCGTTGAATGCCCATACAGCAATTGTATTTACACGGTATATGATGCTTTCGGTTGCCCAAAGAAGGAATACCGATGACAAAACGCTCTGTGAGCTGTTTTTCTGTCTGATGGACGAACTGGATGATATTACATTCAGTCAGTCGATGCAGATCATCATGAATGCCCTTATGGATTCAGTTATGGAATACTTCCATATCACAGAACAGGAGATGGAGAAGTTTACTGCCAGCTTTATTCAGAGACTGCCAAAATATATGCAGGAAGCATTAAAATACGGGCAAAGTGCGGCATGATTGCTATTTTGTGGGTTAAAGTATTGATTTTTCAAGGTGCGAAGCCCATTTTTAATGTGGGAAGTTTGAGTACATAACTGTATATGGAATATCGGTATCATTCTTCCAGACATATTCATCAATGTCCAGAAAAGCTATTCCTAATTTTTTTGCAACAAGCTTTCCCAGTGTTGTTTTTCCAGCTCCTGCTGAACCTAATATAATAATCCCTTTAGGCATTGTCCACTCCTCCATTAGCAGCGGCTACTGGAAACAAGGGCCGCACCACCTGGCAATTTCCGCAATCAATTCTAAAGGAAGCGGTTTGTCATAGGGCAGTTGAATGGAACCTTTACTTGTCTTGTAATCTTTCAGCCGGTCAGCAAACGCTTCTACGGCTTCCGGTCCGGGATACAGCCCAATATGTTTCTTGTGGCATGCAAACTGAATCAGATTGCGTTGATTCCAGTAAGTCGGCATACTCCATGAAATCTTCTCTTTTGCTTCCGGAAGTGCATTTCGAATTGCCTCGTTCACCTGGTGCAAGAAGGGCTGCAGTTCCTCCGGCTGGCGTAAAATATAGTCTTCAATCGTTTTCGGAGCTAAACCACAATAATGGCTCTGATCTTTATTCTTGAAAGTGCGTCCACACTTCGGACAAATCCACATTTGTTTTTCCGCAGTTCTTAAAATCTTTTTCATCGGTTTTCCCTTTGCAAGTTCATCAACCAGCTTGTCCAGATAGCGTATTTCCTGCATCAGAGGATCTTCAACCTCCTCAACTCTTACGCCGCAGACAACACCTTTTATCAGGTTCCTGTTTGGGTTCGGAGCTGGAGCCTTCTGAAAGAACTCCCCATAAGTAACAGGCTCGGACAACATTCTTTCGATATCTTCTGCACCGTATCCGGTGAGCCAGCAAACAACCTGAAGAACCTCTTCTTTTGTCCGTCCCTTCTTTAATGCCTTATTCTCCAGAAGCAAATACACCTTCGCCAAATTCATCTGAAACACTTTCTCGTTCGTCATTTTTTTCACCTCTTTCCATATATTAGACATGACTTAATTCAATTGTTTTCGTGGCAATCTTTTCACGAAATCTCACATCATGTTCTACAAACAGCATGGTCGGTTGATATTCCAACAGCAGTTTTTCAATCTGCATTCTCGAAAATACGTCAATATAATTCAGCGGTTCATCCCATATATACAGATGAGACGGGGTCAGTAAACTGGCAGCAAGCAATACTTTCTTTTTCTGACCTTCCGAATAATCTTCAATATTTTTCATAAACTGTACCCGTTCAAAATCCAGCTGTCTGAGTATGGCACAAAATAAACCCTGATCCAGTTCACGTTCTCTGCAAAAGGATGTAATGCTTCCTTTTAATTCCTTTGCATCCTGATTAAGATAGGAAATCACAAGTCCCGATGCAACTTCACATACACCTTCTTCTAAAACATCAAGCGTTTCACCATTTGTACCGTTTTTCTGCAAAATCATTTTGAGAAGAGTTGATTTCCCACATCCGTTTTTCCCGGACAGTGCAATTCGATCTCCTCTGTTTATTGTAAAGGTCAATCTCTCAAAAACCAGATGATCTGAATCTGCATATTGACAACGATAGTCCTTGATATTTACTATCCAAAAATCTGTCGTGTTCTTTGATCGGATTAAATCCTATCTTCGTACGTTCATTTTTGTCTGCCCAGTCAGAAGTTCTCTTTGCTGCCTGCTTCAGCTTCTGAATTTCTTTCTGATGTTTCTCATTTTCTGCCATGACAAACTGATCTTTTCGCTTCTTATTCTCCCACTAACTGGAAAAATTACCGCTTTGCACTTCGATGCTTTTCCAATTCAACACTAAACAATGGTCAATACAGGCATCCAGCAAATCCCGGTCATGGGATACCAAAGTGAATTACCCCCACTTGAAGAAGTAGGGGCTTCTGGGATGCTTACGCATCCGTTTAAGAAGTTTGATTCCCTGTTTTCAGGCTATCCTTATTCTTACAGGCGTATCCACTTCGCCTCTACTGT
>JBJELU010000058.1:0-3077 GCA_051879355.1 Oliverpabstia sp.
CAACGGGACAGTCATGTACAGGTTTGCCTCGTTACCTGTGCATAATTCATTTAATAAGAGGTGTTTATCATGCATTACACAGGCACAATCTGGCGTCCACCCTATGAAGCAGACTCACTGCTTTTAGAAGTAACTGCAGGCTGCACTCATCACAGGTGTAAATTCTGCACACTGTACAGTGATTTACCATTCAAATTCAGAATGTCGCCCATGGAAGATATCGAAAGTGATCTTCTAGAGGTGCAGGTTTTACGCCATAATCCCACTTCGATGATGACGGCAAAACTTCAAGGCTTGCCACGCCCAAAACCTATCAAACGTGTTTTCTTAACCGGTGCAAATCCATTTGTTCTGACAACAGGGAAACTACTGGAAATTGCTGCGCTTATTCGGAAGTATCTGCCTTCTGTCGAAACAATCGGCTGCTTTGCCCGTATTACAGATTCTGTAAATAAGACAGATGAAGATCTGATTTTGCTTCGACAGGCAGGCTATAATGGGCTTACCATCGGCGTTGAGACCGGAGATGATACAGCATTATCTTTTATGCAGAAAGGTTATACTTCGCAGGATATCCTGATCCAATGCAAAAGATTAGAGCAGGCAAAAATTGAGTATGGTTTTTTCTATCTGACCAGTATTTCCGGTAAGGGAAAAGGTGAGACAGGTGCAAAAGTATCCGCAGATGTCTTCAATCAGCTTCATCCGTTCCTAATTGGCCCAAATATGCTGACGATTTATCCTGAATCCAAGCTGTATCAGGAAGTCCAAAACGGAAACTGGGAAGAAGAAAGTGAAATTGAAAAATACCGGGAACTCCGAACCCTTGTGGAAAATTTAAATATTTCAACATACTTTGCCGCAATGGGAGCCTCCAATGCCTTTCAACTCAGAGGACGCTTGCCAGAGAATAAAGAACAATTACTGGAAACGCTTGACAGAATCATATCTGAGGTCAGGGAAGAAGATCTTCGTCATTACAGGAAAAACCTCCCGCATTTGTGATAGAACATATCTGCGGATTATATGCACACACCCTGCAGTATCACAAAAATACTGCAGGGTAACTTCAGCATTTATACTGCAAGTTTCATATTTGTTGCTCACTTATTTCTATAGCATTCTTTCGCTTATTATTTAAAACATAAGTCTGATACAGTATCAATATGTAAATACATATCTTTAATAACAATCCCAGAGTTGTATTCATTGACACATACTGACCTGCATAACGAATCATTTCATAATTTGCTAATATAATCCGAACTATTCCCCATATAGATGCAATCGAAATCAATATAGGCAATGCCTTATTATTTTTCGCACTGATAAAATACAAAAATGATGCTACAGCACCTAACATATTCGGGATGATTAACATCACGGCAAGTGAAATTAATTGCCAGGTTGCACCTCTTGAAATATTATCGGATCCGGTTATGCACATAGCTATAAAATAGGCTACAATTACAATTCCCATTCTAATTGGGGACAATGTCCCTCTTATAGCATGAATTAGTCCATAAACAAAAAACGCTATCTGAATAATAAGACCTAAAACATTAATTACAATAACCTGAATGTCACTATAATCGATTGCTCCTGATTGCAATGGAAATCTGATAATAATGTCCACTACTGTTATCAAAAATGAAAATACTATGAATGCATATAAAGCAATCATTATACTATTTGCCAATTTGTTTTCAATAACCGGATTTCTTTCTACTAATTTTGTCATTTCCTTTCCAGATAATAGGTCATCAAGACTTACTTCTAAGATCTGAGATATTTTCTTTGTGGTAAGCAGATCGGGATATCTGTCTCCACATTCCCATCTGGAAACTGACTGCCTCGTTACATATAATTGTTCTGCAAGAGACTGTTGTGTCATTCCTTTTGCTTCCCTTGCTTTTCTTAGTTGTTCGCCAAATTCGACCATATCAAATCTGCTCCTTTCATTTTTTCTCATCTGCAGATGTGATTTTAGTATCACCTATAGCAGAAACAACATCAAGCACCACCTGTAAATACCTTGTCACCATTATGGTGCATATGGCAAAATCAAGTGTTTATGCATTTTCATCTCAACGATCTTCAAATTATACATCAGCTGCACTAATACCTTTTTACCTCCCACCTAACGATGCCATTCCATCGTGTATTCTTCCTCTGATGTACTTTCATCTATTTCCTGATTTTTAATTTGAAATCCATAATGCTGGTAAAATGACACTGCTCTCATATTCTTCTTATAAACATTCAACCGCAAATTATCTCGTGACTTCATAACGGTATGAAGCAGCCCCGTCCCGACACCTTTCGATTGTTCCGCTGCTCTTACAAAAATCCCTGCAATATAGGTATCAATCAAACCGATAAATCCTCTGATCTGTCCATTTTCTTCTGACACAAATACTTCAGCTTTTGGAATCATTTCTCTGACCATTTCATAATTATTTTTCCAATAATCTGCCTCTATAAAAGAATGTGACTCCATATTGACCTGAAGCCATATGGACATTACCTGATCCAAATCCTTATTTTCAAATCTTCTTATCATTTCCGCAATCCATCAATCAAATCATAACTCATATCCAGAAAATCCAATATTTTCGATTCTCCTACTGTTCCATCCAACAAAATCGTAATCCAATGCTGCTTATTCATGTGGTAGCCCGGCAGAAAACCATAGGTCTGGATAATCATTCCTGTCATTTCCGGATCACATTTCACATCTATAATTTCCACGGTATCATCTCCATCCAATCCAAGTTTGGATCTCTCAACATTCATGATCACCGCATACCATTTTCCATTATGATGGCGAAGCACTGCACTATCCGGAGAACTGCTCCACAAATATTCCGGTATTGTTCCATACTGCTTCTTCACATATTCAAAGATTTCTTCTCTATCCACTCTTTTTTTCACCTCTGGATGTTCTCGTATCTTGACAATAATCATACCACATTTTCATGAGCTGCACTACCTGTTCAGTTTCTCAAATTCTTTTGCAATTCTCTATTTCACCTGAATTTATCTATTAGAGGGTAGAACAGCAAGGACAGGAAGTG
>JBJELU010000059.1:0-3063 GCA_051879355.1 Oliverpabstia sp.
TCTCATTACTCCAGCCCGCCCAGACATCCAGCAGCGCCCAGGCCGCCCAGAGAAACAGCACGGCAAAAAGCAGCCCGAGTGACAGCAGATGCAGGGTACTGATATCCATTTCCCCGGATGCTGCTTTAAAGGCGGAGGACTGCATGACAGACATGCCCATCAGGGACGCTCCCGCCGGTAGTGCCCGTTCACGGCTGACGTTGTGCGGGGCTGGGCCCGGGAAGGCGTGAGATAGCGGTCAATGCCATCACGAATGGTCTCCAGATCGGCACGCGCCCGGGGATAATCAAAGAAGTAACGGGATGACTCAGACGAGCCGGACTGCACAGCGGCCACCCGGGCCCGCTCCAGCGCCGCCTGCACCTGGTCAAGCTGGCGCATGGCAGTGGCCAGTTCATCCTGTTCAGCCGCCTGAACGGATATGGCAAAGGTGGAAAGAAACAGCATCCCCGCAGCACCGGCCAGACGGCCGGCACGGCGGGATGGTGCCGGAAAAGAACGCATACGCACCTCCTTCAGAGTTAAACGGTGCGTACAGAATGCGTAAGGGCAGGAGATGAGTCAGCGATAAACTCTTTTTATAAAAGAAAAAATTAACCCTATTGCATGTCAACACAGGCACAGGTTTTTCATTCCTGGTGATAACAGAATACAGATATTTAATTCAAACAAATCGCTGCAATTAACATGATAATTATCAATGGCGTGACAAATGAAATTTTCTGATTTCTTGCACCGGGAGCAATTATTTTAAACAAAAGTCAAACAAAACAATGTTTCACAATTGACGGAAAAATAAAAAACCACCGAATATTTGTCTGATCAATCAGACTGAAAGGAGTCAATTATTATGCGATTAAAACTTCTGGTAATGGCATTTTCTGCTCCCATTGCACTCAATGCTCTGGCCACCACTGAACCTTTCGCTTTTACCCCTGAAAAGGTCAGCACAGAACTGAGTCTGGGAACACTGAGCGGTAAAACCAAAGAGCGAGTTTACGCTCCTGAAGAGGAAGGACGGAAAGTCAGTCAACTGGACTGGAAATACAGCAACGCCGCTATTATTAAAGGCACCATTAACTGGGACCTGCTCCCCCGTTTGTCTGTTGGTGCATCAGGCTGGACAACCCTCGGTCAGAAAGGGGGAAATATGGTTGACCGTGACTGGCAGGATTCAGATAAACCGGACATCTGGACAGATGAGAGCAGGCATCCTGATACCCGCCTTAATTTTGCCAACGAATTTGACCTGAATGTTAAAGGATGGATCTTAAATGAACCCGATTACCGCCTTGGCCTCATGGCGGGGTATCAGGAAAGCCGTTACAGCTTCACCGCCAGAGGCGGTTCCTATATCTACAGTTCTGATGATGGATTCAGAGATACAACCGGCACCTTCCCGGACGGAGAAAGAGCCATAGGCTACAAACAGCGTTTTAAAATGCCCTATATTGGCCTGACGGGCAGTTACCGTTATGAAGATTTTGAACTGGGGGGCACATTTAAATACAGTGGCTGGGTGGAATCCTCTGATAATGATGAGCATTATGACCCGAGTAAAAGAATCACCTATCGAGAAAAAGTCAAAGACCAGAATTACTACTCTGTAGCCATTAACGCTGGTTATTATGTAACGCCGAATGCAAAAGTTTATGTTGAAGGTACGTGGAATCGGGTCACTAATAAGAAAGGTGATACAGCACTTTATGACCATAATGATAACACTTATGACTACATCAAGAATGGCGCAGGTATTGAAAATTACAGTTTCATAACCACTGCAGGCCTCAAGTACTACTTCTGATACTCTGGTCGGGCTGTCCGCCCGACCTTTCGACACAGCCCCTCCTTAAGCAGACACAGTTAATCCCCGGAACTGGTTACGATCCCCTGCGCCCCCAGGTATTTCGCCGTTAACATATGGCCCTGATAAAAATAAATGATTTCTTATAGTTTTGTTGTAATCTGAGTTCTTTAAATTCATTTTTCCTGATGTAATCATATTACAACTGCCGCAGTGTATTCTTTTTATGGCAGAGATTGTAATGAAAAAAATAATTTTTCTGTTAGCACTGACTGGCATCTCAGTTTCTTCATCTGTTCATGCTAACTACCGATGGTTTCTTTTTGAGCCTAAAAATGATGTGTTCAGGGATATTGATGTCACTTATGACGACTATACCGTTTCGGTCACCACTTCCATGCCATCTTCACTGAGTGGAATTTCTTCAGGGAAAGTGATTCGTACTATCTGTTCCGGAGGCCCCGGTACATTACCTGCAAAACAACAAAAAGTAGGATGGATAGCCGTTCCCGCACAATCAATTCAAAGTGGCGGTTTGAAATTCAGAGCTGAACCGGTTCTAGGGGGAGGATGGGAAAGACCTGCTTTCTCTTATCCCGCAACATACTCAATGGCAGTGAATCAGATAACCAAAAACACACCTTTGGGGGAGTGCTGGACTCTGGGAAGCAGCACTCTGGTCGACTGGTGGGCACCCGCAGCATCCATAAAAATGACCATTCCCAGACAATCCGTGCCTGCAGGTGTATATAATGTATCCATACCCTATAAATACGCTTATGAGGAACACAAACAAGCAGGTTCAACATATCCTGGCAGCAGCATTATTTCAGATGTTCTTTCTGTACCGAATAAATATATTAATGCACGTGTCACAGTAATTTCTAAATGCGATATCAGTACGAAATCCATAAATCTGTCTCACGGTGAAATGGCAGGCAGGCTTGCCGACAAAAACAAAACCCGACCCTATAACGTCAATCTTACCTGTCGTGAGGGAACTTCTGTCTCTGTGAAGCTGACAGGGAGTCACACAATATCAGGAAAAACTGAAAATTTTACCCGATGCGGAGATGGAGGTGTTTGTGAGCTGCTCTTTAACGACGGAAACGGAGATAAATATAAAGATACATTCCACATAAGCGGCACCAAAACGCTTGCCGTCACATCCACTTATCATTTGAACGATATCAGTCATCCGGTTGCTGGCTCCTTTACAGGAAGCGGGATTATGCAGATTCTCGTCAACTGATTAATCA
>JBJELU010000060.1:0-3054 GCA_051879355.1 Oliverpabstia sp.
TCGCTGAACTGATTAACAAAGTCGCTGAAAACGGTTATTCACTCCGCGTGGTGGATGAACGTGACGCTACAGAAACACCGGCAACTTCTGCCAGCCCTCATCAGTTGCCGGAAGACAATACAGTGATACAGAGCGTGATGCCATTAACCACTGAAACAGCGCTGGATATCCTCATTGCGTGGCTGCAGGACAATATTGACTGCGAATCGGAAATTATCTTTGACAACGATGAGGATAAAACGGATTCGGCAGCACTGTTGCCCTGTATTGAACAGGCCAGGGAGGATATCCGTACCCTGCGCCAACTGCAGCTTCTGCAACAGAACCGGTGAGTCTTACTCACCAGACTTCATTCCACTGACGCCAGCCTGAACAGGGCTGGCGTTTTCATTTATCTGCAAAAAGGAATATCGATTATGTCTGAAATCACAGCCCCCCGTCCGGAAGTGGTCAACGGGCATACGGACGTTATCTGCTCAACCAGTATCCGCCACATTCTGGCTGTACGAAAGAGTACGCTGCTGCAAATCGACACACTTACCCGGCAACTGGCAGAAATCTCAGCAATGACAGAAAGTATTGGCGGTAAAACCGCACTGGACTGGGCGATGAAACAGGATTTTCGCTGCGGTTGCTGGCTGATGGAAAAACCTGAAACGGCAATGAAAGCCATCACCCGCAATCTCGATCGCGAAATCTGGCGTGACCTGATGCAACGTTCCGGGATGCTGTCATTAATGGATGCGCAGGCCCGTGAGACATGGTACCGGTCACTGGAATACGATAATTTTCCGGAAATCAGCGAAGCGAACATTCTGAGCACATTTAAACAACTGCACCAGAACAAAGATGAAGTGTTTGAGCGAGGGGTGATCAACGTCTTCAGGGGACTGAGCTGGAATTACAAAACTAATTGCCCCTGTAAATTTGGCAGTAAAATTATCATTAACAACCTGGTAAGGTGGGACCGGTGGGGATTTCATCTTATCACCGGGCAACAGGCTGACCGACTCGCCGATCTGGAAAGAATGTTGCACCTGTTCAGCGGTAAACCGATCCCCGACAACCGGGAAAACATCACCATTCATCTGGATGATCACATCCGGTCTGTTCAGGGTAAAGAGTGCTATGAAGATGAGATGTTCAGCATCAGATACTTTAAGAAAGGCTCCGCGCACATCACGTTCAGGAAACCAGAACTGGTTGACAGGCTGAATGATATTATTGCGAAATACTATCCGGAAACCTTATCGTCCGTTTAACCCAAAGCACAGACTCAGTACATACACAAAAACATTCTGATAAATCTGGCGTCATTCAGAGCAAAAAACCATGTTTTCCAGATTATTTGTAAAAAAACATACTCCAGCTATGGTGGCAGGTGGCCTGGTATTTCTGTTCATTGTTCTGCTGACATTTTTCTGGAAAAAAGCAGAGCTGGTGAATGACAGCCAGACCAGAGTTAATTTCGCACTTGGCTATATAGAAAACATTCTCAATCAGAACAACAGCATCAGCCCGGAAGCAGAACATTTGCTTCTGAATAACTGTAACGCAGATACTCAGCGTGAATTAAGCAATCTGCTGCTGAAGCGCCCCCAACTTCGTGCACTAAGCCTGGCAAGACAAGAGGCTGTATTTTGCAGCACCCACCCCGGTTTGCCTGTCGGTCCGGTTGCTGAAAAGGAACGGTGGCGGCACGATATGCTGATTCGTTTTCCTGAAGATACAGGTACTCTGCCCTGGATCCTGTTAAAAACACCTTACAAAAACGGTACGGTCATTACCGCCACGGATTATTATTTTATTCAGGACATCATCTCTGTGGTTCATGCGGTTCCTGCAATACAATTCCGTTTGGGAAACACGGTCCTGTCAGCCAGCGGAAAAAATGTCACTCTGCTCCCGGACGACAGCGGCATACAAAAAGAAAGTCATTCAAAAAAATATCCGTTCTCCCTGATTTATACCATCCCGGTGAAAATGCAACTTATCTACGCCTGGAGACAGGCCTGGTATATGTTCCCTGTTGCCATCTTCGGTGGAATACTCACAGCCTTTCTGCTGTCCCGCCGTCGTCCATCCACCCCGCTCGATATGCTGAAAAATGCACTTGCTCACGGAGAGTTCAGACCTTATTTTCAACCCATCATTTCAGCTAAAAATCACCAGCTGACCGGCTGCGAAGTACTGATTCGCTGGCATCACCCCGTCAGCGGGATTATCCCACCAGATCAGTTTATCCCGCTGGCAGAGTCCACCGGATTAATTGCCCCGATAACGCAACAGTTGATGTCTCAGGTCGAACATAGCCTTAATCCTGTTGCACATTTTTTACCAGATCAATTTCATATTGGGATCAATATTTCACCAGCGCATTTTCTGTCCCCGGGGCTGGAAGATAGCTGTATAAAGTTTCTATCCACCTTCCCGAAAGGGAAAGTGAAACTGGTTCTGGAACTGACAGAACGAAACCAGCTATCCGTCACAGCAGAATCAAAAGCGTTATTTGCGAAATTACATCAACAGGGAGTATTGTTTGCTCTGGATGATTTTGGTACTGGCTATGCAACCCACAGCTACCTGCAGTCGTTTCCTGTCGATTACATCAAACTCGACAAAGGGTTTGTACAAATGGTCGGCGTGGATGAAATCTCCGGGCATATAGTAGAAAATGTTATTGAGCTGGCTCGTCGGTTAGGTATTGATATCATTGCCGAAGGCATTGAAACCGAATCACAGGAGTTGTTCATGACAGAGAAAGGAAGCAGCTATCTGCAGGGATACCGCTATGCACCTCCACTACCCGCGGAACAGTTTATTGCTGAGTGGGTATACAACAGCAGAAACGGCAAAAACCAGAGATAACACATACTGAAATGGACCAGGATATGCGTCCCCCTTTTCACCTCATCTCCCAATTTCCGGGTTTGATTCCTTTTTCGCAGCAAAAGGGACTGAGGGTACAAAAGAGGGTACATTTTTCACCAAACCAAACAAATCAGATTTATATCAACATGATAGAAGCAATCTTCGATTCCGAGTCCGGCACCA
>JBJELU010000061.1:0-3008 GCA_051879355.1 Oliverpabstia sp.
GAACGGCTGGTAATTGTAATTCCGGCATATAATGAAGAAGCTAATATTGAAAGTGTTGTCCGGCAGTGGCATCCGATTGTGACGAAAATCGGTGAAGACAGCCGGTTATTTATTGTGAATGACGGAAGTACGGACGGAACTCAGAAAAAACTGGTAAATTTACAGAAAGAGTATCCCTGTCTGCGCTCTGTGGAGAAAGTAAATAAAGGACACGGAGCGGCGGTGCTTTATGGGTATCGCTGTGCTTTGGAAGAGGGAGCTGACTATGTATTTCAGACGGATTCGGATGGTCAGACGATACCGGAGGAGTTCTGGCAGCTGTGGCAAAAAAGAAATCAGGGAGGATTGCTGATCGGAAGCAGGAAGAACCGGCAGGATGGCTGGCAGAGAATTCTGGTGACAAGAGTTCTGAGGCTGGTTCTGAGAGTAATTTTCGGATGCAGGGTGGAAGATGCCAATACCCCTTTTCGCCTCATGCAGAGCGAACAGTTAGAAAAAGTGATTCAAAAAATACCGGCAGACTATCCCTTGTCCAATGTGCTGATGACAGTGATCTATACGAAATCCTCCATGCCGGTGCAGTATTTTCCGATTACCTTTCGTCCCCGGCAGGGAGGAAAGAATTCTATTAATATGAAAAAAATTGTGAAAATAGGTTATCAATCCGTGGGGGATTTCCTGAAACTGAGAAACACAATATGATAACGTGAGGTAATTATGAAGAATAAATGTAAAGCAGGTATCCGGGGAATCTTTCTTTTGTTCCTATTGGTATGCAGCAGATGGCTGCTGGGAAGTGACAGTGTCAGCTTCCTTAAATGGTGGATAGCAGCTGTTCTTTTGGGGATGGCAGTTCTCCCGCTGACCGGAAAATTGTGCTCTTCTTTTCTGGATGGCGGTTGGATGATATCGAAAGTTCTGGGAATTGCCTGTTCCGGTTTTATTGTCTGGCTGCTGGTGTGTTGTAAGGCGGCGAAATTCACAGGGAATACCTGCCTGTTCCTGGCAGTATCCCTGGCGGTGATCTGCTGGGGAATCTGGGGGCGAACCTCATTTTTTCAGGGGAAGATTAGTGCAGTTCTGGACGGTGAATTGATTTTTACGTTCTTTTTCTTGCTTTGGACTTATTTTGCGGGATTTCGCCCTGCCGCTTATGGAACGGAAAAGTTTATGGATTATGGCTTTATGATGGCGATGATGAGAAGCGAGACTCTTCCGGCTAAGGATTTGTGGTATGCGGGGGAAAATCTGAACTATTATTATGGCGGTCAGTATTTTGCAGTGTTTCTGACGAAACTTACAGGGACGCAGGTGGCGCAGACATATCATCTGATGCGCACGCTGGTGGCGGGTTTTGCTTTTGCACTTCCGTTTGTGTTGGTGCGTCAGATGATTCTGGATTACAGGAAAGAGAAAAATGTCAAAGGTGCAGCAGTGCTGGGGGGTATTCTGGCAGGTGCAGGTGTATCATTGGCAGGAAATATGCATTATGTGGTGATTGGAAAAGTTCTGCCCTGGATACGGGAAATTTTTGATCTGCCGAAAGGAGATTATACCTACTGGTTTCCCAATTCTACCAGATATATTGGGTATTATCCGGCCGAACAGGATAAAACCATTCATGAATTTCCTTCATACTCCTTTGTACTGGGGGACTTGCATGCCCATGTGGTCAATGTCATGTTTGTGCTGGTGGTTATCTGCCTGATCTATGCTATGATACAGCATGCCAGGAGGCATCCGATTTCTCTATATGAGGGGAAACGATGGTGCGTGAAAATCTTGCTGGAACCTTATGTATGGCTGTTTGCATTTTTCATTGGATTATTCCACTGGACCAATTACTGGGATTTTGTAATTTATTATGTGATGGGTGGTCTGGGTGTGATTTACAGTAACTGGCTGCGGTTGGAACAGGAAAAAAACCTGAAAGGCCGTCTGCGGCTGACTGCGATGGTCAGTGTTGTTCACGCGCTGCAGGTATTTATTCTGGGAAGTGTATTTGCGCTGCCCTTTACGCTGCAGTTTGAAACTATGGTCAGCGGTATTGCCCTGGCGCAAAATCATTCCCGCCCTTATCAGTGGTGGCTGATTTGGGGGCTGCAGATTGTGGTGACCCTATGTTTTATGTTCTGTGTGATTCGGCGGTGGAAAAAGGAACAACAGATGCCTCATTTTCCGGACTTTTTCGGTATGATACTGGGATTTTCCGCTCTGGGCCTGATTATAATTCCGGAAGTAGTATATGTGAGAGATATTTATGAAAAAGAATTTGCCCGTTCCAATACCATGTTCAAGCTGACCTATCAGGCATTTACCATGTTTGGAATACTCATGGCGTATGCCTTTGTCCGACTGTGGATGGACAGGAAATGCTATCTGAGAAAAATACTGCTCTCTGTGGGATTTCTTTGTTTTGCCGGGTGCTGCTGTTATATTGGCACAGCAGTGCACTCCTGGTTTGGCCAGGTGTGGGACAAAGAAAAATACCAGGGACTGGATGCCACTGCTTTTCTGGAAAAAAGTTTTTCTCAGGATGCATCTGCGATTCGCTGGCTAAATGCGAATGTGGAGGGAAATTCGGTGGTACTGGAGGCAAATGGGGATAGTTATTCTGATTATGAGAGGGTTTCCGCTATGACCGGGCTCCCCACGATTCTCGGCTGGTATGTCCATGAATGGCTCTGGCGCGGAGGTATCGAAGATCTGAATCAGAGAGTGGGACTGGTGGAAGCAGTGTATACATCATCGGATGAAACATTGATTCGGAGTATTCTGGAAGAATATGAGGTAGAATATATCTTTGTGGGAAAAATGGAACGGGAGAAGTATCCGGATCTGAATGAAGTGATGCTACAGGGACTGGGAGAAATCGCATTCCGGGACGAAAGTACAGGAACTTATATCTTACAGGTGAAATAGAGGGGGTGACTAGGGGGTGACGGTGACTAGCGGTGACTAGGGGACGGGTTCATAGACACTATTCGTGTCTATGAACCCGTCCCCTA